>JAKSMQ010000051.1 GCA_024400565.1 Bacteroidales bacterium
TTTGAGGAATTAGGGATTGTTTTCATTTGTGCTACTTTTGTAAAAACAAATAAACGGATATCGTCTGTTGGGCATAGATTTTATATACAGTGTATGCGTATGGATAATTCGAAATGGCAGGAAGTTCTATTCCATTATAAAATGGGCTATAACCTCAGTAGGCACCCTGTGGAAATTCCACATAATTTTCCTTGTTCATTTTTATAAGTTCCAGCAAAACCTTTATTTTTATTCACATTTGTTGAATGCAATACTTCGGAACTTTTTAGTTCAACAATTTGATTATTAATATTTTAATTAAACATTTTTAACTTTAAAAGTTTGGTCAAGTGACTAAAAATGAGTATCTTTGTAAATGATTTCCTGTAAGCACCGTCTTCGATTCTGAGTGGATTTGCCATAACGGAGTGAGAGTGATATTATTTAATAACGAAAAAAAATGGAGTTTTATTGTCTGATGCAAACGATTGAATTTAGGAGGAGGAGTATGCCTTTTGAGTCCCTAAAATTACCTGCCGGAAGTCCTCTTGGCTCGATACAAATGGCTTTAGTAAGTCACCCTCTTAGGTAAAATTCAAGTAGTAGCTTAAATCGTGCTAGTAGAAGAGGGAGCGACCGTAGTCTGTGAAATATGGATTTAAGTCCGACAATCGCAAGCCCAACTCTATAGCCCCTTCTGCGCCACATCCTATCTCGTATTTGTCAAAGATGAAATAGCATATTCCATTTTCGATGTAAAACTGCTCGGGAACACGCTTTGCCTTTTCGTCGCTCATTCGTTCGCGTTTGGGCAAGGCACGACTATTCAGGAGGTTGATAATTGAGGATTTGGCATCGGACCGAAACACATCGTTTAAGGTAACCATATGGTCGTTCTTGAAGTCGTAAATATAAATCAAATTTAGCTCTCCACAACTGGCCCCGAATCCCGAACCTCCACAAGTGTAATCCGACAGTTGATAAGCCAGATACCCTCTATCCTTATTGAACATTATCTGTTTCAGACGCAGATCTCCGTGAATTCCATAAGGTAAAGCCCCGAAATAATCATCGTCATCAATTTCAAAGAGATTCTCATCAGATTCTCCTGGCGAACCAACTCTTTTCCAAAGCCTGGAAGGGAACATGTCATTCTCGAATAATGACACGAGGTCATACGGACTATTCAGAATTTTGCCTTTGCCGATAGAACGGTAGAGTTTGGAGAGATCCCATTCTGAGGATACCACAGGCCAGTCGATATCAAACTCTGCTTCGCTGTACAGATTATAGGCAGCCTTGGAAGCCTTGTAGTAGTGAGTAGCCTTATAGTGCTGTTCGGTCAATTCAAAAGGAGGGCGAGTATCGGCTGACTGCTCTGCTGTATTTGTGCTGTCAAGAGCAGATACTTCCATGACCAATCTGAACCCGAGGTTAGGATAGCGGCCTGAAGCAGGGGTATAGGCACGAAAGGTTACCCGGCTGAACTTATCGGCATACCTCCAACTGCCACCTCTAAAGACCCGATTGGTACCATAGGTTGGCCCTTTCGGATTGTCTTGAGGAAGTGACGAATAGTAATCGTAGATGTCAGAACACCATTCATAGACATTACCACTCATGTCATAAAGACCACAAGTGTTACTGTCCTTACTTCCCACAGGGTGAGTACAGCCGCCGCTGTTGGATGGAGCCCACGCCACGGAGTCGAGCTGGTCGCTTCCGGCATAAAGGAAGTCCTTCTGAACAGGACCGCCTTTGGCAGCATATTCCCACTCAGCCTCTGTAGGCAGACGGAATGTGTGATTGGTAAGAAGGCTGAGTTTGCTGACAAACTGCTGACAATCGTCCCAGCTGACATTCTCTACAGGCAGATCGTCGCCGACAAAACCTGATGGATTGTAACCCATCACAGCTTTCCAGAGTTTCTGCGTAACCTCGAACTTGGACATGTAGAATGTATCAACAGAAACCTCGTGGCTTGGGAGCTCGTTATCTTCGTATTTGACATCGTCGCGCGTACCTCCCATGATAAATCTGCCGCCGTCGATTCTTACCATTTCCAGCTCTACGCCATTGACGTCAACAGTAAGATTCCGAGGCAGAATTATCTCCTGGTCTTGTTTTTTGAATTTCAAGAGTAAAACAATTGCTACGATGAGAACTATTCCGACAAGCCAAAAAACCGGCTTGTTGAAAAAAGAGTTCGACACGGATCTCGTGATATTGCCGGCAGATTGAGAACGCCCAGCTGATTTCTCCATAACGGTCTGCGTAGTATCAGAACCAAGGATTCGGGCCTTTGCCTGTTCCATCTGTTCTCGGGTTATTATACCTGCTTCGAACAGATCCTTCAACTTCACCAGGTCGTCGATCGTCTTATTATCCATAAGTATAGTTCTGATACTTTATCAATTACGCAACGAGTCTTGAAAACCCTCCTGTTACCAGTCAGCTATTCGCCTACAATTGCGATTTTTATTCACGTTCCGATTCTGCCTCTACAACGGAGCAATACGCCACAAAGAACAAGCGCCCCCGAGACGAATGCTCTTATCTTACTTGTTGTTAGGATAAGGACGCACGTTGAGGTCGCCGCTATAGGTAAAGTCGATAGGATAGCTATTCAACACCTGATCTCCATCGCCATACTCCAGCACAGAGCCTTTCAGACTGAAAGTAAAAGTAGTTGCGGTAGGATAGGAAATAGTAGCCTTTGAGTCTTGACTAAGACGGTACATTCCTTCCTGGTATTTCCCATCTACATAAGGCTCAATACGGGCTATGATACCATGTCCGCTACCATCTTCAATATTATAAACGCCAGCGTTGGGAATAGACAGACCACCCTCTTCGCGGCAATAAATACCTACGCCAAGATATACGCCTGTACCGGTATATTCGTAATTCTCGTTGATTGCAAGATCGCCTGATGCAAAATAGATACCCCAATAGTCGCAGATTGTATTGAGCGCTTCGAAACTGAGATAGCGGAAGTTCTTTAAATCCATACCACTTGGATTGTCGGGAGTAGGATCCTTCTCTTTCTGACATGAGTTAAAGGACATAAGGCTGACCATTGCAGCCAGAAGAAGCAATACTTTTTTCATAACTATTATTTTCTAATTAATTATATGAATCTTGTTTTTATTTAACGGGAGTAAGGCTTTTTTATTATAGACCTGCCAGCAGGAAGCCTTTTATTTAACTATTTTTTCTATCCTGATTCGGCCTGGGGCGCACGTCGTCTATCCCCTTTCCTGTTTGCCGGGGCAAATCCACGACTACTTTCTGGCGTTTCGTTTATATTCTGCCTTCGCTTTCTCCAGCAAGGCAAGATAATCCGGATTGCTACACATACGGGCAAAGAGGATGCTGGCACAAAGACGACCCGCGTCGACATCGCTCTGATAATGATAGCCTGCTATTACACGACTCTGTCCCAACTCGTAGGCCACCTGCATAATCTCTTCCGTATACTCGGGGGCGATAACACAAAGCACGAGACCTTCCATCCACGACACCATCGTATGTCCCGAGGGGTAGCTCGTCGAATCGTGAAGGTTAACATGCTCAGGGACGAGGGTTGAATCGGCAAATTGCTGATAGGGACGAGGACGGCGATAATGACGCTTTACGCTTGCATTATTGGTCCACTCCGTAGCATGGGTACGGGCCATAAGATCGGCAAGTACAGGATACTTCTCTACCGAGAGCTCGCGATGGGGCGCAGGCGAAAAGCGTTTCATGAAATATTCAGGATTGAGAAAGGCATCCTCGCGAGCCTGAACACCACGTTGGGTCGAACGCACGCTAAGTCCCCATTGATATTGAGTCCAGTCGTCAAAATAGCGTGCATCTGTTATGGAAGGGGGCGGAGGCAACACCTTTTCGAGACATACTCCCGAATAGAATGGCGTGTAGTTCTGGGCATAGCCCGCAACACTCAAGGCAAACAGCAAGAGACAGAGTAAGGATGATTTCATAGGACTATTGTTTGATAAAGGTGTAGATAAGACCATCCTGAGTAAAGGTGATGCGCGACTCGTCGGTCCGCTCAAACTCTATGGTATAGGCCTCCTCGCCTGCTTCGGAAGGGATGTTGGTAATGGTTCCCTTCTTGCCGTCGAAGGAATAGTTGAAGTCAGCCTGACCCGAGTCAGACGTAATCAGATGTCCTTCTACCGACACTTCGTAGTCTGTACCCATCTTGCCTCTGGTTTCGTCGACAAAGGAAAGGGTCATATGGAGTTTGATGTTGAAAGTCGGACCATTATCCGTAACGGTTTCGGTTCTGTTGAACACCCATTCCGTACCGGCCAGCGACTCTTCCTTGGAACAGGAGGAGAATACAAATGCGAACAGGGCTACAAATGCTACCAGGAGGAGTTTTTTCATTGTTGCAGATATTAAAGATTAAAGATCGGTTATGGTATTATTCTAATTGCAAAAGGCATCTCTGACCGGAGAGGGCCGTCCTGTCTTCTAGGACTCGGCCAGCTTGCGTATGACAGAGGTATCGGGACATTCAGCCAATAGCTGAACGACGGTTTTCTTGAACTGGGGATGCACATAGCCGGGGATAATCTCGGCCAGAGGCTCGAGAACAAAACGGCGCAGATGCATACGGGGATGAGGAAGAGTGAGACTGGGGTCGGAGACCACCTGTGTGTTATAGAAGATAAGGTCAATATCGATGGGGCGGGAGGTATAGCCCTGCGCTTCGGGATTGCGGCTGCGTCCCAGGCGGGCTTCTATTTCAAGAACGTGGCGAAGGACCTCAGATGCCGGGAGGTCGGTATCGACAATAATGGCCTTGTTGAGGAACGGCTGAGGATTCTCCTCGGCAAAATCGCCCCAGGGTTCGGTCTCATAGAACGAGGACTCGAGGCAAACGTAGCCCAATTCGTCTTCTAACATCTCGACGGCAAGATCCATAATGAGCCGGACATTTCCCTGATTGCCTCCCAGAAGAAGTGCCACGCTGTTATTGCGCCAGTAATACCTGAGCGTACGGTCCTGAGGCATGGCGTAGAGCTGCTGGAGATAATCGCTACGCGGAATGGGGCGTGCGCCCAACGAGAAGAGATGTTTCGTCTCCTGCTGGGCATCAACCATACGGAGACCATGCATACGGCAGAAGTCTATCATACGGCAGAAGGCAACCTTCGAGGCATCGGAGACGAGATGGAACATACTCTCGCCGAAGAACCAGTCCCCGATACTCTCTCCATAGAGACCGCCTACCAGTTCGCCGTCGAGAAAGGTCTCAAAGCTATGGGCAAAACCCATCTTGTGGAGCTGGACATAGGCCTCTACCATCTCTTCGGTCACCCACGTGCCATCCTGTCCTTCGCGTACCGTAGAGCCACAGCTGCGCATCACCTCTTCGAAACAGGTGTCGATACGAACTTCAAACTTGCCCGAACGTACCACCCGTTGCAGACTCTTCCTGGGCTGGAAGTCAGCTACGGGCAACACCATACGCGGATCGAGCGACCACCACAGTATCGGCTCTCCTTCGTTATACCAGGGAAAAATGCCCGAGCAGTAAGCCTCCAGCAGCCGTTTTGGCTTGAGGTCGCCACCTATGGCTATCAGTCCTTCGGGTTCTGCCTCTTCAGGGTTGGGAAAACCGACATATTCAGGATCAAGTCTGTATATCATTTCTCTTTACAGGTAAGATAAATCAGAGTACGATAAAAAACGAATAGCGGGCATTTCGCCCACTATTCATTCATTATCTTATAGATAAAGATTATTCTTTGGTGAATACCATAGACTGGCCTTCAGCAACAATAGAGATGTGAGTGTCGTCGGTTCTGGTGAACTCGATGGTCTCAGCCTGCTCGTTAGCATTCTCTACAACATTGGTCATAGTACCCTTACCGGTTTCGCTGTCGAAAGTGTAGGTGAATTTCTCGGTGGAGCTGTTCTTGTCGAGAACCTGACCGTCAATAGCCATTTCGCCATCTATGGCCAGAGTACCATTGGTCTCGTCAACAAAGTTGAGGGTTGCATCCATGGTAACAGACATAACCATACCCTGAATGGTTTCGGTTTCAGACATGTGATATTTCCAGGTAGTACCGTCTAAACCTTTTTCTTTCTTGCAGGAAGTGGTTGCGAAAGCAAATACAGCTACGAAAGCTACTAAAAGAAGTTTTTTCATGTTAAATTGTTTTTTAAAGATTAATTAATTGTTTATTTTCTTTGTTATAAAGTTTTCTTTCTTCAATTGTTCCGATTCTTCCGGTCTTCGGAGGACGATGCAAAAGTAGTAAAAAATGTTTCGGGAAAACCCGAATTCAGGATTCTTTTTCCCAAAAACACATTTTCCACTCTTAGCCGCAATGGATAAAGGTCTCCACCAGCTCGAGCATCTTCTGGCTGTCGTTGCCCAGGTCGGCACGGAGCGTACGGTCGTTGAACGAGCGGAGGTCCTTGATAATGCCGTCGACGAGGCGGGCGTCAAAGATACCCTTCTCTTCGTAGATGGCACGGTCCTTCTCGAGCAGGTCTGCGCTGGCGGCACAGCTGTCGGGAAGCACGTCGAGACGGCTCAGCACGTCCTCGTGGTCGAAGATGTTTACACTTACGTAACGGTCCTTGGCATACTGAACGGCATTCTGCATTTCAAAGCCGTGACGGGCTGCTACGGTCATACCTGCCAGGAGGAGGTATACATTGGCGCTACCGTCGGGAGTACGGAGCTCGATAGTCTGCTTGTGCGAGAAGTCGACCTCGGTCTGAGCTTCGAGAGGATTGCAATGAGCCATCATGTTGCCGCTGCCCTTGGTCCATCCCAGGGGTACGCGTACCATTGCCGAGCGGTTGCGGTCGCCCCAGCAGATATTGGTGGGAGCCTCCTGATGAGGCACCAGGCGGAAGTAGGAAGTGGGGTTGGTATTGCCGAAGGCGGTAAGCGAACCGGCCAGGCTGAGAATGCCGGCCATAGTCTTGAGAGCGGTATCGCTAAGGCCATTCTCGCCCACATACATATTCTTGCCGTCCTTGCTTACGCGGGTGTGGACGTGCATGCCGCTACCTGCCTTACCGACGGTAATCTTGGGAGCAAAGGTCACGGCTATGCCATACTGATGGCCCAGTTCGCGCATAATCCACTTGGCGATAACAAGCTGGTCTGCAGCATCTTCGAGGGTGGTGGGAAGGAATTCTATCTCGTTCTGCTCATACATGGTGTCGCCCACGCAGAAGTTTCCTACCTCGGAGTGACCGTACTTGATGAGTCCGCCACTCTCAGCGATAAGCTTCATGGCATTGGTACGGAAGTCCTCAAACTTGCAGAAAGGCTGGGAGGTATGGTAGCCCTTCTGGTCGGCAGGCATATAGAGAGGATCCTTGTCGCCGATAACATAATATTCGAGTTCGCCCATCACCTCAAACTCCATGCCGCCGGTAGTCTCGCGGAAAGCCTTGCCGGCTTTGGCAAGAGTGTATTCGGGAGCCATATCAAAAGGCATGCCGTCCTTGGTGTAGAAATTGCAGAGAATATCGAGGGTAGGAATCTGAGCAAAGGGATCGAGGAAAGCCGTACGGAAACGGGGTATTACATAGAGGTCAGAGTTGCCGGCCTCGCAGAAGGGGAAGAGACTGCTGCCGTCAACACGTTCGCCGCTGGTGAGAACCTCGTCGATATGCTCGTAGCTGTTGATAACAAAGTTGAGGGTCTTCAGCTTGCCGTCATAGGCCAGATAGCGGAAGTTGACCATTTCGATATTGAACTCCTCGATAACGCGGAGAATATCGGCTTTGGTAAACTGGCTGGCAGGTTTTTCGAGAAAAGCCACCAGGCGGTTAGGGTTCATTTTGTATTGATTTGCATTCATTTTTGTCAAATAATTTTGTGTTATAGTAGGTTTATTTTATAATACACTTACCATTCCTTCAGGTTTACGGCGAGAGGATTCCTTTCAAAACAGCTCAATTCTCAGCGAGTTAGCCATATCCCGACCCTCGGCCGCAGATACCTGTAGGAATTGCAAAAGTAAGAAAAAAAAACGATATGGTGGCTTCTATTTGAAATCTTTTTTGTATTTTTGCAAATCGAAATCCCGTCAAAGATAATCACAAAAACACTATAACTATGTTTAGTAAAGAGACTTACAAAGCTCGCCGCGAACAGTTGCGCAAAGATGTAGGCCATGGCCTCATCGTTCTTTTAGGCAATCACGAAGCCCCATTCAACTACACCGACAACACCTATGCTTTCCGCCAGGACAGCACCTTCCTCTATTTCTTCGGCCTTCAGCATGCCGACCTCGTAGGCGTGCTCGACTGCGACAATGGCAAGGACTATCTCTTCGCCAACGATATCGACATCGACGACATCATCTGGACTGGCCCCATGCCCTCCGTAGCCGATCAGGCTGCCTCGGTAGGCGTCGACAACAGCGGCTCTCTCGCCGACCTGCAGACCCTCTGCATCAAAACCATCGGAGAAGCCCGCAAAATCCATTATCTCCCCCCCTATCGTGCCGACAACCTCAACCAGCTCGGCGCCCTGCTCAGCATCAAGAAGGAGGGAGTATGCCGCTATGCCTCCATGGAACTCATCCTGGCCTGCGTAAAACAGCGTGCCATCAAGAGCGCCGAAGAGATCGAAGACATCGAACGTGCTATTGCTACCGCCTACGACATGCATGTAGGAGCCATGAAGATGGCCACCTGCGACCGCTACGAATACGAACTGGCCGGCTTTATGGAAGGCACAGCCAAGATGGCCGGAGGTCCCCTCTCCTTCCCCGTCATCATGACCACCCATGGCGAAATACTCCACAACCACGGCTACAGCCACAAGCTCACCCCCGGACGCCTTCTCGTAATGGATGCCGGTTGCGAGACTGCCAACCACTACTGTAGCGATATTACCCGTACCGTTCCCGTCGGCGGACACTATACCGACCGCCAGCGCACCATCTACGAGCTGGTTCTTGCCGCCAACATGGAGGCCATCCGCATCACCCGTCCCGGCATCACCTATCAGGAGGTTCATACCGCCGCCAGCCGCATCCTTGCTCAGGGCTACAAAGACCTTGGAATCCTCAAGGGTAATGTCGACGACATCGTAGCCAACGGCGCTCACTCTCTCCTCATGCCTCACGGCCTTGGCCACATGATGGGCCTCGATGTTCACGACATGGAGAACTACGGCCAGATCAATGTGGGCTACGACGACGAGACCCGTCCTTCCACCCAGTTCGGCCTCAACATGCTTCGTTGCGGACGCCGTCTCCAGCCCGGCTACGTTATTACCGACGAGCCCGGCGCCTACTTCGTGCCCGCCCTTATCGACAAATGGCATGCCGAAGGCACCAACAAGGACTTTGTCAACTTCGACGAGCTCGAGAAATGGAAAGACTTTGGCGGTATCCGCATCGAGGACGATATTCTCGTAACCGAGGATGGCTGCCGTGTGCTTGGCAAGCCCATTCCCAAGACCGTCAAAGAAATCGAAGAGACTATGGGAATGTAAGCGTTCCTCTCCCTTTTCAGATATCCCTTCAGAGTCGCCTTCCACCCGGAGGTGACTCTTTCTTTTTGGGGGATAGAAATGATTTTTGTTGGGATTTTTTGCATAGGATGTTTTGAAGTCTCTTTTCGGAATTAATTCTTTCCCCTTCATTTCTCTCTTAAAGTTTTTCATTTCTTTCTCTTGAAGTTTTCCCTTTCATTTCTGTCTTGAAAGAGTGAAGCGAAGCCCCGGTGGGGCTTTGCGATAGGCGAAGCCGGAGAATAAAAGCAAAGAGTTCAAGGCTGAGCGTCCGAAGGCTAAAAATGAGCACGAAGTCCTAAAGTTCAAAAACTCACACCTTCGTCCTGTGTCGTTGCGTTTCCCTTTCTTCCAGCCTTCGTCGTTGGTTCTTATCTCTCCCAAGCCTCTGTTCAGACAGTTTGAACTTCTTAACGGCCTACGCACTCATTTTCTTAACGCCTTCTCCCGCAAGGCCGGGATTTGTGGGGTTTGATTTGTTTTTCGAAGTCAACGGCTAACTGCTAATGCCAACCAGCGACCAGGGTTTATTTTGGTTTATCGCCTTTGAAGGGGCTGGGCGGCTGTGGGGTCAGCTTTGGTGGAGAGCTTGCTCTTCGGCAAAGGTGAGCTCATGGTTGCCGAAGATGCGGAGCAGCTTCAGAAAAGAAGCCCCTTCAAAGGAGGTTTATCTATGTTTTTGTCTTAAAGAGCGACCAGGAGCAGCAGGAGTTTTTCATAGGTTTTTGGGGATTGATGGTTGGTGAGGTTTGACTTCGAAATCGTTTGCAAAAGTACCAACTTTCTCTCACGACGTGGGACGT
>JAKSMQ010000052.1 GCA_024400565.1 Bacteroidales bacterium
AGTGCAAGCTAGCCAAATGTTATGAAGAGGGTATAGGTGTTGCTAAAAACACAGATAAGATGATAGAATGGTACACCAAGGCTGCCGAGCAGGGACATGCTGGTGCGCAGTATCAATTAGGCGAGTGCTATCACTACGGCCGCGGTGTGGCTCAAGACTATGCCAAGGCGGTGGAATGGTACACCAAGGCTACCGAGCAGGGATATGCTGGTGCGCAGTATAAATTAGGCGAGTGCTATCACTACGGCCGCGGTGTGGCTCAAGACTACGACAAGGCGGTGGAATGGTACACCAAGGCTGACGAGCAGGGAAGTCCTTTTGCGAAAGATTCGCTAGAGCGAATACAGAAAGAAATGAAACATTGAGAGTATAAGACATTTTCACTGAGATGGCAAGAATATTTCAATAAACAAATAAAGGTTGATTAAATAATACAATTATATAATTATGATGAAATTTCCAACACAGACATTGATAGAAAACTTTTTTAAGGTTGGCATAGGTGGGTTCAACAATGCGGTGGGCAACTTTAACAAAGGGCTGTTCCACAATTGTGATTCCACTCTTTCATCGTGTAGCCAACTCGCTCCAAAGCTACCGACGCAGCTGTATGGTATAGATATCCCCGTGCTGATTCCCGCAAACGAGAAAAAGCAGTCGGAAAAGCTTGTGGTGATATTAGGTCAGGACCCCTACCGGAATCCCACTGATCAGTACTTCAAAACTGCAGGTGCCTACATCAACAACCCATATCCGGGTGAAAAGGCAACAATTATCGGCACACCGTATGCCTATCATCTGACAAAATCGATAATACCCACATCAAACATCAAATATTCAGCCACACAGTTTATGGCGGATCTGATTGGCCAGATTCATGAAGAAAAAGGCTACGATGTATATCTGACAGACCTATCGAAGCTGTTTGCTTGCGGGCACACGATCAACCAGATGTTTGGCAAGAGGAAGAACCCTGGTTTTGAGGATAGTTCACTATGCCTTTTGAAAAAGGAACTGGACTGTCTGGGCGCTATGGGGTATAGTGATATTGTGGTATTATGTTCGGGGAAGGGCGTCTATAAACGGGTGCCAACCACTGTGGCAAGAAAACTGAATTTTTTCTATCATTTTACAAGTGGGAGGGCCCTCGGCTATTGGAAGAAACAGATTGGAAGTTCTACGCCCGAGGACAAAATCAATCATATAGTAAGTCAAATCTAATATTTCTGGAAAATACCTTCGCAACAGGTGTTAGCGGATAATACAAATCAACGATGATACTCGATACCTTAACAGCCATTGTCAAAGCCTATATGGCTTCGCTGTCGGCGATTCCGGCCAAGACGCAAGAGGAGTGGAATGCAGAAGCCGCCAAATGCTACCAGCGACTTCTGCCCCAGTTTGACCATCTGGGCGATGGCGACCCTCTTGTCACTCCCATCAACCTGTCGGGCTCAGCCGCCAATACTATCTCTATTATCGGGAAGAGGGCCAGGTCGCGTATCATCCTGCCGTTCATTCCTGTGTCCACATACAGGGACAGAATACAGAACCACCAGCCAGGCGGAGCCTTGTTTGTGACCCCTAACTGGGTAGAATGGCAGACCAAGACCAACAAGCAGAAGAACTTTATATTCTCCTATCAGGACGAGGCTACGCTGAAAAAATCTATCAGCGCGCTCAACCAGATGCTGATGACCATCCTGCTGGCATTCCCGATACAGAAGGTGCATCTGGACATTGTGGACTTGAGCAACAAAGGCTACTCCATGTTCCTGACCACCAATCTTCCATCGAACCTGTTCAGCTACATCACCTCTTACGAGGGGTTGATGGGACTGGTGTCGAGGCTGAAGGACGATGTGGAGTCGGATGCAAGAACCACAGGGTTCACCAATCAGGAGGACTACAACGAATTGCAGCACGAGATTATCGGTGTGTATGAACTCGTGGTAGTGCTGCCATGCACCCAAGACCAGGAGGATCGTGTGCAGAGCCAGCTGCTCCCCTATTTCTTGACCGGCAACAAGAACGGCACCTATTTCTTTGTGCTGGACGATGCCAGCCAACTGCCCCAGCGCACGGGTAGGGACGGATTCAAAAACCACCCGGAGGTCTATCAGCAGATCAACGCCAAAGAGATCAATGATTTCGAGGGGCAGGAAGGAGCCGACGTGCGCACAGTCTCGGTGGCCAACAATCCAGAATGGAGCAAGGCGGCGTTTGCCTATATTGCCGAAGAGGCAAAGAAACGCCATGTCCAGAATCAGGACTGGAAGGCTGTGGCCGAGGCCCAATATCCAGAACTGATGTCGAACATGGATGTGCCGATCGGCTACACCGGCGACAAGAAACCTTTCAGTTTCAGGATGGATGTGAATCTGCAGCATTACCATGCTTTCGTAATAGGAGCCACGGGATCGGGAAAGTCGCGCTTTCTGCACAACATCATCCTAAGCCTTATCACCGCCTATAAGCCAGAGGATCTGAAGCTGTATCTGATGGATTTTAAAGGAGTGGAGTTTAACTGCTATAGAGAGGTGAAGCATGTGCGAGCCTTGTTGGCAGACAGGGCAGATGAGCGCATCACCTACGAAGTGATTCGCGACCTGAAGCGAGAGATGGAGGGCCGGCAGCGCCTGTTGGCTGCAGCCGATGCAAGCGATGTGGATGAATACAACACCAGGAATTATGGAGAACGGATACCCCAGATCATACTGATTGCCGACGAGTGCCAGACCCTGTTCGCGGAACGAGTAAAGAACCCCGGACTACAATATGAGATGCTGGACACCCTGGCCCTAATAGCGCAAGAAGGCCGTGCCTATGGCGTGCATCTGCTGCTTGCCACCCAGTCGCTTGCCAATGCGCCATTGCTGGGCAAAGATATCCTAAACCAGATATCGGAACACTACATACTGCCTTGCAGAACGGCCGATGCCCTAAGATTGGTGCCCGAGGAGAATAGGGTGGCCACCGAGAAGATAGTGTCGCAGATGGAAAAGGGAAGAGGTTTGTGCTATTACCAGGGAGCAGAAGAGGATAAGTTGTTTACATTTAATTTTGTTCAGAAAGGCGAGATGCAACAACAGTTGCTTGCTGCTGCTGTCAAGAAAGCTGAGAATCACAATTCTAACGGACAGGTGTTTTTCAGTGGATCGCTAAACTTTCAGTTCTCGCAGCAAGTGGCAGAAGAAGCAGCAAGACGAGGAGACGGACTGGTGGTGGCTTCGCCAGGACAGAAAATAAGCCTCGATCTGGAGCCTTTGTCGTTTTGGCTGAAACGAAGGAGCAGCGAAAACATCCTTCTGATGGGAATTAACGATGATGATGTGCAGCCGCTGACCCGCACCACAATAGACACACTCTACTCACTGGTGATGACCAGCAGGATAAATGGGCTGAACTACCGGTTTGTAGTGTTCGACTGTCTTGATGAAAGAGGTGCCGCCTATAAAGACATACTGCAGGCGATGGATCAGGCGAACATGTGTGAGGTGGTGGGTGAGAAAGGCCGTCTCAGATGCATAAAAGAACTATGCGATGATATTGCATCAGATGATGCGCGACCAACAATTCTGACTATAATAGGACAAGAACACTTTACAGAACTATTCAACGACGAGTTGCTGGAACCAGAAGGCGCGGGCCAGGATTTGACAGCAGTGCAAAAAGGGGAATTTGAAAAATCGCTTTCGTTAATTAATCAGATTTACCCCGTTAGCGACAAGAAACGTTCGGATATCAAAAAAGTACGTGAGGCATTTAATTACATACTCGACAAAGGTCCGAAAATGGGAATACATACAGTGATGCAGATAGAAAAGCCCAGCCGATACCTATTCATGGATTCATTTAGCGCACAAAGAGATGTCTATAGTCGTTTCCATCACTGTATATTTCTGCGATCAGATGATACTGTGGGTGGAAAAATGATGCTTCCCTCAGAGATAAGGCTAGAGAAACTGGAGACCAATCCGGACAGACTCAGAGCATATTACTACGACTCAATAAAAGACCGATACAACCTTTTTACACCATACATGCTACCAACGATAGAAAATAAATAACTTAATAATAATCCTTCAAAAACAAAGAATTATGTCAGGAATAGGCGTTACAAACATACCGGAACTACGACAGTTTGGCGGAAAACTCAATATGGCAGGCGACGCGCTTACCAACCTTATCACACACCTTGCCAATGATATGCATCATGCTTGCGACAACTGGGAGGATGGGCAGGCCCGTACCTTTATGGAAGAGTTGGAAAGAAGCAAGTCAGAAATAGACAAAATCTCCCAACAAATGCAACAATTCTCTAGATATATCACAAGATATTGCGACAAACTGGAAGAAGCAAGTAATATTCGTATATAAGGATAATGTAGCATGGCGCAAGATATTAATGTAAAGCAGATTGAGTTCCTGCAAGCCTACATATCAAGGCTACAAGATTATAAGGCTTTCACGATGGGCGGTGGGGCCTTGATAGACAAGCGACTGAGGGAAATAGTGCATGATATTGATAGCAGCGTTGACGGAGTGACTGGTATGGTAAGTTCATCACAGCGAGTATGTGAAAACTTAGAGAGCCGTTACAATTACGCAACCAACGAATGTGGGGAATTTGCCAGAGAAGTGATTGGATATTCTGACAGAAAGGCAGAGTCCAAAATGGATGAACTGGAGGAATTATCAAATAAAATCCGCCGAGATGTTCAGGATTTTCATGCCAAGATGGAAAGAATGGGCCAGACAACAAGTACTTATGCTCGCGAAACGATATCGCTTCTTGACAATAGCAACAGATTCTTAATGCAGTTCGCGCAATCTCTTGAACAGGCTGTAAACATAAAGATAAAATAACCAGGAGTCATGTTTTTACGAGAAATAGAAGATTTTGAGAATCGATTTACTATGTTGGATCGACTTAACACTCTGGTGTTTAACGTATGGGATGACAAGGCTGCTACGGCATTTAAGAATGCCAACATCACGCAAATAGAGACCCTTTATCGCAGTTATATATCAGAAATGCGCAGCTTGAGCGAAGAAGCCAACATGCTAAAGCAGCGTATATTGGAAGATCTAAAAGAGGCTGAGCGATTATCAAATGAAATACAAGATATCAGCCATCATCCAAAGATAGCAGGATGCTATTCTGTAGAAGTGACATCCGAAACCGAACATAATGGAACAACTTTCGAGCACCATACTGCTTTTGCTATTGGCCCTAATGATCTAACGGACAAAGATAGCCTGATTGATATGGCACTTTCTCGCGCAGATGTCGATGGCGACATCATTGATGTAAGTTTGGGACGCTCCCTTTAACAGTATGACCGAATTATTTGAATTAGATTCCAGCATTGAGGAACTGACTTTCTGCAATGAAGAGGCATGTTAAAAGTTCGGAACTCGGAGTTCGGAGTTCGGAGCGGGAGAGTTCGGAGTTCGGAGGTCAGAGTTGGTTCGGAGTTAAGAAAAGTTGCTATTTATCGGAATTCGGAGGTGAAAAAGTTGCTATTTATCGGAATTTGAAGGGAGGAAAGTTATTATTTATCGGAATTTAGGAGCAATTTTTTTGAGAGTTATCGGAATTTTATGTATCTTTGCACTTTCAAAGAGTATAGTGTATGGTAAGTGAAAATACTATAATACAGGTGCTTGCGGAGCAGAAGGAAGAGGCGGAAGGCTATCTGTCTAAGAATTGGGTGGACAGACGAGAAGAATGTCTGTTTGAATTTGATAGCTCTATGGCTCAGATTGTCATCGGCGTGAGGCGTAGTGGCAAATCGACTCTCTGCCACAAAGTGCTCCGAGATCGAGGTGTGAGATATGCCTATGTGAATCTGGATGACGACCGGTTGGCAGAACTGCAAACGGCCGACCTCAATACGGTGCTGTCGTGTGTGTATCAGCTATACGGGAGCGATGTGCCGTATCTTTTTTTGGATGAAATTCAGAATGTGGACGGATGGTATCTGTTCGTCAATAGGCTGCTGCGCACCAATATGCATATCTTTATCACGGGTAGCAACGCCAAGCTGCTAAGTGGCGAACTGGCTACCCACCTGACTGGCCGATATAATGAGATCCGATTGTTTCCATTCTCGTTTGCCGAATATTGCCAGTACCATTCTGTTGATACCAAGGGCGTCACTACCAAGGCCGATGCGGAAAGGAAGCGTGCCTTCTTGGACTACATCAGGGACGGAGGCTTCCCTGAGATGCAGAACCTGAGAAACAAGCGTGGCTATGTGGAGAGTTTGATGGAGGCCATCGTGCTGAAGGATATCCAGACTCGCTTCAGGATTCGCAATATTGATGCCTTGCGAAAGATAGCCCATCATCTGATCAGCAACTCGTGCCAGGAGGTGAACTATGACGAATTGTCAAAACTGCTGGGCCTATCCGACAAGACGGTTCAGAGATACGTGTCGTATCTGCAGCAGACTTTTCTATTATGTCAGCTGATGAGGCATTCGCTCAAGAGCAAGGAGCGCATGCGCGGGGCAAAGTCGTACTGTATAGACCCGGGATTGCTGAACAACCGCGAGAACTCTATGGCAGCTGAGAATATAGGATGGCGACTTGAAAATGCTGTGTTTGTAGAGCTACTTCGTCGTTGTGCTAACGACTATCTTGATATCTACTACTATCGGCCGAGCGCCAAGGGAAAGGAGGTGGACTTTGTGGTCTGTGACAAGAACAGGGCACAGATGTTGGTGCAGGTGTCATACGATATCGATGCCCCAAAGACATTTAAGAGAGAGACTTCGGCTCTTGCGGCGGCAGCATCGGCGTTGGACTGCGAAAACCTGCTGCTGATAGCCTTTGCGGAGTCACGGGATGTTGAAATTGAGGGGAGAACGATCCATATCCGTTCTGCCATAGACTGGATGCTTGCGCCATAAAATATGCGAGTTTGCGAGTTTGCAAGTGGTTTTGAAGCATCTTTTCGTACACTTCACATGTAATGGACTAACTTTTAGAAATATGAACAAACAAAAATCTGTCATCGATGAGGCGATGGAACTTTACTGCCGATTTACCGACAATGGAGCAAATAATTTTGTGACTATGGCCACCCATGAGGAGTGCCTCGAGATGGATGCACTAATCGAACAATACGAAGCTCTTCGTAAGGATATCGACACGCTGTTTCGCAATAACGACGAAAAATATAGGCAGGAAATAGCCAACTTTGGCAAGGGTTTGATGGTAGAAAACCTTGTAAATATCGGCTATTATGACGAGGATGCAGATCCTATCTGGACATTAGGTACGGAGTCCGACAGGGCTTTGTTCAACACTCTATCGACTAAAAGCGCTGAAACGAGAGATCTGTTGACAAAGACGTTTGGCGCTGTGGCGCAGCGTCATCTGGCAGAGAATCAAAAATTAGTTCATTGGTATTATCTGGACCTGCTGCGTGAATTTTTTGGTAGAAGTAGAAATCAATTCTTGGCAAATTCATGGAAGAACCGAGATTATAGCAATTATGCACAATGCTTAAAACATGTAGAAGATATAGTGGAACTCTGGGAGGAATTTATCAGTCCATGGAGAGCTAAGTATGGCGAACCTGACCGTCAACACATCCACGGGTACCCTGAACTCCAGCCCGATAATGCTCCTGACCACAGCGACTTCGACTTACCATATTAGACGACATTATTCACTTTGATTATTACAAAGAATGTTCAAGAATGTTTTCATATTGTTTGTTGGAATCACCATATCGTTGTTAACGGTATGCAAACCCTCGGAGAGATTACCGGAGGAAAAACTTATTGATAAGGAAGTTGCAGAAAAAACTGAAGGTCCAACCATTATTGTGCTTGACAGTTTTTATGCAGATGTGCCCGACATTGATTCTATCTATAACGAAGAGTTTTTTCGTTGGATAGGAGAGGTTCTATGGTATCATAGCGGAATCTCGGATGTTCCCTTGAGGAGTCGTGTGGTTTCTGGTTTGGAAAGATTCTACCAGACAATGCAAAAGTTGGCCATATATGAAGATGCAGCCCTCTATCCAGACTATGACAAATATGATACGATCTATAAGTATGATACTCTAATAATAAAGAAGATCTACGAATCGCCAGAAGCGATCAGCTATAGCGCATATAGCTATCATTCGTTAGGGAACACGCATCCTTGGAAGTGTACCTACTATTGTAGTTTCAGTAAAAAGACAGGGGCGGAAATTACCTTTGAAGATATTATGGACGAGGCAGACAGAAAGCGCATAATGTCTTATGTCTTGAAACAACTTGACCGAAAGAAGGTTGATGCCAGGGACAAGGATTATCTAAGAAAAAGAGCACTTCTCCGAGACAGTCTGGAATTGTTCTATCGTGGGATACCGCATCCTGATTTTGAAAAAGAACTAGTATTATATAATCCTGTGATATGCAAATCTGGGCTGCTATTCTTCTTTCTACCAGAAGAGATGGGCACATATAGCGAAGGTCAGTTTGAGGTTATTGTACCATACAACAAATTCAGTTCAAAAATTGCGATAAAATAAAATGCCCCACTGCGGAAATAATATATGGTGATTATATAGAAGTTGTCATTTTCTGGGCATTGCCGCTCGGTTTGTTATGTATGTTTAGAAGTTATCTATGATGGTGCTTCTCCGTCTAGGTTGGGTTCGACAGCAAATGCTGTTGGGTCGATTTGAACCCTTGGCAGGTTGGGAACAGTCAACTTCTTGCAATTACCAAAAGCGTGTGCTCCTATTGATTCCAGCCCATTGGGAAGGTTTATTCTCTGCAGTTTGGCACATCTGTAAAAGGCTCCTTCCGCTATCTCTTTCAAGGTAGATGGAAGAGATACTTCGGTTAGGTTGATGCAATAAAGAAAAGAACGTTTAGGAATAACCTTGATGCCTTCGGGAATGGAAATCTGTTTGAGGGAATCGCATAGTCCAAAGACAAATTCACCTATCTGCTCCAGCTTGCTGGGCAGCTGGACCTTGTTCAATAAGCAACTGGAAAATGCGCCGTTACCAATTACGGTTACAGAATCGGGAATCGTTATCTCCTCTAATCTAGTGGTACTTAGGGCTCCGTCTCGGATGGTGTGTACGGATTCAGGAATCTTTAGCAGATGGGTGTGTTCGAGGTTTAAGGCACGAACCAGCTCGGATTTGTCGGTGGTGTATAGGATGCCGTCCTCTATAATGAAGTTCGGCGAAGAGCATCGGATTGACGGTATGTCGCAGTTGACGAACTCGTCACCTACGAATCTTAAACTCCGTGGTATATTGAGGGCCTTAATCTCAGTTATGCAGGCGAATGCTAGTCGGCTAATGTGCTCGACGCTGTCGGGAAGAGAGATCTCTCTAAGATGGCAACCGAAGAATGCTGAATCGCCAATGGCCTTCAGCCCATCAGGAAACGAAACTTTGCGCAAGTATTCGAAACAGGCAAAGGCGCTATTGCAGATTATCTCTGTGCCGGGCTTTATGGTGTATTGTTTCAGTTTTAGAGCGTCCTTTGTGCAGTGCAATAGCTTTTTGCCATCGGCACTATAGATGACGCCATATCGATCAGTCTTTCCTTTCTTGATCTCGTTCTTTGATGCTGTCAGCTCAAAGAGTTTGGTTGGATCTATGTCAATGTTGGTATTCATGTGCTGAGTGATATATGGAGGATTGTCCAGTTACTTAATCTTAAAATGAAGTGAGCTAGAGCGACCTTTTTTAGCTCCCGCTTCAACGCAGTTGTAGTATATGATGGGTATATGTTACGGCACTCGGCCTGGAGGTGGGGTGGTTATTCTCCAGGCCCACTTGACTCTTGTGACTCTCCGCCGGAGTGGGTCACTCTTTGTCCTTCCTATCGTGAGCAACCAGCATGCTGGTTACTTGCTCTATATCCTCATATACATCTATCACCTGATGTGACATCAAGATGCGCGTTCCTTGGTGTTCGTGCGTGCAGTCGAGCAGCCAAGGTGTTATGGCCTCAACATGGTTGGCATTGATCTTGACTTCACTAGCCCAACGCCATTGCGAGTCTCCTGGTTGAGGAGCCTTTGTGA
>JAKSMQ010000053.1 GCA_024400565.1 Bacteroidales bacterium
CTTCTACATTCTGAACATTCTTTATCTGGAGGCGCTCAATAATTTCTTGAGTGTGTTCCTTGATGTACTGAAGTTGTAACATGAGTCAATTATGATTTAACTAGTAGATAACGCGTGCGTGGCGTTATTATTGTATCTGAACGGTAATTTTTTTAGACGGGCCGGAAATTTGCTGCAGGTGGCATCTCTGCTTTTGACTGGGGGCGACACGGAAAAAGGAAAGAGGATTGCCGGAAAGGGGGGGCAATCCTCTTGAGGTATGGGAGTGGGGTTATTCCTTATTTGTAGGAGATTACAAGATAGGGAGACTGGCGCCAGAAGGTGGAGGGGTTGAGAATCTTGATGTAGGCGGTTACCTTGGGGTCGTTCTCGTCCATTACGGCTTCGTAGCTGTCGGCAGGGTGTTTGGAGAGGATGGTGGCACCCTTCTTGTTGACGGTGATGGTGGTAACCTTGGAGCGGTCGATGCAGGTGAAATGCTCGGTGGCCATATCGGTAGAGGTAGAGGTCTTCTTGCCGATGCCGAGGAAACCGCCGGACTTGCTGGTAATGCCTTTCTTTACAAGCTCTTTGGCGTTCTCTACGATGTAGTAAGCCTTGTTGGCCTCAGCAACCTGACGGGCGATGGTGGCATCTTTCTCCTGGTTGCTCTGGGTGAGGGTGTTGATGTTCTCGTTCAGACCGCGGATAACGACCTTGTTCTGCTCAAGTTCGGTGAGAAGCTGAGAGATCTGGTTTTCCTGGTTGGCGATGCGCTCTTCGAGGTTGGCAACAAACTCCTGGAGTTTGGAGTTCTCCTTGCCTTGGGCAGCAATCTTGGAGTTGAGTTTGGCAAGTTTGTCCTTGTTGTCGGCAAGCATGCCTTCGATGGTAGAGATCTGATTCTGGATTTCGCCCTTTACGTTGCCGTTTTCGACGCCGCTGTTGCGCAGATTCTGCACTTTGGAGTATTTGTCGGTAACGAGGCTGAGGTTCTCTTCGATCTGGGTGAGGAGGTCGAAGAGTTCGTCGATAGCGCCATCTTTCTCGTCAACGATACGTTGGAGAGAGTCGATGCGTTGCTGCTGAAGATCAGCGCCCTCTTCTTCATTGTTTTTGCAGGATACGAAGCAAAGCGCCAAAGCAGCCATACAGAGGATGAATGTCTTTTTCATTGTATGTGTTTTTTTAATGTTATAGACAATATTATTTTTAACTTTGAGTTATTTTATCAAGAACGCAAAAAGAAATTAATTATTGTATATCTGATGAAGAAAACTTTACAAATTCTCCTTCTTATGACCGTTATAGCCGTTGCTCCCGCTATGGGGCAGAAGAATAATCCGCTGGCACAGGAGTGGAAGACTCCTTTCCATACGCCCCCCTTCCAGGAAATAAAGAACGAGCATTACAAGCCCGCCATGCGTGCTGCCATGAAAGAGCATCTTGCTGCTGTAGAGAAGATTGCCAAGCAGAAGGCTGAGCCCACGTTTGAGAACACAATCGTGGCTATGGAGACCTGCGGAAGCAGACTCGAGGTGATCTCGGCCGTGCTTTTTAACCTCAACGAGTGCAACACCAACGACGAGATTCAGAAGATTGTCGAGGATATTACCCCCGAACTCACCCGCCACTATTCCAAGATAAGCCTGAACGAAAAGCTCTTCCAGCGTGTGAAGAAACTCTACGATGCCCGTGAGTCGCTGGGACTGAATGCCGAACAGATGCGTCTGCTCGAGGTTACCTATAAGGGTTTTGTGCGCTCGGGTGCTCTGCTGAGCGGCGAGGACAAGAAGACCTTTGCTGCTATCGAAGAAGAGCTCTCTCTGTTGAGCCAGAAATTCAATGTCAACGTTTTGGCCGATGCCAACGACTTTACGCTCCATCTCACCAAGGAGGAGAATCTGGCCGGTCTTACCCCCCAGGCTCTGGCTGCAGCCAAGCAGGAGGCTGAACGACGCAATCTGAAAGGCTGGGTGTTCACCCTTCAGGGACCTTCCTATTCTGCCTTTATGACCTATAGCGAAAACCGCAATCTCCGCGAGCTGATGTATCGTGCCTACAATACCCGCGGCAACCGTGGCAACGACCACGACAACAACGAGATTGTACGCCAGATTGTGAAACTCCGTTCGCAGAAGGCCAAGCTGTTGGGCTATGACAATTACAGCGCCTATGCTCTCGACGACCGTATGGCCCGCAACATCGAGACGGTAAGCCTTTTCCTTAAGAATATGATCGACGATGCCAGCCCTGTTGCTGTCCAGGACTACAACGAGGTTCAGGAATATGCCATCGCCCACGGATTTGACGAGCAGATACGTCCCTGGGACTTCAGCTATTGGAGCAACCGCTGCCGCAAGGACAAGTATGCCTTCGATACCGAATTGCTCCGTCCTTATTTTGCGGCCGACAAAGTGACCGAGGGCATCTTTGAACTCTACAACCGCCTCTATGGTCTCACCTTCAAGGAGAATAAGGATATTCAGGTCTACGACCCGATGGTAAAGGCCTACGAGGTTCTCGACGGCAGCCGTCTAATGGGTGTGCTCTATCTCGACCTCTATCCCCGTGCAGGCAAGCGTGCCGGAGCATGGAAGGTAGACTTCCGCAGCCAGAGCAATCTCCCCGCCTACAAGCAGGCAGGAATCGACCGACCCGTGCTTCAGATTGTATGCAGCTTTACGGCTCCTATAGGCGACAAGCCCGCTCTGCTCAGCTTCAGCGAGGTCCGTACCTTTATGCACGAATTCGGCCATGCTATCCACAACCTTCTGTCCGACGTGACCTATCCTTCGCTCTCCGGTACCAGCGTGCTGCGCGACTTTGTAGAGCTTCCCTCCCAGATTATGGAGAACTGGATCTATGAGCAGGAATTCCTCAACCTCTTTGCCCATCATTATGAGACCGGCGACACCCTTCCTGCCGAATATGTAGAGAAGATCAAGGCTTCGCAGAACTTCCTCTCCGGCTACAACTGCATCCGTCAGATCAACTTTGGCCTCATCGATATGGCTTACCATTCGCTCGACGGCACCTTTGAGGGAAGAGTGGATGAGTTTGAGTCCAAGCATACCATCAAGATTATGGCCGACGAGCCCGGATGCTGCTCCAGTACCGCGTTCTCCCACATCTTCTCGGGCGGATATGCCTCCGGATACTACGGCTACAAGTGGGCCGAGGCGCTCGACGCAGATGCCTTTACCAAGTTCCAGCGTAATGGTATTTTCGACAAAGCTACAGCCCGCCAGTTCCGCAACACCATCCTCTCGCTCGGCGGTACCAAGCATCCTGCCGATATGTTCCGCGATTTCATGGGCCGCGACCCCGATCCTACCGCCCTCAGCATCCGTAGCGGTTTTGTCAAGCTGCCTGTTATAGAGAAATAATTATTCCTGTCGGGCTACCGGATTCGTCTCCCCGGTAGCCCGATGTATAAGCCAGACCATAATAAATTAAATAATAATGAAAACAAAGATTCTTAAAGTTTTTGCCAACAGCCCCTTTACGGCCTTCAACCACAAACAGATCTCTTCGCGCGTGGGAGCCTACGACAAAGCTTCTCGCCAGCTGGTACAGGTTACCATCCTCGAAATGGCTGAGAACGGAATTCTGATTGAAGAAGGACGTGGAAAATACAAGATAAATCCCAAGCATATCAACGACGACCTGATGCCCAAGAGTTTCGTTATCGGTACTATCGATATGAAACAGACGGGCAAAGCCTATGTGATACCGCAGGAAGAGGGTCGCGACGATGTGATGATTGCGCCCAACTATACCAACCATGCGCTCCATGGCGATACGGTAAAGGTGCAGATGTTTCCCCAGCGCCGTCTCCACAAGCCTGAAGGTCAGGTGGTAGAGATTCTGCAACGTGCCAAGACCCGTTTTGTGGGCCGTATCAGCAAGAAGGGCGATTTTGCATTCCTCCTGCCCGACAACCGCAATATGGTGGTCGACCTCTTTATCCCCCTCCGTGACCTGGGTGGAGCAGAGGACGGAGACAAGTGTCTGGTAGAGATGACCGAATGGCCCGAGAATATGCACAACCCCGTGGGCAAGGTGATCAAATGTCTCGGTCGTCCGGGCGACAACAACGTGGAGATGCAGTCTATTCTGGCCGAATACGACTTTCCCCTCGAGTTTCCCAAAGAGGTAGAGAAAGAGGCGTCCAAGATCAAGAAACCCACCAAGAAAGAGATGGCCCAGCGTCGCGATTTCCGCGATACCATTACATTTACCATCGACCCTTCTGACGCAAAGGATTTTGACGATGCGCTCTCTTTCAAACCGCTTCCTAACGGCAATTTCGAGGTCGGTATTCATATTGCCGACGTAAGCTATTATGTCAAACCTGGAACAGCCCTCGACCGCGAGGCCTATGAGCGTGGCACAAGCGTATATCTTGTCGACCGTACCATCCCCATGCTCCCCGAGGTGCTCTGCAACCAGGTATGCTCGCTCCGTCAGGATGAGGAAAAACTCTGTTTTAGTGCCGTCTTCGAGATGAATGAGAAAGCTGAGGTCCTCAACCAATGGTTCGGCAAGAGTGTGATCTGTTCCAACCGCCGCCTCTGCTACGAAGAGGCCCAGGCTCTGATAGATGCTTTTGAGGCAGGAGATGCTCCGCAGAAGGCTCTCGACGAGGTTGAGAGTGCAATTCTCGAGCTCCATAAACTGGCCAAAATCATGCGTGGTCTGCGCTACAAGGATGGCGCCATCAACTTTGAGAGTCAGGAGGTAAAATTCCGTCTCGACGAGAATGCCAAGCCCATCGGAGTCTATATCAAAGAGTCCAAGGAGGCCAACTGGCTCATCGAGGAGTTTATGCTTCTGGCCAATAAGAAAGTGGCCGAATGGGTGGGCGCCCGCAAAGAAGGCAAAGGCAGAGGCAAACAGCAGGAAGCCAAGACTTTCGTGTACCGAGTTCACGATGAGCCTAATCCCGAAAAGCTCAATACCTTTGTAGAATTTGTGGCCAAACTGGGCTTCAAGATGAAGATCGGCTCGCGCAAGGAACTGGCCAACTCCTACAACAAACTCTTCAGCGATATTGCCGGAAGAGGGGAGGAGTATATGGTCGATACCATCGCCATCCGTACTATGAGCAAGGCCGTCTACAGTACCGACAATATCGGTCATTACGGTCTGGCATTCCCTTATTATACCCATTTTACCTCTCCCATCCGTCGCTATCCCGATCTGATGGTTCATCGTCTGCTTGAGCTCTATCTCGACAATGGTCCTAGCGCCAATGCTGCCGAATATGAGGAGTATTGCAAACATTGTTCCCTCATGGAGAAGCGTGCCGCCGATGCCGAGCGTAGCAGCGTGAAATACAAGCAGGCAGAGTTTCTTAGCGACAAGATCGGCCAGACTTTCCCCGCTCTTATCTCGGGCGTCAGCAAATGGGGCATCTATGCCGAAATCGAGGGCAATAAGTGTGAGGGTATGATACCTTTCCATTCGCTCAAGGATGATATGTATATGCTCGACGAGGACAACTATCAGGTTGTAGGCCGCCGTACAGGCCGCGTCTTCAAACTGGGCGATCCCGTCAAGATCCGCGTCAAGGGTGTGGATATGATTAAGAAACTGATCGATTTCGAATTGGCCGATGAGGCCGACCGGCAGATGGTCGACGCTATCCTCGATGTCAATCCCCGAACCAAACGTCAGGAGCGTCAGGCCCGTGGCCGCAAGGGAAAGGGTGGAAAGTCAGAATCGAAGTCATCCTCAAAGAAGAGTGATTCTTCCAAAGGAAAAGCCAAGTCCCCCAAGGGCAGAGGAAGAAAGAAATAGTCTCAGAACAGATTGATATAGAAAGAGAATGAAGATTTGTCCTAGCGTATTGTCGGATATCGACGCTATTATGGCTATTTACGATCATGCCCGTCAGCTGATGCGTGAGAGCGGCAATAGCGTGCAATGGGTAAACGGCTATCCCCAACGTTCTCTCATCGAGGAGGATATTCGCAAGGGAGTCCATTATTCGGTGTTCGATGATAACGGGCTGGTGGCAGTCTTCACCCTTATCGTGGGCGATGATCCTACCTATGGCGTGATAGAAGGCGAATGGCTCAACAGTCAGCCCTATGGTACCATCCATCGCATAGGATCGGCTTCGAGGAGGGGAGGCGTGTTGCACGAGGTATTGGCCTGGAGTTCGGCCAATGTAATCTCCAACATCCGCATAGACACCCATGCCGACAACGCCCCTATGCTCCATCTGCTCAAGAAAGAAGGATTTGACTATTGTGGGATTATCTATGTGGCAGACGGAACTCCCCGTAAGGCATTCCAGCGGCAATATGAAACCGGCTGTTAGGCTCCTTAGAGAGTTTATATAGCCTGCATAGAGGTTCCACATAATGGCTTTACGATACACCCTATATGAACGCAACATGGTCGCCAGGTGCTCGGAAAACATGTAATTAATAGAGAATTATTACCTTAAAAGGGAATCGCGGAAGCGGAAACTGTTAACGGCTATCAAATATTCACGACAAATGGTTCGCAAATACTGGCTGATTGTATCGAATGCCCTACTCTGGATGCTGGCAGGCTATAATATTGTCCGCATCGGAATACGTTGTGCCCTGTCCGAGGGAACCCTAGTCTGGCTATGGGGCATACCCGTGTTTGCTGTCTTTTTCACTATGTTCTATCGGCTGATAAAGAAGAATACAATCCGAATCAATTCCATGGAGCAGGAGAAAGCGCCCTTATGGAAGTTTCTTACCCCCAGAAGCTATCTTATCATCTTTTTTATGATGGGACTGGGCTTCTCGCTACGAAGTATCAGAAACATCCCCGACGGATTCTTTGCCTTCTTCTATTCCGGACTCGGACTGGCTTTGTTTCTGGCCGGCTTTCTCTCCTTAGCGAAACTCATTCTCTCGGCCTTGAAAGGGGAAAAGAATGAGACATAGAGACGGAGTCCGTACCTGTTTAGAGTCCGGAGAATATCTTCGTCGTGATTCCTGACCGGCAATTGCCATCAAGTTCTCAACCTTACAGAAAGACACTTTTCCCTCTCTTTTTTGCTATATTTCGGCAACAATTATTTATCTTTGCAGACCCAAACACAACCTATCATGCAGATTCTACACTACTCTGGCACAGGCAACAGTACCTATATCGCCAAAAAAATCCACCAGAAGATTGATAGCGAAATCATCTCGCTCAACGAAGTTTTTCGCTCCCAAAAGGAACTGACACTCAACGACGACACCCTGGTTTTTGTTACGCCTACCTATTGCTGGAGACTGCCCCGAATAGTAAGCGAATGGATGAAGCGACAGCATTTTCGTCATGGTCAGAAAGCCTATTTCGTAATGACCTGTGGCGACGACTTCGGAAATGCAAACAAATGGCTCGAAGGACTCTGCAGGAAGACGGGACTGACCTGTATGGGTGGCATAGAGGTAGTGATGCCCGAGAATTACATTACAATGTTTACCGCTCCGAGCGCCGAACTGAGTCAGACCATTATTGAATGTGCCGACCTGGAGGTAGAAGAGATTACCGCCTACCTGCGCCGTGGCGAACGGTTCCCCGAGAGGGAGGTCAACCTGCGCGACAGACTCTTCAGCGGAGTTGTGAACGACCTCTTCTTCAAATTCATCGTCAAAGACAAAAAGTTTAGAGTGCTTGACAGTTGTGTGGGTTGCGGCATCTGCGAAAAGGGTTGTCCTCTCAACAACATCCGACTGCAGAACGGGCGTCCTGTATGGAATGGCGACTGCACCCATTGTATGGCCTGTATCTGCCGATGCCCTCAGCAAGCCATCGAATACGGCAAAGGATCGCTCGGCAAACGCCGCTACTACCTCGCCGACAAGCAGGACTAAGCCCCGCCTCTGACTGCACACCCATAGAGTCATCCCCCTCGGAGCAAGCCATCAGCCTCTCCTCTTACGGCCGACAGCAGTCTTATGGAAAACAAGACCCTCTGATGACCTTTCTCCCTTCCTGCCTGGCCTTATCCCACTCCTAAAGAAAACGGGGTTCTACAGCCCGTTTCTGAGGCTTTGACGGGCATTTGGATTGAGGATTAGATTGACCACAGGTTTGTCCGTCTGTCGGGTATCTTCACCCCTATAAAGGCAAAAAATTGCTGTCTGCAGATGGCCATTACAATAACGTACAATTAACCCCTGTTACCCCCAGATTTGCCAACGGGAGGGCCATTCTGACGCATACTCCCTTCCGATTCGGGTAGGAATGATGAAATTCTACTCCGCTCATATGGGCGCCAAGTATGGGGAAAATCATCGGAACTAGGGGTTCGTGCATGTCTTTTGAGGTCTGTGAGAGCACTAATTTGATACAATCTGTGCCTTTGCCGAGTTCTTGCATCTTAGGAGGTTGGGATTTGGTAATGTCGTATTTCATTGTTGTTGTGCTTTTTAGAAAAAGATTCATCCTTTGAATCTATCAGCTATCAGTTCTATCAGTTGTTTTTTTGAGGGTATCAAATTCTTCATAACCTATATATATATTTAATTATTAATTAGTTATAGAATATATAAAGAGATGTGTGATACATTTTTTTTAACTGATAGAACTGATAACTGATAGAAATGTATTTCTGATTTGATTTGAAGTCTTACTTCTCTCCGAGGCATTCGAAAGCTAGGGGAACTCATCGTAGGGGAATAACATAAATGAAATCTTCTTGTAAGGATGTTGACCTATATCCGGACAATCAAAATCCGTCTTTGTCTTGTGCAAAATCCCAGGTTGAACTATTAGAATTCCCCACTACCTGGTCGGTTTGGGCAACTTCTTCTGCAAAATTGGAATCATAGTCCGTAAACGAATACCCTTCCATAATGGGGAACAGCACAAGGATTTTGAGCCTAAAGGGGTCTTTCGAGGTCCTTGAGAGCATCCATTTGAGGCATTTTTTGCCCCTACTGAGCTAATGCTTCTTAGGGAAAATTGGGTAAGTGTTGTCGTATTCTATTGGTTTGTTGCTTTTTAGGGAAATTAGACTGGGTGATTTCCGACAACAGACAACAGACAATTACTTTTTGCGAGGTGCAACCAGCACCTTTGGATTATATATATACTTAATAATTAATTAGTTATATAGTATATATAGGGGTTGTCAATGCATTTTTTTTTTATTGTCTTTTGTCTGTTGTCGGATTCTCTTTTTTCTATAAAGTCATAACAGAGTAGTGCAGAGACATTTGGGAACCTTACTTCTCTCCGAGGCATTCGAAGGCATGAAGGAGATCGTTGATGAGTT
>JAKSMQ010000054.1 GCA_024400565.1 Bacteroidales bacterium
TGAAATGTGAAATGTGAAATGTGAAATGTGAAATTGCAATGCAAACGCATTTTTTATGAGCCGGTCGTTCGTGGCCGGTTTGTCATTTGTCATTTGTCATTTTTGAATGCATCTCGTTTTTTAGGTGATAGGTTATGGGGGTGGGCTGTTGTGTGTGACTTTGTCTGTGCAAAAAAAAACGACCGTGGTTTTCGGTCGTTTGGGGGGTGTGGTGAGATGTGGGCTTGTCAGAGGCCGATCCTCTCTTTTACGGTGCGGAGTACGTTGGTCCCGTCTTTGATTACTTGCAGACTCCAGTAGAGCTTGAGGGTGAGCTGCTCTTCTTCGGTCATCTGCCAATTGACATTCAATTGGCGCATACGCTCTGTTACGCTGAAGAGGCTGAGGGCTGCACAGACGCTAATATTGAAGCTCTCGGTAAATCCATACATGGGTATTTTGACATATCCGTCTGCGTGGTCGATAGCCTCTTGGGTAAGCCCTGTCAGCTCGGTGCCGAAAACCAGGCATGTGGGCTTGGTGATGTCGAGCTGGCCTATCATCGAGTCGTTCTCGTGAGGGGTAGTGGCTATTATCTGATAGCCTTTCTTGCGTAGTGTATCGTAGGCATCGAGGGTCTGCTTGTATTTGTATACGTCCACCCATTTGTTGGATCCCATTGCTACTTCGCTGTTGGGACAGAACTTGTTGTGCTGCTCGACGACGTGCACATCCTGGACTCCGAAACAATCGCAACTGCGCAATACGGCGCTTGCATTATGACTCTGATAGATGTCTTCAACCATAACGCATACGTGGCGTGTACGGTTTTGTACCAGCGAATCGAACAGGTTCCGTTTGTTTTCGGAATACAAGTCGGTAAGGGCTTCGTAGAGCTTTACTTTCTGCTCAAAGGTATAACCATCAAAGAGATGTGCGTTGTTCTTGTTGATTTCGGGCATAGTTATTGTTGGGTATAGGGGTGGATAATGGGTGTGGGGGGTTACCAGACGTTGTTGAAGTCTTCCTGCTCTCGGACCTGTGGGTCTCGTTGCCATTCAAGAAGCTTGGCGTATTTGAGATAGCTGTTGTTGGCTACGGCTAGGGAGAGAGTGAGTCCATCTATGCCTCCCAGTATGCCTCCTCGCAGGAAATAGTTGCTAAGAAAGGCTCCTACGCCATGGAAAACGGGTGTCCACGAATGGGCCTTCTTCCCTTTCAGGTAGAGAATCTTTGCTCCACGAGCGCTGTAATTGCGTTCGGGTTTGGCAAAGAGCTCTCCGAGATTCTTATAACGGTAATGTATGAGGTCTGCTTTGATGCGGAGGGTATTGTCGGTAGGCACCCACGCATGCTGTTTTACAGCAGCAAAACGGAGTTTGGAATGGCGGTATATCCTCACCAGATAGTCGGGATACCATCCGCAACTTTTCACCCAGCGGCTGCCTATATAATTGCGGCGGCGTACGGCAAAGCCATCGTAGGGGGTGGCTTGGAGATCGGTATGTTTGAGGAAATCCACCAACTCGGGTGTGAGCCGTTCGTCGGCATCGATACTGATGACCCAATCGTTCTTGACATACTGAAGGGCAACATTCTTCTGGATTCCGTCGCCAAGATAGCTTTGAATGAATACTCTGGCGCCCTCCTGTTCTGCAATCTCGCGTGTGCGGTCTTTGCTGAGGGAATCGACGACGATAACTTCGTCGCAGACTTGCTGCAGCGAATGGATGCACTCGGCAATATTGCGTTCTTCGTTGAGTGTTGTAACGATACCGGAAATCATAGTATAGAAAAACAAACAGGGAATAAGAGATAGTGTCGGAAAGCCCTTGTGAGGTCTGAAAACCGTAAGACTTTTTTCCTATACCTTATTCCCTGTTGCGGGTTGACAATTATTTAACCATCAGTTTGCGTGCTACGCGCTGGCCGTCGCCGGTAGTGAATACTACCTGGTAGAGACCCTTGGCGAGGTTGCTGGTATTGAGGGTGTAAACCATAGCTCCATCAGCTTCGAAGCTGTTCTGGTATACGCTACGGCCCATGATGTCGTACATCTGAACGTTGCACTTGCCGTTGAGGATAACCTCGATGTTGGCACGGCTGCTGGTAGGATTGGGATAGAATTGACCAAACTGTTCCATCTTGGTGCTCTCCTGGATGCCTACGGGGATGTTGGAACCGATGTAGAAGGTGTAGTAGCCACCCTGGTTAGCGGTCATAGGTTTGGTGATGGTCTTGTTCTCGTTGTTGGTAGCGGAGAGGTAGTACTCAATGGTAGCCCACCAGTCTTCTCCGTGCTGGATGCCGAGATTGAAAGAGCAGGTGTAATCATTACCGTTGGCGGTAAGATTCTCTTCGTGCCATTCGCCGCCGTCTACGCGGTATACGCACTTGACGCCGCTGATACCCTTATTGTTGGTAACGGTAGCGTTAATGGTGATGTTGCCGTCGTTGAGCTCGGGGTGTTTGCTGGTAATGCTGCTGTGGAGGATACGGATAGGACTGTCGGCAGGAATCTGCTTGGTGATGCAATGGATAGCGCCACCATTACCGTCGAAACTGGCTACGTTGATGGGGTAGAGAGTGTATCCGGGGTAAGCAAGACGGAGGCTGTCGAAACGCTCTTTGTCCCATTGAGCGGTAGGCTCACCATTCTCAACGCGTGAGAATACGGGCTGAATGATTACGTTGTTTACGAAGGTGTGGTTGCTATAGGAACGGGTGTATGTGTTGTTGTATACAGTCTGGTTTGAGAAATAGCTGCCATTATTAGTGCAGGGGAAGGGGATGGAAGCCTGTTTGTAGTTGTTTCCGAATACAGATTTCCAATGAATCATGGAGTCGATGTTCTTCTGAGCAGTCTTGTAGTCGGTCCAGTTGTAGTAGTGATCGGGGAATTTGGAAAATACAAACTGGTTCTCGTCAATCATGTCTGCATAGAGGTCGATGTGACCGGTACCGCCGTCATATCTGAAAGCAGGGATGACATAAGTTGCACGGGGGCTGATAAGGTTGGAGAGAGAGTCTTTTACCTGCTGTTTGGTAAGACGAGCCTTGGTGGTGTAGTTGATAGTGTTGGGGTTAACACCATCCCAGCTCAACTGACCGTAGGTGTCGTTGCAGTTGTTCTGATAGGTTGCATCGCTGGTAACGAGCATGCCGGCACCATCAACGAGGCAGTTGCCGCCTTCCCACTCAATGGTGGTACAGAAGTTGGGAATACCCATCTGCTGTTCGATATAGTAGGGGAGGGAGTCGTCGAGTGCACGACCGGGATAGTACATAAAGTCAACCATACCGATGGAGTCGCCTTCACCATAATAGAAAGCGATGGGGCCGCAGTCGCGATACCAGAAGGAGTTACCGTAGCCGACGATGAATTTCATGTTGTTGTGGCGAAGACCCATGCGTTCAAGCTGACGGATGATGATGGCAGAGTCGGAAGCCTGCTCAACGCGAACCCAGCTCTCTGCGCCACCTGACTGAACGGCATCGATGAGGTAGTAGAATACATTGCTGAAGTCCTCTCCCGAAGTGTCGGGAACGGAAACATAACGGCCTACGCCTGCTTCCTGCCATCCACCGCTATAGTGATACCAGTCGGCATAACCGCCCAGAAGGGGATCTGCTGTCCAGTACATATCGCCTTCGTGGCCTACGGGGTAATTGTTGTAGTATACGGTGGTGACGATAGCCTTAACCTCTTCCCATTCACCGGGTGACCAGAAGTCCTGGGGCATCTGCACGCCTTTGGCATTCCCTTTTGCAGCCTGCATGGGAGTCTGCTGGCGGCTGGATTTCATATACTGCTTGGATGCATCGCGTTTATGGAATTCAAGACGAGCCTTGCGCAGAGTGGCTTCGTCGGTAGTCTGTGCGTTGATGGCTCCTGCAAAGGTTACCATAGCCAACGCCATAATAAATAACTTTTTCATTTATTGTATGTGAGAGTGATTTTTTATTGATGCTTGAAATAGAGACGGAGTACGCTCCGTCTCTAGCACGATTTCTCTAATTGTATCGAGTTTTATTTGCGGGGAGCAAGACCAAGAATCTGGCGTGCTTCGTCGCTGGTAGCGATACCGCGACCCATTTCGCGTGCCATGCGAACAACCTTCTCTACCAGTTCGCCATTGCTCTTAGCGAGAACGCCACGCTCGATGTAGAGGTTGTCCTCAAATCCTACGCGTACGTTACCGCCCATCATGATAGTGGGAGCTGCGAGGGTGAAAGCATGACGGCCGATACCTGTTGCGGTCCAGGTGCTGCCGGCAGGAATGTTGCTCACGAGCCAGTTGAGGTTGCCAACGGTAGCGGGGCAGCAACCGGGAACACCGAGAACGAAGTTAAACTGCATAGGTGCACCGGGAACTTCACCTTTGCGGGCCATAGTGAGGATGGTGTCGAGGTGACCCATCTCAAAGCACTCGTATTCGGGCTTGATGCCACGCTCGAGCATACGCTTGCCGAAAGCACGCATAGTGGGCATGGTGTTGTCGAAAATCTCATCACCAAAGTTGCATGTGCCACAGTCGAGGGTTGCCATCTCGGGCTTGGGAGTTGTGTCGGTACTCTGAAGACGCTCGTCGGGAGTCATACCAACAGCACCACCGGTGGAGGGGATAAGAATTACGTTGGGACATACCTTAAGGATTGCCTCTTCGCATTCCTGGAAACGGTCGCGGCTCTGGGTAGGCTTGCCGTTGTCTTCGCGAACGTGGAGATGAACGATAGCTGCACCAGCGTCAACAGCCGACTTGGCTTCGCGTACGATTTCTTCAACGGTATAAGGTACGTTGGGATTCTGTTCTTTGGTCACTTCTGCGCCACAAATAGCGGCGGTAATGATGAGTTTTTCCATTGTGTATCTATTATTTATTGTTTCTTCTTAATTAACGGTTGGATTTGCAAAGATAGGAAGTTTTTTTGAAATGGCAAAAACTTTTATCTTATCCTTTCTCCAAAGAAGAAGAACAATAGGCAGAAACGTCAGGAAAACGATATCACATCGTGGTTGATACAGCTCTCTGTCAGAAGGAGATTGGTCTGTTAAGATAGTCTTATTTCAGATTGAACTTAAGGCTTTTCTCTCCCTTGGGGGTACGGATGAAGAGAGTGTAGTTGCTCTTGGGCATTTTGCTGATGGTAATCTTGGCTCCGTTCTTGTAGGTGGGTACGGTTCGGATGCTCTTTCCCTGCTCGTTGACAAACTCTACCTCGGCGGTTGAACTTTCGAGGCGTATGATGATGTATCCTTCTGCCAGGTAGGGCTCTACGACAACCTTCTCGGTAGAGTTCCCTTTGGCCAGCATTCCGCTAGAGATGGTAAAGTCCTGTTTGAAGAGGAATCCTTCGGTTCCCGACAGCGTGCGTTGGGCGGGCTCGAAACTATAGCCCTCATATGAGGCGGTAAGTGTTGAGGCTGTACCGGTTGGCGCTTCTATGAAGTATTCGCCTTTGCTGTCGGTAGTAGTCTTCTTGCCTCCCACTTCTATGGTAATTCCCTCTTGAGGAATACCCTTTGCGTCGCACACACGTCCGCGGATGCCGGTACCGCTATAGCGTATCAGTCCTCCGAAGTCGGTTCCAAACCAGCGGTTACCTTGATTGTCAATGGTAATATTCTGGATTACCAGACTCGGAAGAGGTGCATTCTTTTTGTTGAATATCTGCCAGCTGTTCTCTCTGTTGAAGAGAGCTATGCCCTGGTCGGTTGCAATCCACAGCATTCCGTTCTCGTCGAGAGCAAGGTCGTTTACCTGATTGCTGGGTAGAGAAGAGTTCTGTTTGTTGTAGATAGTCCAGCTGTTGCCGTCGTAGCGTACCAGTCCGCCTAATGTGCCGATCCACTTGACATCGTTCTGGTCGATGACTACGGCAGGTACAATATTGTGCGGCAGGTCGGAATTCTTGGTTGTGAAAGGTGTCCACTTGCTTCCGTCAAAGAGACAGAGACCGTCGTTGGTTCCAATCCATTTGCGGTTCTTGCTGTCGATGGTCACGCAAAGCACAAAGTCGGAGAGCAGGCCGGAATTCTCGGCTGTATATTTGGTCCATTCCTTGTTGTCGTATTTTACGAGTCCTCCGAGTGTTACGCCTATCCATTTTACATCATTTCGGTCGATGGCAATCTCGCGTATGAACTTCATGTTGAGTTTCTTGGTTTCGGCTGTATACTCTGTCCATTTGCTTCCGTTGAAGTTGATTACTCCAAAGTTATCTGTGCCGATCCACAATGTTCCTTTGGCGTCAACCGTCAGACAGTTGACAAATTCATCCTTCAGCTTCTCGTTGAACATGGAGAAGTCGGTCCAGGTTCTGCCCTGAAACCGGCAGAGTCCCAGATTGGTTCCAACCCATTTGTTGTTCTTCTTGTCTGCCGCGGTAGCAAGAATGGTATTGCCGGTAATTTCAGAATTGTTTATATTGAAGACCGTCCAGTTCTGAGCTATACCAGAAAAGGGGAGAAGGCAGAGGGCGGAGACTAGAAACCTGTGTACTAAAGTCATCTCTTATCGTGGGTTTATTGGGTTTGAATGGAAAAATATCAACAAGGACTTTTTGTTGGATTGCAGATATCAGGTTTTATGTTTCTCTTTCTTGGCGGCAGGAAAGAGAATGTTGTTGAGAATGAGTCTGTATCCGGGTGAGTTGGGATGAAGCGAGAGGTCGGTAGGAGGGTCTCCGACAAAGTGGGAATAGTCTTCGGGGTCGTGGCCGCCGAGGAATGTCCATGTTCCCTTGCCGTATTCTCCATGCAGGTAGCGTACCTCACCCAGGGCTTTGTTCTCGGCCAGTATGACGGCGCTACTTTTCACATACTCCTTACGGAAGGCTGTGGTCTGACCCATGAATCCGTGAATGACACGAGTGTGATTTTGTGTCAGCATGGTGGGCACCCAGTCCCATTTGGCAGAGAAATCGAAGAGCGTAAAGAAGTCGGTCTTCTCGTTCACGATTCTCTGTCGGCTACGCTGGTCAATATCGATGGAAGAGACTTCGTATTCGGAAGGGTTGGTACTGATGCGGAAGTCTTTGAATGCAAAACATTTCGAGAAGTCGAGCTGGGACTGGGCATCGGGCTGCATAGGGTCTCCGTCAAACATGGCGTCGCAGATGTCTACATTCTCCGCAGCCAGGGCGATATCGTAGCTGTCGGGAGCCGAGCACATCGCAAAGAGGAATCCTCCGCCCGACACAAAGTCGCGAATCTTCTTGGCAACGGCCAGCTTCAGTTGAGAGACCTTCGAGTAACCCAACTTATGAGCCATATCCTCCTGATTGCGGACATCTTCGATGTACCATTGGGCATTACGGTAGTTGCCCCAGAATTTGCCGTACTGGCCTGTGAAATCCTCGTGGTGGAGATGGAGCCAGTCGTATGTGGGAAGTATGCCTGAAATGACCTCTTCGTCGTAGACCACGTCGTAGGGTATTTCGGCAAAGGTAAGTACCAGGGTGACAGCATCGTCCCAGGGCAGTTTGCTCTTGGGCGAGTAGACGGCAATCTTAGGCGCTTTATGAAGTTTTACGGCATCCATATTGACGGAAGGATCGGCAATAGACGACAGAATCTCAGTCGACTGTCCGTCGGCGATAGTCTGGCAGGTGACTCCTCTCAGCCGGCATTCCCGTTCCAGCTGGTCGGCAAACTTCATCATAAACGCTCCACCCCTATAGTTCAGAAGCCAGGTTACCTCTACCTCATGCTGCAACGCATAATAGGCTATGCCATAGGCTTTGAGGTGGTTCTTCTGAATCTCGTCCATAGGGATAAGAAGATAGGACGCTGAGGCCTTGGTTCCCATCAGAATCAGAAGAAGAAGCGTCAGATATTTTGTGATATAATGTTTCATCATACAGTTCTTTGCTTAGCCCTAATAATAGAGCGTGCGAATATAATAACGCCATATTCTGTTTTTTATTACATAAAATAGTATTCGAAAATTTACTATATAAAGGAATTATTTGTCTTTCTGTACAATAAAAGCGTATTATAGCCGTTTATCAAAGATACGATACAAAGCTTTCAACAATAATATACTCAGATGAAAATTAGAATCATGATTTGCGCGATGTCAATCGCTTTGCTGGCTTTCGGTCTGGCCTCGTGCGGTAACAGGAAAGCAGAACTTGAAGCTCAAAGAATTGTCGACTCTCTGGCCGAGGAGTTAATGCTGGCCGAGGCTCATGCCCAATGGGTGGAGGATAGTCTGGCCAAGGTGAATTTTACAACCTATGACCTCTCTTTCTGCGAAGTCCATGGTCCAGTAAAGAGTATTGTTTATAGTGGAGACGGAAATCGTTTTGAGTTCTCCGAAGACGGACAATTGATAAGACTGAATGGCTACAATCCCTTTACGGCCGATTCTTATTCTGATCCTTCCGGTTCCAAGATTAGTTATAAACGAGATTCGCAAGGCCGAATCGCAGAAGAGAGTGGATTGGAATCAGGCTGTACTTATACTTGGGACGGCCAGCGCCTTACAGGTTATGAATGGGGCGCAGAATCTTATTATGGTATTACCCTGTATGCGTACGATAATCGAGGTTTCATCTCCGAGTCTAAACATGTAGAGGGTTCTTATGGCGATGGCGAATCCGGTAATTCCTCCTGCCTCTACCAATATACTGAAATGGATGATTATGGCAATTGGACTGTACGTAAAGGATGTGGGACTACAACACGTCGTACTATAACCTATTATCCGATAACAAGATAAGGATAGCTTCGCTTGCTGAATAAATAAGTTCGATAGAAGGATGACTCGATGGTCAATCTATACGTTCAGCCTGTATAGCGTCCACATAGCGTCCACATAGCGTCCACATAGCGTCCACATAGCGTCCAC
>JAKSMQ010000055.1 GCA_024400565.1 Bacteroidales bacterium
AATCTGCCAAAATTATTTTTTCCACTTCTCCCCTATCCCCGCTTTTCTTCTCTATAGGTCAGCATGTTAGAACTTGAAAAAAATTTTACTTTTTTGTTTTTTATCCGGTTTTTCGCATGTTTTTTTGGGGCTCGATTGACGTTTTTTGCAAAAAATTGGGGTTTTCCCGTTCAGAGGAATTGTTATGTATCGTTTTATTTCTCTGTAATTCTGTTAGTTAAGCCACTTTTGGTTAATACAAAAGAACTTGCAACATACATTCAACTATATGAAATATAGGCATTTATACCTAAAATAACAATCATTTCTAGTAACAATATTCCTAATACTTTGATAAAATAGAACTACTATTCGAATTAAAACAAGAATACATTATCCATCATTATCATTTTTCAAGATTCATTCTTCGCAAATAATATTGTATATTACTATATAATATATTTCCAAATCATGATTATGTCCTTACAACTAGAGATAACATTACAATATTTAGACTAAAATAAACTTCTTTCTGCCCAAACCTTATCCTCTTTGCGAAATACAGTATAAAGGGTTACTCCTTGAATAATGGGGATACGAACAGAAGCCTCTTGCTCGGGGAAAAGACGAATGAGTTCTACGCGATCGTAGCGTTCTACTACAACAGCTGCAATATATTCCTGTTTTGTCATAGGGTTATTGAACTCTAAGAAATATTCGCCATCCATAGATGTAACTCTTGGGGGTAAGCTCTCAATAACTTCGAGTCTTTGCAACTGAGCATTACAGCAACTTACTTTCATATTGCCTGAGGATATCGAAATACTCCCACAGGCTGGGCAACAATATATATGGAGATTATTCTTCATGGATTAATAATCTATTATTTATACAAGTAATGACGGGATTCCCCGCCACTACTTGTAAACAATAATTAGTATTTGTGCTCTTTAAACCATTTGTTCAATGTTCCAGACAAAAGCTCTGACTCCTACTTCGGGATTACGCTTGTCAAGTTTGCGTATTGAAAGGAGAAGTTCTTCCACTTTGTCGTCTTCAATAACGGTCATTACAGAATTATTCATCTCAGGCCAAGTGTGAGTACCACGATGAGGATCGCCATTTACGGTACCACGGCCTTGAACATTCTCCCAAAAGGAGAAGCCTCGAATCTGCATCTCGTCGAGAAGGTATTCGATACGCTCCGTGTTGGCTTGGTTGAAAAATATCATTACAGATTTCATAGTCTTAATCTTTAGAATTGGGATTAGGGATAGAGCGCCGAACAAGGTTCTGCACGCCTATCCCTAAATTATCTACTTTTCTTCGTCGAGGTCTATATCCAGGAATACAAAATTCTTTCTTATCTTAGCCAACTTGGCTTCATCGCCTTTGCGCTCAAAAATAGCATAGAGTACAGGAACGATGATAAGGGTAACAAGAGTAGAAACCAGCAGACCGCCGATAACGACAATACCCATAGTGGTCCACAACTCGGAGCCTTCGCCACGGCTGGCAGCCATAGGAATCATACCGAGGATAGTCGTAAATGCAGTCATCATAATAGGACGCAGACGACTCTGTCCTGAAAGTGCAATTGCTTCCTTGAGTTCAACTCCACGCTCACGCAGAAGGTTGATGTAGTCAACAAGCACAATACCATTCTTCACAGCAATACCTATAAGGAGGATAAGGCCAAGCATACCTACCATATCGATATTGGTACCCACAACAGCAAGGGCCAAGATAGCACCACTAAGAGCGAAGAGGATAGAGAGAATAATGATGAAGGGCTTTGAAAAACTCTCGAACTGGGATGCCATAACGACATAGACGAGCATAATGATAAGCATGGACAACATACCCATATCGCCAGTAGTTTCCTGCTGATCCTTGAAACTACCACCAAGAACGACATGAATGTCAGCGGGAACACCCATCTGATCTACCTGTTTCTGAACATCATCAGCAAGTTCCTTTAGAGAGGTACGATAGGGATTGACAGAGATGGTAAGGTAACGCTGACGGTTCTTGCGTTCAATGGTAGGAGGACACCAGTACTCCTCAATCTGGGCGAGTTCCTTGAGTTTGATAACACCACCAGTAGGAGTATTGATAGAAAGTTCTTCAATGTCAGATATAGAATTGCGGTACTCTTCCTGCAGACGGACAACAATATTGTATTCATTTCCGTCCTCCTTGAGATAACCGGCCATCATACCATTAACTCGAGAACGTACGTACATAGCCACAGCTGAAGAACTGAGATTGTGACGGGAGAGTTTCTCCTTATCGAAAGTAATCTTGAGTTCTGCACGGTCTTCATCGCGAGAAATCTTGGTATTACGGGCACCCTTGACATTCTCGTCGATACGACGTTTAAGCTCGCGGGTGAAGTTGTTGGTCTGGTCGAAATCATAACCATAAGCTTCGACGGAAAGGCTGTTACTTCCACCTCCACCCATACCGGATGCGGTTGAAACCTGATAGTTTACGATTTCAGGATATTGAGCCAGTCTCTTACGTACAACCTCTGCGATTTCGAAGATAGAGCGTTCACGATCAAACTTCTTGCTTGTACGCACACGCATAGAAATCTTATTGTTGGTAGTAGAGTTAAAGAGGGCTGCAAAACCTGCGTCATCGTTAGAACCGGCATTGGTACTGATAACGATAGTTTCGGGAACAAGTTCTTTGATATCCTGCTCGATGGCACGGGCGGTAAGAAGGGTCTCCTCGATACGGGTACCACGCTGGAGTTCTACATTAACAGAGAATGAACCATTATCCTGTTCCTTCATAAAGTCCATACCAATCTTACCCATGCCCATTGGAGCCATAGACAGGAAGAAGAACACGACTGCTGCTACGATGGTAATTGCCTTATGACCAAGACACCAGCGAAGGAGGTCTGCATATTTAGCCTCGACAGCCTCAAAGACGCGACCTATAGTCTTGTCGAAAGTAAAACGCTTGGCCTCTTTTGCCTGAAGGTAGGCCTCTTCATCCTCTTTGTGAACAAAGAAGGGCTTAGCCTTAATCATCTTGGAGGCGAGCATAGGAATAAGAGTGATAGCGGTTACCGTGGATACACATACCACAATGGTAATAATCCAACCCAACTCCTTGAACATGATACCAGCCATACCAGGGAGCATGGTAAGAGGCAAGAATACGGCCACGATTACAAGAGTTGTTGCAATAACAGAGGTCCATACCTCATTGGTAGCATAAACGGCAGCTTCGCGTGGAGACTCGCCACGGTCCACATGCTTGGTAATATTCTCCAATACCACGATAGCATCGTCCACAACCATACCGATAGCCACGGTAAGTGACGCAAGGGATATGATGTTGAGCGAGCTGTCGACAACAAGAAGATAGATAAATGCGGTAATAAGGGAAATAGGGATGGTAAGGCCGATAATAAAGGCGCTACGCCAGCTTCCCAGGAAGAGCAACACAACAAGAACAACAAAGAGGAGAGCATAGAAGATAGACTCTGTCAAGGATGAGATAGAGTTCTTGATATTTTCCGAGTTGTCGTTGATGAGCTGAATCTTGATATCGGGAGGAAGCGTCTTCTGGATGTCAACCATCTGCTTCTGCACCTGGTTGGCAATTGCCACGGTATTAGCACCTGTCTGCTTGGAAATAACCAGACGGGCTGCATCCATACCATTCAGTTTCTCATCGAGGGAGAGATCCTTTATGGTATCACGTACGGTGGCAATATCGCGGATATAGATTGACTTGCCTGCGATGGTAGCGACAACGAGGTCGTTAATCTCAGAACTCTCTTCAAACTCGCCCTTTACGCGCATCTGATACTGTTCCTTACCCATCTTGACAGTACCCGATGCAAGGTCAAGATTGTTGGCAGAGATAGCCTGGCCGACGGCCTCTAAGCTGAGATGATAGGCATCAAGCTGTTTGGGATCGAGATCGACATAGATGTAACGCTCGGGAGCTCCGCTAATGGAAAGGTTACCGATACCGTCGATACGCTTGAGAACATTCGTAACATTATCCTCCAGGATACGGTCGAGACCGGAATAGCTCTCGCTGGCGGTAAAACCATACTGAAGGATGGGCATAGCGCTACTGTTGAGCTTGAGAATAGTAGGTCTGGATACGCCATCGGGGAGATTGTCGTAAACAAGGTCAATATAGGAACGGATGTCGTTCATAACCTCATCGAGATTGGCACCCCACTCAAACTCCATGGTTACTACAGAGATATTATCCTTAGAGGTTGAAGTAAGGTTCTTAAGACCGTCTACAGAGTTGAGCGAGTTCTCTATGAGCTTGGTAACATTGGTTTCCAGCTCAGAGGCATTGGCACCCGCATAGGTGGTCATCACGGTAACATAGGGAGGATCCATCTCGGGCATCTGGTCGATAGGAAGCTTCGAGAGAGAGAACAAGCCCAGGATGACCAAAGCCACGAAGATAAGTCCCGTGGTAATGGGCTTGTTAATCGCTGTTTTATAAATTGCCATTTCTTAAGTTTTTGATTGTTTTATAACCCTGAGTTCGAATAACTGTTTTTCTATAAGGAAATTATTTTTCCCCAGGGCTTGTTAACCTAAGATTATTCAGTAACGATGTCGAGGACTACACCATCTACGAGACGTGCCTGACCGGTTACGATAAGTTCGTCGCCTTCTTTGAGATCGCCGGGAACAACGGGGAGAATTTCAATCTGATCATCAAAACGCTGTCCGAGGGTTACAGCTACGCGACGTGCACGACCGCCATTATTAATGAATACATAACGCTCGTTGCTGCCGGTAAGCTTAAGAACAGCCTGATAAGGAACTACGATAGCATCCATCTGGCCGAGAGCGAGACGGGCCTTAGCATACATACCGGGACGGAGTTTCTCTCCGCCATTGGGGATACGAACCTTGCATTGGAAGGTGTGGGTGTTAGGATCGATGGTAGGATAAACAATCTCGATAGTAGCGGGGAAAGTCTTGTCGGAGTAGATTTCGCTGCTGATTTCCACCTTCATACCCTGTTTTACCAAGGGGAAATAGCTCTCAGGAATATTGATGAGAGCCTTGAGGTTGGAGATCTGGGTGAGCTGGAGGATAGGCTGACCGGCATACATCTCTCCGTCCTCATAGTTCTTGGCAGAGATAACTCCGGCAAACTGAGCCTTTACGAAGGTGTTCTGCTCGAGGAAGCGTACATTCTCCTGCAGCTGCTCGTAACCTGCCTTGGTCTGGTCATAAACCTGCTGGCTGATATTGCCGCTTTCCTTCAAAGCTGCTACGCGCTCAAACTCAGTCTTGGTGCTGCTGAGGTTGATTTTGGCGGTATTGAGCTGGGTCTGGTCCATACGAACCAGGGTCGAACCGGCCCCTACTCTGCTGCCTACCTGAACATAGATATGCTCGATATGCCCCTGAATGGAAGGAGAAATATTCATGGTCTCATAACCTTCGAGGGTAACTGAGAGTTCAAGATTCTTGGCTATGCTCTGGCTCTCCATCTTGAGAGTCTTTACCTTTTCGGGAGCCAATTGTGCGCTATCGGCAACTTCTTCTGATTTCTTTCCGCCACAGGCAACGATACATCCGGCTGCGAGGGCGATAATTGCGAATTGGAATATGCGTTTCATAATCTGTATTTTTTTCATTTAATGTCTGTCGGAGCTCGAAGGCCCAAACAGGTGTGCTTACTTGTTATTATTCATAAGGTCTTCGAGCGCAACCTGAGCAGAAACCACGTTCATAACACTCTGGATATATTTGTTCTGCGCTGTAATCATATCGGTACTTGCGTTGGTTACCTCAAGGCTGGAGGCACGTCCGAACTTATATTTCTCAGCTATGCTGCTGAACACTCTGTCGGTAACAGTAATATTCTGGGTCTGGATCTGATACTCTTCGAGGGCAGTAATAAGATTGTTGCAGAGCTGTTTGTACTGGACGAGAAGACCATCCTCGGCCTGTTTCTTACTGTTCTGGGTCTCCTGCAGATTTATCTGAGCCTGCTTGAGCTGGAGAATACGGGTTCCGGTCTGCCACAAGGGAAGACTTACTGAAAAGCCGACCATGTTGGGAGGAGTCATATTCATACCTTCATCCTTACCGAAGTAGGTCTTGGCGCTATACTGATAGAAGGCGCTGAGAACGGGAGCAAAGCTGGCATAGGTGAGGGTAATCTGATCTTTAGCCAGCTGTTCGTTCTGCTGGAGAAGCTGATACGAATAGTTGTTCTCTATATTGAATTTCTGCTGGAGGAGTTGAGCGGCATTATCGACCGAAACAATCTGGTCGAGCGTGGTGGTAAGCTCGAGTCGTGAATTTACGTCAGCACCCAACTGGAGCAGCATAGAGTTGTAGAGCATCTGCAAAGCCAGCTTGGTGGAGTTAATGCTGCTGCGGATTGTTGCCACCTGAACAGCCAGCTTGTCGGCATCGGTCTGTTCTGCAGCACCTGCGTTTACAGCCGACTGGGTCTGGGAGGCAAGACGCTCCATGTTGGCCAGGCTGGAATCGAGCAGACCGGTGGTCTGTTCCATAACCAGAATACTTACGTATGAGTTCTTTACATTCGAGTTGATTGTCTGCACATTCTGAAGCTTGGATATTTCAGTCATCTGAACGGCAAGTCTCTTCATCAGAGCGCCCACAATCTGCTGGCCAGTAAGAGCTACGGAAGCCGTAATGCCGAAGGAGCCGGTAGGGTTCATGGCAATATGCATCTGAGCAGGAGGCTGACCGAACACCATCTCATAGCCGCACATGTTCTGGTAGTCGAAACTGGCTTTTACCTGGGGCAACATTGTAGAAATAGTTTCCCATTTTGCCAGTTCGGCCTTCTGAACGTCGAGCGAAGCGTTGGCAACGGTCACGTTGTGGTTGCGGGCATACTCCTGAGCCTGCTCAAGAGAGAGCCGCAACACGGTATCTTGCTGAGCTTTGGCCACTGGAGCCAGCATCAGCATACTCATTAGTCCGATAACAAAAGTTCTCTTTATCATTATTATTATTTTTTTATTTTCTACAAATTTTCAAGACGCAGGCTTTCGAACTGAAGATCATTCAGTTTAGCATGCATCTCTTTCTGGTTTTTATCAAAATCGACTGTTGCCTGGGGCGTCAGCATGCCTCTCATGTAGTTCACCATGAATTCTCCTATAATAACGTCGCGCATAGGAGTCGGAATGACGGTACTATTGAGAACATGATAGGTACAGTTGGCCATCAGAATAGCTGCCACTTCGAGGTTTACTCCCTCGCGGAAATAGCCCTGCTGCTGGGCCATCGAGAGACATTTCTCAATATGTTTTGTCCTCAGATTCAAAGGATAGGCAAGATGATTCTTGTAGATATCGGGATAGTATTTCTCCAAGTCGCTAAAGAAGAGCTGGTTCTGATGGCTATAGGTTCTGAACAGTTTGCCCATAAACATCATTCTCCATATCGGGAAATCGGTCATCGCCTCTATCATTTTGGCCTCTTTCTCAATATTCTGCTGCCAGTAGTTGATACAGGCCATAATCAAATCTTCCTTGTTAGCATAATGCTCGTAGAGGGTACGCTTGGAGATGCGAATAGAATTCGCCACTTCGTCCATAGTGATACGCTTGCACCCGTTTTTTGCAAAAAGAGTACAGGCGGAATTCAATATCTTTCCTTTAACATCTTCCATATCTATCAATTAGACAAATTCTGCTTTTATCTAACAACTTGCAAAAATACAAAGAAAACTCAAATAGTTTACAAAGTTTTCTGTTAAACATTGTTAATTATCAAATTCGTTCAAAAGGGGCTGTTTTTTCATAGTTAAAATCAATCAAAATGTCCATCCGTTTTGCGTCCACCTAGCGTCCACTTAGCGTCCATATTGCGTCCACTTAGCGTCCACTTAGCGTCCACTTTGCCTCGGCAAAATGGATTTTTTGTGGACGCTAGGTGGAGGCAATATTGAGAGAAGGCCTACTCTAGATAGGATTGATGGATAGCCAAGACAGCCACAAACAAAATACAATCTGTCTGCCCCATGTAGATTCCAGACCAAAATGCAACTACTCCTGCAAATGTAGGAAAAATTCTTGA
>JAKSMQ010000056.1 GCA_024400565.1 Bacteroidales bacterium
AGATACGACTCTTTTTCAATCTGCCAAAATTATTTTTTCCACTTCTCCCCTATCCAAGCTTTTCTTCTCTATGGGTCAACACGTTAGAACTTGAAAAAAATTTTACTTTTTGTTTTTTATCCGGTTTTTCGCGTGTTTTTTTGGTGCTTGATTGACGTTTTTTGCAAAAAATTGGGGTTTTTACGTTCGGATGGTTTAGTGCATATCGTTTTATTTCTCTGTAGATCTGTCAGTTAAGCCACTTTTAGGATTATCGGTATTTTGGTATATTTTGCGTATCTCGCTCTTTTTCATTGTTTTATAAAGACTAATTTTTATGTTTTATGATGAAAAATAGTTATTTTGGGAATGGCGGTTTTCTGCTTTTCTATTCGGATTTATGTATCCCATGGACGTGTGGTTATATAAATATATTAAGAATAATCATAGTATATTATATGTTAGAAAACGGAGCCGTGTAGGCGTGTTTCCCTACATTCTCTCCTCTTTCTCGGCATATTCTCAGCACACTCTCAGCATATAGCCAGCATACAGACAGCACTAATACCCCTTCGAGCGGACGCTTTGTGCTGGCTATGTGCTGTCTATATGCTCTTATTTTGGATGGAACATGCTGATAAACCTATGACGACGAGGTTCTTCCCGTTCTTTTATAAGACTTGCTGCTTGAAAATCAACCTCTAGAAGTCTCCTTGAGCGAAAATCTAATGGTCAGGCCTCCGCCATGGGTTGTTTCTGCCGTTGTGGTTCCTCCGAAAACGGCAACTGCATTTTTTACTATCGAAAGACCCAGACCCGTGCCTCCGAGTTTGCGGCTTCGTCCTTTATCTATACGGTAAAACCGTTCAAAGAGGTGGGGAAGATATTCGGGAGCAACTCCACATCCATTATCGGAGAAGATAAATTCGCCCTGATGATATGAGATATTGATCTCCGTAGCTCCCGTGGCGTATGCTAAAGCATTATCAACCAGATTGCGAAAGATACTGTAGATGGCTGAATATCCTTCTGACTCACCCAAAGGGGACGGGATGGTAATGGCAGACGGAATATCTAGCCGCACCTGTATATTCTTCTCATTCAGAAGCAAAGCCGTGTCATCAAGAACATTTTGTATGATGGCCACAACATCGATAATAGTGTTATTTATCTCTCTGGGAGCGAGCAGGCTGGTGTTCTCGAGTTTTGTAAGCATACTCATATCCATGAGGAGCTTGTGCATACGTTCACTCTGAGCATAGCAACGTTCGAGGAAATGCTGACGCTTGTCGGCCGGCATGTCGGGATTGTCGAGGATGCTCTCCAGATAGCCATGGATGCTGGCTGCCGGGGTCTTCAGCTCGTGGGCGGCATTCTGAGTCAGCTGACGCTTGATACGTTGCTTATCTTCTTCACTATGACGCAGTTTCCAATAGAGTAGTATGATGGTATGGCTGATATCGCCCGTATAGGTGCGGAATATAATATTCAACTCAACCATGGATTTGGCCAGAACCGCAACCTCCAGGGATCCTCAATATATGGTAGTGGCCGTATTAATGACCAATTTGAGGCGTTTGCACGCTACGACTATGGTTCATCCCATGCCGACGATACATGGAAATACGGCCAGGATGGAAGCACCATTCTGCTCGGCGTGGATTATCACAATTGCAAACTTTTTTCATTCTCTCCTAACGTGCGCCTCACCCAAGCTGCCGACGGAAGCAAGATGTCTGTGTACGCTTGCGTGAGCGCCAAAGTCAACCTTTAACCATCATCATAAAAAACATTTAATCATGAAAAAGAATCATCTAGTTCTATCCTTAGTAGCAGTCTCCGTTCTGTCTTCAGCCTGCGGAGGGCATCCTAAACAAGAAAGTACCGTATCACTCTCTGGTGCAGGAGCAACATTCCCCGAACCATTCTACAGTATGGCTTTTGATACCTACTCAACCCAAACGTCCAATACTGTTTCTTATGGTGGCATAGGTAGTGGTGGAGGGGTTCGCAACCTCAAGGATGAGATTGTGGATTTTGTAGGTAGCGATGCCTTCCTCTCTGACGAAGATATGTCTGAGATGAAACCTGTCATCCACATTCCAACCTGTATGGGTGCTGTGGTATTGGGATACAATCTTCCAGGAATCAGCGAGTTGAGGCTCTCTGGCGAAGTTATTGCCGATATCTATGCCGGTGTTATTACCCGATGGGATGATGTACGTATTATGGCCCTCAACCCATTGACCAGGCTCCCAGAGAAAGATATTGTTCCCATTCATCGTTCGGACGGTAGCGGCACAACCTTTGTATTCACCCACTATCTCAGCCAGGTAAGCGAGGCCTGGAAGACAAAATACGGAGCCTCGAAGTCGGTCGACTTCCCTAGAGGTCAGGCTGCTAAAGGAAATCCAGGAGTTGCAGGTCTTGTAAGCCAGACTCCATATTCCATCGGCTATATCGGTTCTGAGTATGCCTTGGTACAGAACATCCCTATGGCAACCTTGCAGAATGCATCTGGAAAGTTTGTTGAGCCTACCCTAAATGCTATTTCCGCGGCTGCAAAAGGCGATATTCCATCCGATACCCGCACCATGATTACCAACTCTCCCGAGCGCGATGCCTATCCTATCAGCTGCTTCACCTGGCTCATCGTTTATCAGGAACAGAATTATGCTGACCGTTCTGAAGATCAGGCCAAAGCTATGGTAGGATTGCTGAAGTACATGCTCAGCAATTCTACCCAGCAGTCTGCCCATCTTGTCAAGTATGCACCCCTGCCCAAGTCGATGGTAGAAATCAGCCTTGAGAATCTCAAGAAGATAACCTACAATGGGAAGCAGATATTGGAATAATACTCTATAAAGGAGGTACTCATAGAGAGAGTACCTCCTGGTTTTATAATTCAAACAAAATCATTAAATGAATATTCATTCAGCCTTACCCTCGCGCGATAAGATCTTTCGGAACCTTCTGTTTGTCTCATCGGTAATAATCCTCCTGGTATGTGCCAGCATGATTCTGAGCCTTGTCACCGACTCAATATCAGCCTTTGGTGAGTTTGGATTCTTTCGTTTCATCTTCTCGAGCGAATGGAGCTACCAGGAGGGCAACGAGCACTATGGAGCCCTCCCATTTATCGTAGGAACACTACTCACCACGACGCTGGCTTTACTATTCTGTATTCCTTTCTCTTTGCCAGTAGCTCTCTTTGTGGGCGAGTACTACAAAGGACGTCGTATTACATCCTTTCTTTCCACCATTACAGACCTTCTTGCAGGTATTCCTTCCGTCATATTCGGACTATGGGGCTTTTATGTGCTCCGGCCCATTGTGGTTAACTTAGGACTCTCCGAACAGGGGTCGGGTATTCTCACAGCCTCCTTTGTGCTGGCTATCATGATTGTTCCCTATGCTGCATCGCTTAGTGCAGAATTTATCAAGATGGTACCTGCCGAACTCAAAGAGGCAGCCTATAGCATGGGAGCTACCCGTGGCGAAGTGGTACGTCACGTTATCTTTCCCTATTGCGGATCGGGAATCTTTTCTGCCTTCATCCTGGCTATAGGAAGAGCACTCGGAGAAACCATGACGGTAACCATGCTCATAGGCAATACAAATCAGATACCACTCTCCATTACCGATACAGGCAACACTATGGCCAGTATCATTTGCAATCAGTTTGGCGAAGCCAACGGACTGAGATTATCGTCGCTCTACGCCATTGCCCTCATCCTCTTCGCGCTGACCGCTGTCATCAATATCATTGGCAAGATACTCATCAAACGTGCTCAAATCAAATAACTCATGGACACAACAACCTTCAGAATCATCAAATCGCGATGTCTGCATTACGCAATCGTATTCTTTTCGGCGCTGACAGCCGTTCCGCTAGTGGCCATCTTGGGCAAAGTGGCCGTGGAGGGCTTCCATAACATATCCTTCCAGTTCTTCACTCAGCCCGAACCTACCAGCTACCAGGCTCTCATAGCCAATTCTCAGGGCACATCCATTCCTGGCGGCATAGCCAACGGACTGGTAGGCACATTGCTCATGCTGCTTATGTCATCGGCAATAGCCATCCCCCTTGGCATTTTTTGCGGAACTTATCTGGCCGAGAAACGTGGCACAGTCTATACCCGCATCGTAAGCTACATAACCGACGTGCTGCAAGGTACTCCGTCCATCATCCTGGGAGTCATCGTGTATGCCTGGGTTGTAGTTCCCATGAAGGGCTATAGCGCTATTGCCGGTTCGGTTGCCCTGATTATCATGATGCTGCCTCTGATTATCCGCTCTACAGAAGAAAGCCTCAAGATGTTGCCCTCAAGCCTCAAGGAGGCCTCGCTGGCCCTTGGCGGCAGCTACGACCGCATGGTCATTCGGGTGCTCATTCCTTCTGCTTTCGGACAGATCTTTACCGGCGTACTGCTCGCCATCTCCCGTATCGCAGGCGAGACCGCACCCATTACCTTTACAGCTTTGGGTAGCGCTATCATCCAATGGGATGTTACCCAACCCATGTCAAACGTGCCTTTGCTTATCTGGCAGTTCTACAACAATCCAGCCCTACAGTCTATGCTCTGGAGTGCTTCTCTAGTATTGTTAGCTTTTGTATTGGCCCTAAACATATCTTCAAAACTGATCTCAAGAAAATGGAAAATCCAATAATTCAAACCAACACCAATATTTTAAGTATCAAGGACCTCTGTGTAGCCTATACCGCTGACCACCTTTCGGTAAGTCATGTCAACGTAGAGATTCCACGCAATCAGATTACTGCCATTATGGGCCCAAGCGGATGCGGAAAGAGTACCCTTTTACGTGCCATCAACCGCATGCACGAACTCTATCGGGGAATCCAGGTAAGCGGCCAGATGCTGCTCGACGGCCACGACCTGATGAGCATGGATCCTATCAAGGTACGTCGTCAGGTGGGTATGGTATTTCAGCGACCCAACCCCTTCCCTACCATGAGTATAGCCGATAATGTCATGGCTGGCTATATGCTAAATGGCCTTCATCCCGACAAACAGCAACGCAACCAGATTGTCGAGCGTAGCCTCCGTAGCGTAGGCCTCTGGGACGAAGTGAAGGATTCTCTTACCAAGAAAGGCACCTTCCTCTCTGGCGGACAGCAACAGCGACTCTGTATAGCCCGTGCCCTCGCCCTCCAGCCACAGATTATACTTATGGACGAGCCCACCTCTGCTCTCGATCCTATTGCCACTTCCACCATCGAAAACCTTCTTACCGAACTGCAACGCGACGTAACCATCATTATCGTAACCCACAATATGGGTCAGGCACGCCGCATATCACAGAAGTCACTCTTCATGTATCTGGGCGAGCTGGTAGAATGTGGTCCCACCGAGACTCTCTTCTCCAACCCATCCCATCCTCATACCGCATCCTACCTTTCAGGCCACATAGGCTGACACCATCCGTTGCCAGAGCCACTCATCCTCATCCCGCAATCTTTTATCCCTCCAAGCAGACCATCCGACTGCTGAAAGAGACCTTGTCACAGCTCTATGAAAACGATATCAGCCCTCATGGTCGATCAACTTATGGGGCCACTACAGCCTGAGCGATTCAAAGAGAAACCCTTGGGGTTGACAATAGTCTAAAACGATTAAATGGTTGATTAAATCAATTGAAAATCATACAATAAAACATACCGTAATCCGTTTCTGCTGAGAAAAACCATACAATCATTCCCTTATTGTCTAACCCCAAAATCATCTGATTATGAAAAAGTATTTAGCAGAAATGATGGGCACCTTTGTCCTCACTCTCTTGGGTTGCGGAGCGGCTGTAAGCCTGGCCTGTGGCAGCAATACTGCCTCCGTGGTCGGAACAGCCCTTGCCTTTGGTATCGCTCTCTCAGCCATGGTCTACACCATCGGCGGCATTAGCGGATGCCATATCAATCCGGCTGTCACCCTGGCATGCCTTCTAACCGACCGCATCTCGGGCAGGGAGGCGTTCATGTACATGCTCTACCAGGTGCTGGGCGGCATAGCGGCTGCAGCCGTACTCTATGCCATTACCTCGATGGACGCCTCGCAGGCGGGAGGCACGCTTACCGGAGCCAACCATTGTGGCAGCCATGGCGTCATTACCGGACTTGTTGTCGAAGCGGTTCTGACCACCCTCTTCGTGATGGTCGTTCTCGGGGCCACCCATCCCAAGGTCGGAGCCGGCAAGTTTGCAGGCCTGGCCGTCGGCCTGGCACTCACACTCGTCCACCTGACAGGCATCCACTACACGGGTACGGGCGTCAACCCCGCGCGTTCCATCGGTCCGGCCATCTTCGAGGGAGGACAGGCCCTGAGCGAACTGTGGGTATTCGTCGTAGGCCCGCTCATCGGAGCCTTCGTTGCCGCCGTCCTGTGGAAGATCATAGAACCCCGCGACGAAGAGTAATTCCTTCATCCGACAACAGAAATCCCACTATGCAACATCCGGCATGGTGGGATTATTCTTAAGGCATTCCCGCCTGCAATTCAGGCAAAGAGATTCCGTTGTACACCACATTTTTTTGAATTATTAGCAATTTATATCGTTTCGAATATAATTGTTAGCAAAAGGGTATGGTGAGAAAAAGCAGTCATGCTTTCAGAGGTGACGTTTTTAAAAAGTTAAGGCGGGTTGGCTTGATCCAATCCGCCTTGGTTATGGATTATAGGGTCTGATTCTGCGACTTATAGTCGATAGGAAAGAGTTAGACCTGCATTCCAAAGGAATCCGCGACCGGATGCTGCACCGAGGAACATGTATTTGCCTGTGGCGAAGAGTCCGAGGGCAAGTC
>JAKSMQ010000057.1 GCA_024400565.1 Bacteroidales bacterium
ATTTTTCCTCGTGCTTTTCTTTCTCAAAAGTTGCATTTCTTATTGGAACTTAGGGTGCCCATTACGGTCAAAGCCACCTGTGCTGTGGCTTTGAAGAGGGTATCGTTTCGGATGTCGGGCCGTACTATCCGGCTCTGTTACCGATCCATTTGAAGAGGTCTTTCCAGGTCACCTTCTTGCCGTATCGCAGAATACCCGTGCGGTATATCCTGGCAGCAATCCAGGTGCAGAGCGGGAAGCTGACAACCAGCAGCGAGGCGCTGAGAACGGCTTGCCATACGGGTACTCCGAAGGGGATACGGAACAGCATGGCGACGGGAGAGGTGAAAGGAATGATGCTGAACCAGGTGGCCAGCGTTCCCGAGGGCTCGTTCATCATGGTCGGAACCATCAGGAATGTGAGTATCAGAGGTATGGTGATGGGGAGCGTGAATTGCTGCGAGTCGGTCTCGTTGTCGGTGACAGAACCTACTGCGGCAAAGAGAGTTGCATAGAGCAGATAGCCAAAGACGAAGTAGATGACAAACATCGTGGCGAGCAGTCCGAAGTTGATGCTGGCAAGACCTTCAATCAGCTCGGGTACAGACTCCTGTTGCATCGCCGCTTCGAGCTGGGCTGTCGCATCCTCGCCTTTGGTGGCAATCTGGGTTATCTGTTGTGCTTCTGCCTGGGCAAAGAGGTCCTTGTTGGCGAGCTGGATACCGAAGATGCCTACCGACCCCAGGATAATCCAGAGCAGGAACTGGGTGAGACCTACCAGACCGATACCTACCACCTTGCCCATCATCAGCTGGAAGGGACGCACGCTGCTGACTATCACCTCCACAATGCGGTTGGTCTTCTCCTCCATCACTCCCCGCATCACCTGCGACCCGAAGGCAAAGATGGCCACAAATATAATCAGAGCCAGCATCAGGCCGGCAACAGACTTTATCTCAATGAAGGCATCTCGGCCCGTCTCCAGGTCCTTGGTGTGGAGTTTGAGTCGGGTGTTGGAGATGAGAGCGTAGTCTTCGGCGCTGATATTGTGCACGTCAAGCAGTATGTTGTTGCGCAGTATAGTCTGCAGCTGACGGTCTACGTCGTTCTGCACGCTCGAGGCAGGAGCATCAGTGCGGTAGTAGAGGAAAGCATCGTTGGGGATAGTCGTCTCGCGGGCGGGTATGAACACAATGGCCGACACCTCCTTGTTGGTATCGAGCTGGGTCTTGGCATATTCCAGGCTCCCGGCGTCGAGATAGGTAATTTCGTCCGACGACTCAAACGACTTCTGGAACAGAGTCGTCTCGTCTACCACCAGCACGGTTGTCTTCTCGGCCGGTTTGGTGGCCAGCAGGATAGGAATGGCATAGACACCTGCCACCAGGAAAGGCACCACGATGGTGAGTATCCAGAACGAGGGTTTCTTGACTCGGGTGAGGTATTCGCGTCCTATGACTAGAAGTATCTTTTGCATGGAATGAGTAATGTCAGATTGATAATGGATAAGGGTGCAGGGAATGGGCGTTGCTATTTCTGTGCGTGCTCAATGAAGATATCGTTCATCGAAGGCAGTATCTCTCGCAGGGAGAGTATCTGGCCCTGGGGCAGCAGGCAGGTCAGCAGGTCGTTGGCTGTCGAGTCCTGAGGCAGTCTCACCTGGAGGGTATACTCCTCTTCGGCTACAGATTGCTTCTCTATGGTGCACCCCATGGGCATCGAGGGCATAGAACCGGCCTTCATCACTATCTCGTAGCGGTTCTTGCGGTTGCTCTGACGTATCTCCTTCACTCCGCCCTGGAGCACCACACGCGAGTGGCTGATCATGGCTATGTCGTCGCATATCTCTTCCACCGACGACATATTGTGGGTAGAAAAGATAACCGTAGCGCCATTGTCCTTCAGCCGGAGTATTTCGTTCTTGAGAAGGGTGGCATTGACGGGGTCGAATCCGGAGAAGGGTTCGTCAAAGATGAGCAGCTTCGGCTCGTGGAGCACCGTCACCACAAACTGAACCTTCTGCTGCATGCCTTTCGAGAGCTCTTCAACCTTGCGGTTCCACCAGCTGTCAATCTCAAAGCGTTCAAACCATTGGTGGAGTCTCATGGTGGCATCCCGTCTCGAGAGCCCCTTCAGCTGGGCCAGGTATACAGCCTGCTCGCCAACCTTCATCTTCTTGTAGAGGCCGCGTTCTTCGGGCAGATAGCCTATGTTGAGCACATCGCTGTCGGTCATCGTCCTTCCGTCGAGCAGCAGCTCTCCCCGGTCGGGACGGGTAATGCGGTTGATGATGCGTATCAGAGTCGTCTTGCCGGCACCATTGGGACCTAGCAGCCCGAATACAGAGCCTTGGCGCACATGGATGCTTACATCGTCGAGCGCCCTGAACGATCCGAAATTCTTCTCTATATGATTGGCTTGAAACATAGCGGTTGATTTGTGATGATAGGAATAACGCGCGTTGGAGAATTTTATTGCCCCGGGAGGCGAATTCTTCCAATGCATCCTTTCGTCATCTGCTTGCACTATGCAGCCTGGCTTATGCCTTTTGAATGTTGAAGAGTTTGACAAATCCTGTCATCTCAAACACCCGGTATATCCTTTCGGGCGTATGGGCAATATAGAGGTCTACGCCCTGCTGGCTGGTCTGCCGTTGCATCTGAAAGAGAAGCCTCAGTCCGGCGCTGGCCATATATTCAACAGCCTCCAGGTCCACTTCGAGACTGGACGACTTCAGCTGATCAAGAACAGGGAGTTCGTCCATCAGTTCGCGTGCTTCGCTGGTTCCTATACGTCCGGCCAGTTTAATGACATCCCGGTCGGCGGCGTTCTGAATGACAAGATGCATCGGTAGGAGAGGGGTGGGTTATTGAATCTTTATGATATTGGAGAAGCCAGTAATGCGAAATACGTTGAACACCTCAGGTTGCATATTTGTCAGTACAAGACTCCCATTGCGTTCTGTTACACTCTTTTGGAGGGTAAACAGGATGCGCAGACCGCTACTGGATATGTACGAGAGTTCGCTACAGTCTATTTCAACATGTGGGTTGTCGTCAATCATAAGAGGCTCTATCTGTTGCTGGAAGAGTGGTGATTCGGCTGTTCCGATACGTCCGGTTATTTGGCAGAGTATTTTGTCGTTTTCTTTGTTTATTGATACGTTCATAGCAGTTAGAGTGGAGTTGATTTGTTGTTGATAAAACGGGTTTCTGGGTGGTATAGAATATCTTATGTTTCATCTCAAAGGTCTCACGACCCTCTTTTTCCAATGGCAAAGATACAGCAATTCCTAATACTGATAAAATTGATTTGAACAATATCGGTATTGAAAATATCAATAGCCTGACCTTGTATAGATGTATCCTGTCTTTCTACTGGGACAATAGTGCTTCTAGAGTGCCTTTAGGGTGCCTTTAGGGTGCCTTTAGGGTGCCTTTACCCCCGGGGGTAAAGGAACCATATTGGCATAGCACAAGCATTTTATAAGTATACGCTAACCCACCCGATAACCTGCAAAATAGTACTGATGCGATAAGCTATTTTGGTCTATAATATTGAATATGCGCTATATATATGAAAATTTACGTTTCATTTGCAGTAATCGAACTCCTTGGCGGGGCTATTGCTTTACCAGTTTCTGGTGGTATCTGTTGCCCGAGGCGGTTTCAATCCTGACAATATAGCTGCCTTGGGGGAGGCCGGATATGTCGAAGGTGGAGGTGTGGGCATAGGTGGTGAGGAGGCGGCTGTTCAGGTCGTAGATCTCTATGGCAATCACCTCTTCGGCAAGACCCACTATCCTCACAACTCCCGTGGCGGGATTGGGCGAGAGCGATATTGCTTGAGGACCCTCCACGCCCTCAATGCCCACCTTGGGACAGAGTGTGATGGGGTCGCTCCAGGAGCTGGTGGCCACACGGTGGCCGTCGCAGAGCCCACGGATGCGGAACTGGTAGCACCTGTCGTCGGGCAGGACTATAGAGGCCGATAAGCCGGAGACCTCAAGGGTGGTAGCGTTGTCCCAGTCTCCGCCTTCGGGCTGATAGGCCAGCTCGTAGCCTGCATGAGAGAATCTGCTGCTCCACGAGAGATTGGCAATATGCTGGCTGATGGTGTCGCCCCACAGCGAGTCTACCCGCGGGCAGGGGCGCGGACGCAAATCCAGCGACGAGTCGTAGTAGAGGGTCATTACAGCACACCTGTCAATCTGACAGATATACTGGCCGTCCACCATAGGCCTGCCTGCCCATTCGCCTCTGAAAATCCATCCGTTGCTGGATACCGACATATTATGATTTCTGGGTTGCCAGTCATTACGGTAGTAATCTATGGGAAATATTGATGTTACCTCCCCGGTATGTTTGTTCATCTTGTAGATTACGGTCTCCCAAGATAACCAGGGTATAGTATGTCCGATAATCTCGTCTCCCACAATTGCAATGTCACCAAACCTGGGTCTTTCGAATGAATCCAGGAAATAAAATTTCACAGGCTCCCCAGTTGTTTTATTATAGCAGGCTATCATGTAAAAGTCTAGCCCTTCGTGGACAATAGGTATAGTGCGTTCTTTATCAAAATAGTAATAACATGGTATAGTATGCCACGAATCCAGCCAGTTAACAGGGCTCCACATGGAATAGACGTAGTCGTCATCTACGGAAAGCCCACCAAAACTTACATCATCATAGTTGACTCCATCGTCATTGGGTGCGTCTGTATACAACTGCTGCACCCAGATAATATTGCCTGACTTGTCGAGTTTTATCAAAAAGGGCATATTATCAAAATCCCTTATATTGTCAACCTGCAGGTAATGAATCGAATCCAGCCATACAGTAACCGAGAATGTGTCTATTTCCGAAATAGAGTTTCTGAGCAAATAGGCATCTTCGCAATGAAATCTACCATTCAGATAAAAGTATCCTCCGTCTTCAACAATATTCCGAACTTTCAACACAAACATAGAGAGATTATCTAAAGGCAGCCAACCCTCTATGGTATCAATCACATAGCGATAATCAAGCAGATGCCAGTCGCTACTCATTTTGTAGTAAACGCAGGGATAGCAAGAACGGTCATTCAGCGTTTTGATATCCACGTAATATTTACGGTTTGTATCACCGTCTACAATAAGGTAGGCCCTGTGTAGCGAATCTTCGCTTACATAAGCACCTGTAGTACATGTAAATAGATGGATACTGCCGTCCTCATCAATTCCAAAACGGCTGTCAACAAGTCCACACAATCGAATAGTTAAAAAGTGTGGATAATTAGGGTTATTTTTTGCCCAAAGTCTCACGTCATGAACATCGATTCGGTTTCCGTCCATGTCGAAGGTAACGAAATACGTCACAAATTCGTTGTCATAAAAATGGCCTCCGATGGTTGTTATCAGCGTATCACAAAAATAGAGCCAACATTTATTATTGGGATCTCTCTCTATACGGGCGTCGAATGCGATAGTGATTCTATCGCCTCTTACCACCATATTCCAGGGAAGAACCAGATGGTTTTCATCGGGTCCGCGTACGGATTTGCACCACAATACATTGCCCGACGTATCGATTTTAGCCAGATAGACACCCCAATTTCGACCTCTGTAATATCCATTTCCCAAAGCCGAATCCATAGGGCAAATATAGGGCGAGCCTTCACCGAGGCGCGCGTTGGTAGAGCACCGACCGAAGATATAGACATTGCCCGAACTGTCAATATAAGAATCAATAACATTATCTGATTCTACAACTGGACCGCTCCCTTGGGACCACTTGCCCCATCGGAAGCCCTGCTCCTGAGCCTGGGCTCTTATACCCCACAACATGCAGAATATTACGAAAAAAGAGAATAACTTTCTAACCATAAAAAACAATTTTTAATATATATGAAAAGGGTCTGGCATAAACGAAATCGTTTTTGTCTGCCTTATAAGTTGCGTTTTTTGTTGGATTGTGTGACAGTCGGGGTTGAATTTAACATGATTTAACAGAATGTGTTGTAATATGGAATCGTTGTCCCAAATCTCCTTATAGGAGACATCTGTCAATCATTTTAGTGCGTTGGAATATTCGCTATCAGGTAGTTATGGTGAATCTTGACTATAAAACGCATTTGCAAAGATATATAGAATCGGGCAAATAAACAAATTTATTTAACCGCTTTGGCGAAAAAAATCTTACCGACACGCCCTCTTTGGGCATCCAGAAGAGCCATAGCCGGTTCATAAAACACACAAAATCCAGACGTTAGCGCAGAAAGGTGGAATAAATTCAAAACACGCAACCACAAAGGATAATTTATGAATTAATTCATGGATAATTCATGGGCATTTATGTGCGCCACAGGCAATATTTTTACACGAATTGCCATGAATTAACCA
>JAKSMQ010000006.1 GCA_024400565.1 Bacteroidales bacterium
AATGGTGAATTGTTAGTAGTGAATGGTGAATGGTGAATGGTGAATTGTGAAATAGTGAATTGTGAATGGTGATTTTGCAGTGCATGAGATTTTTTGAGCCAGCCGTTGGTGGTTGGCTTTTTATTTGGTCGCAATTTGCATTCCTATAGCCGCCCTTTGGGCGTGCGCCTACGGCTTGAAACCCTCCACTGGAGGCTTATCAATGCTTCGCTATCGAAAAGTCCACAGGACTTTTCTTCATGCCTACGGCTTGAAACCCTCCACTGGAGGCTTATCAATGCTACGCTATCGAAAAGTCCAATGGACTTTTCTTCATACTGGACTTTTCTTCATCTATTTTTCGAAATTGGGATGGAGAAGTATGGGGATTTTGGTCGTTCGGACATGCGTATTTTCTTTTTGTATTTGAATAATCTGTTGGGGTTATTTGTTTGATAATTAGTAATTTGTTCGTGTATTGAATTGGTTGTTATTGTGTATTATTTATATATTAATTGCTATTATTAAGAATAATTCGTATCTTTGCATTCCTTATAAAAGGGTGGGTGTCGGCCTTTCTATTGCCAACGAAATGTCTCTCTGATGGTCGAAAGGTATTATGGGACTCACCATGGCTTTGCTTTGCGTCCAATTTATTACTTAGGGACTTAAATAGTAATGAAGTTTGAACTATAGGTTTCTCAAAAAAAACTGTTATCGGATAATTACTGAACTGATTTCAACAGCCGGGATGAATGGTAACGGTTAACATTATTCGTTATGAGTAATCTGTTTCGAAACAATAAGGGAGACAACTTCCTTCTGCCTTTTATTCTGGTCACATCACTTTTCTTTCTATGGGGGTGTGCTCACGGGATTCTAGATGTGTTGAATAAGCATTTTCAGGATGCATTGGTTATTTCAAAGGCTCGAAGTGGACTTATTCAGGGCGTGCTCTATGGCGGATACTTTCTTATGGCCTTGCCGGCAGGTTGGATAATTCGTAAATGGGGGTACCGTCGAGGCGTTGTCACGGGTCTTTTCCTCTATGGTATTGGTTCGTTGATGTTTGTACCGGGAGAACGCATTATGTCGTTCCCATTCTTTCTGCTCTGTCTTTTTGTCATTGGCTGTGGATTGACTTGTCTGGAGACCTCGGCTAATCCATATATCACCATCTTGGGCGATCCGAAAGATGGCCCAAGGCGTCTCAACCTGGCACAGTCGTTCAATGGATTGGGCTGGATATTTGGCCCTATGATTGGCTCGATGCTTATTCTGGGAGAGGAGAGCCGACTGTCTCTTCCCTATGCTGTCATAGGTGTCATTGTGTTGTTGCTCGGCTGTGTGTTCTGCAAACTAAGACTTCCGGAACCACGTAAGACACAAGGTGACAGAACGGAGGTGATGAATGATAATAAAACCGAGATGTCGCTGCTCAAGAATGGAGCATTTATTCTTGGCGTAATCACACTCTTCCTTTATGTGGCGGCGCAGACGGGTATCAACAGCTTTTTTATCAATTATGTAACAGAGACTATTGAGGGTTTAAGTGCTCAGAATGCGGGACTGATGCTTTCCTTTGGCGGCATGGGTCTCTTTATGGTGGGCCGTCTATGTGGCAGTTCGATGATGAGTAGGATGTCTCCAGCCAAACTGTTGTCTATCTGTGCCTTTGCTGCCGTGTTGTGTATGCTGTTGGTTATCTTTGGACATGGCATACTGGCGGTGGCTGCTGTTTGCATGGTTTATCTCTTTGAGAGTATTATGTTCCCGACTGTCTTCTCGATGGCGCTGCTGCATGCAGGAGGCAACACAGAAAGGGCATCTTCGATTCTTATTATGAGTATCGTGGGTGGTGCTGTGGCTCCTGTTGTGATGGGACTGATGGGACGAGTGTACATGTCCCTTGGATTCGTTGTCCCGCTGGTATGCTTTGTTGAGATTCTTTGGTTTGCTCGTGTCAGCAGACGACTCTCCTGAGGCGCTGATACTCTTAAATGATACTCACTCGTACGAAATGTTGTTGAATCAGGCATAATACATTCGTGCGGAATAATTTAGAAAAATGAAGAAAAACAAGAAGGTCTTCGTGAGTGGCTGTTACGATTTGTTGCACTCCGGCCATATCGAGTTCTTTCGTCAGGCAGCAGAATATGGTGACCTGTATGTCGGTATCGGTTCGGATACGACCTACCTCGAGTACAAACACAGGAAGCCGATGTTTCCCGAAGAGGAGCGTCTCTTCATGGTAAAGGCTGTGAGATATGTGAAGGAGGCTTATATCAACCAGGGCTCTGGCGTCATAGATTTCATCCCTACACTTGATGCAATCCATCCTGACATTCTTGTTGTCAATGCTGAAGGTGGAAGCGAGGCAAAACGCCGACTGTGTGCTGAACGGGGGATGGAATATATTGAACTGCAGCGTACTCCGGCAGAGGGTTTGGAAGCCCGGAGTTCCTCTTCGCTGAAAGCAAGACTCTCGAATGCAAACTCGGATGAGAACGATAGTTATGGGATTCCAACACGTTTGGATCTTGCTGGTACATGGATTGACCAGCCTTATGTGAGCATGTATCATCCAGGTTGGGCCATCACAATATCCATAGAACCTACATTTGAGGTTCGTGATCGTTGCGGTCTCAGCACCAGCACACGAAAAATGATTCAGAAGATATGGCCTATCAGGTTGCCTAAGATGGATCCTGAGATGCTGGCGCGCCTGGTGTTCTGCTTTGAGAATAATCCGGAAAGAGAAGCCGGTCATATCAGTGGTGCACAGGATTCAATAGGGATTTGTGTGCCAGGACTCAGCCGTCATTATTACGACAATAACTTCTGGCCTAAGAAAATTGAGTCGACCAGCGATGAGATGACAATTCGATTTCTGGAAGACCATCTTTGTATGATACCGCTCGAACCCCGCAAGCCGGGATGTAGCGTGGTGGAGGGTAAAGATATTACTCCTGAAAAGGTTAAAGCTCTCGCCGTGGCTGCTGACAACTGCTGGGACGCTATCATGAGTCGTAACCTGGAGGCATTCGCAGCTGCCTATAGGGCTTCTTTCGAAGCTCAAATTGCCATGTTCCCCGGTATGGTGAGACCAACCTATATCGGACACGAGGAGGGCAACGGAAATGAATACATCCTGGATGCCATCAACAGGTATTCTGCTATGGAGGATGTGTTGGCATGGAAGATGCCTGGCGCCGGTGGCGGCGGATACTTGGCTTTGGTTGTCAAGGACTCGGCGGATTTCTGCAAGAAAAATGCAACTGCCATTCCTTTAAAAATTCGTAGAACATAATAGTATAATTCCTAATAGTATGAATATTTTACTGACTGGCGGATGTGGCTTTATTGGCTCACATACTGCTATAGAACTTTATAAGGCTGGCCACGAAGTAGTCGTGGTGGACAATCTCTCTAACTCCAAGCTCGAGGCGTTGCGCCGCGTGGCTAAGATCACTGGCAAAGAGGTTCCTTTCGTAGAGGGAGACATCCGCAACCGTGAGGCCATGGAAAAACTCTTCTCAGAGCACAAGTTCGATGCCGTCATCAACTTTGCAGGACTTAAGGCTGTGGGTGAGTCGGTAGAGAAACCTCTTGAGTACTATGAGAATAATATGAACGGTGTGTTCGTGCTGGTGGACGTGATGCGCAAGCATGGCTGCAAGAACATCATCTTCTCTTCCTCTGCTACTGTCTATGGCGATCCTGCCATCATTCCCATTACCGAGGATTGTCCCAAGGGTCAGTGTACCAATCCTTATGGTTGGACAAAGTCGATGCTTGAGCAGGTACTGATGGATGTTCAGAAGGCCGATCCTGAATGGAATGTGGTGCTGCTGCGCTATTTCAACCCCATCGGCGCTCACGAATCAGGCCTGATAGGTGAAAATCCCAACGGCATTCCCAATAACCTGATGCCCTATATCACGCAAACTGCTATCGGCATTCGCAAGGAACTGGGTGTCTTCGGCAACGATTATGATACTCACGATGGTACTGGTGTGCGCGATTATATCCATGTGGTAGACCTCGCTAATGGTCATGTGTGTGCTCTTAAGGCTATTCAGGAGAAGAAAGGTCTTGCTATCTATAATCTTGGAACAGGCCACGGTTACAGCGTGCTCGACGTAGTGAAGGCTTTCGAGAAAGCCAACGGTCTCAAGGTCCCCTATAGCATCAAACCCCGTCGTGCCGGTGATATTGCCACCTGTTATTGCAATCCCGCTAAGGCCAAAGAAGAATTGGGCTGGGAGGCTAAATATGGCATAGAAGAGATGTGTCGTGACAGCTGGAACTTCCAGAAGAATAACCCTAACGGATACGAGGAATAATACAACCGAGGGTCGAATATAGTTAACTTCAATAATGACATCTTAGCAGAAATGTAAAGTCTTCTATCTCCTGTTTCGCTAGTCTTGCCATTCGAGCATCCGCTCAGGAATAGTGGCTCAGGAAAAAATAGGCAAATCAGAAAGAATCCGAATCTCAAAAGAATAGCACTTATAGTCTTTCGATTATAAGTGCTATTTCTTTATACTGTCAATTCTTGCAGACTTCTACTCGTCGATAGGTTCAAGTATTGAAGGGTCAACTCCAAAAATGGCAACAGCAAATGTTCCTAGTTCGATGACTAGTTTGCGACTTTTCATTATTCTGACTATTCTGCCTTCCTTACCGGCAAAGACACCCTCGCGTATGCGTACCTTCTGTTTGTTTGCAAAATGGGAATATGGGTCTTTAAGGAACAGGACCCGGTCGTTGTTGCTGCTTAAAAATAGCCTAAACGTTTCCATCTCGTCATCTTCTACGGTGGCACACTCGTTCTTTATGTGGTCTTTGTATTGAAAAAGGTTTCCATATTCATTCTTAATAACGTCTTGGATTATCTCATTGGTCCTGATAAAGATCAGTCTGCCCAGAGGATATTCTTCCTTGATTTCCGTTTTGGTATGGTCGGGGGTGCTCTTCTTTACATACTGGACGGGCATATAGTACTCAATATTCTTCTTCTTGAGCCTTTCAGCAAGTTTAGGATCAGCCAGTTTTTTTGTATAGACGACGTACCACATATTGTTCAAGATGCACAGGTTGTGCTAAATCTTATTATTCCCTTTTGAAATGCAAAGATACAAATATTTTTCAAACCGCGAGTTTATATTTGTATTTCTATTGTCAATAATCCCCTTCGAAGTAATGCTTTAAGTGGATAGGGGCTATTGCTGATGGCCCTTTAACCCCATGATTCCTCGGAACGATAAGGCTCTCTAATTGCCACGGGCATCGGGGAGAAGCTGTTGCATAAGCTTTATCTCGTCACGATATTTGGCTGCGGTAAGAAAGTCGAGCTCCTTGGAGGCTAAAACCATCTTGCGCTGAGCCTCCTTGATGTCCTTTCTCAATTGGGCCTTAGTGCGACTGTCGAGCTTGGCTGTAGGCTCTGGCTTAGACTCATGAGCCTCATCATTGTCCATAAGGTTGAGGTTGTAAGGCTTCTTGGCAGAAGAATGGGCCGGCGTATTGAGCGCATAGGGCGAAGCTGCGATGTTGTTGTCTCCTACAGGGGGAAGCGGGTGGGTGGTCTCTTCGCGTTGCTCAGCAGCAAGTTCAATAACCGAAGTCTGTCCGATGATGGACTCTGTACTTTTCTTAATCTGGCGTGGAACGATACCATGCTCAATATTGTATCGTATCTGCTTCTCGCGGTGGCGGTTCGTCTCGTCTATAGCCCGTTGCATAGAGCCTGTAATGGTGTCGCCATAGAGAATAGCTTTACTGTGTACATTACGGGCAGCACGTCCTATGGTCTGTATCATGGCCCGGTCGCTGCGAAGGAAACCCTCCTTGTCAGCATCGAGTATGGCTACAAGCGACACCTCGGGCAGGTCAAGACCCTCGCGGAGTAGATTGACACCAACCAGCACATCGTATACGCCCATTCGCAAGTCGCGCATAATCTCCACTCGCTCAAGCGTGTCGACATCAGAGTGAATATAGGCCGTCTTGATGCCGAGATTGATAAGATAGCTGCTCAGCTCCTCTGCCATTTTCTTGGTAAGGGTGGTAACAAGCACGCGCTCACCCTTGTCGATGGTGTCTTCAATCTCGTTAAGGAGGTCGTCCACCTGGTTCATAGCCGACCGCACCTCCACCACAGGGTCGAGGAGGCCGGTGGGACGGATGACCTGTTCGGCTATTACGCCCTCGCTTTCCTGCAACTCATATTCGGCAGGGGTGGCAGAAATGTAGATGGTCTGATTGGTCAGCTCGTAAAACTCTTCGTATTTAAGGGGACGATTGTCAAGTGCTGAGGGAAGTCGGAATCCATATTCCACGAGTGCCGTCTTGCGCGAGCGGTCGCCACCATACATAGCCCTTATCTGAGGCACGGTAACGTGGCTCTCGTCTATCACGAGGAGGAAGTCGTCGGGGAAATAGTCTATGAGGCAGAAAGGACGGTCGCCTTCTCTGCGCCCGTCAAAATAACGGGAATAGTTCTCAATACCGCTACAGTAGCCGAGCTCCTGAATCATCTCAAGGTCGTAGTTCGTACGCTCTTCGAGACGTTTTGCCTCCAGGTGTTTGCCTATAGAGTGAAGGTAGTCGCGTCGCTCAAACATATCTCTCTGAATCTGCAGCAGAGACTCTGCCATAGACTCTTTGTTGGTAAGGAAGTTTGACGCCGGGTAGATGGTGATGTCATCAAAGCGGTCTATCCGTGCTCCGCTGATAGGGTCGAACGATTCCAGCGACTCTATTTCATCGTCCCAGAAGCAGACGCGATAGCAGAAATCGGCATAGGAGGGATAGATGTCTACGGTGTCGCCTTTTACGCGGAAGCGTCCGTTGATGAACTCTATCTCGTTGCGCACATACTGGGCATCAAGGAGGCGCATAAGGAACGTGTCTCGTGTGATATGCTCCCCTTTGCTTATATGGATGGTGCCCCGTTTGAATTCTTCCGGATTGCCTATGCCGTAGATACAGCTGACTGAGCACACCACGATGACATCTCTGCGCCCTGATAGGAGTGCCGAAGAGGCTCTCAGTCGCAGCTTATCCAGTTCGTCGTTTATTTCGAGTTCTTTCTCAATATAGGTGTTGGTCGAAGCAATATAGGCTTCAGGCTGATAGTAGTCGTAGTAGGATACAAAATACTCGACTGCGTTGTTGGGAAAGAATTGCTTGAACTCTCCGTATAGCTGTGCTGCAAGGGTCTTGTTGTGTGAGAGTACGAGGGTAGGGCGGTTGAGCTGGGCTATTACGTTGGCCACGGTAAAAGTTTTTCCCGAACCGGTAACACCGAGCAGTACCTGAGCTTTCTGGCCTGCGTTGATGCCGCTTACCAGCTGCTCTATGGCGGTGGGCTGGTCGCCCATAGGTTTAAAGCTTGCTTGTAGGTTGAATTTCATGGTCTATATCTACATTGAAGCGTAAAAAGCATTTATGGCGTTGATGCCGTCGAGGGCAGAACTGACAATGCCTCCTGCATAGCCTGCGCCCTCTCCGCAGGGGTATAGCCGGCGAAGCTGCAGATGCTGATAGTCTGTGCCACGGGGAATGCGTACGGGCGATGAGGTGCGGCTCTCTACAGCCAGGAGGGTGGCCTCTTCGGTGACGAAGCCTTTCATCTTGCGGTCGAAATCCATAAATCCCTGCTGCAGACCCTGTGCTACGAACGCAGGCAGCAGTTCGTGAAGGGGCGACGATGCCGTAGGCCCCAGGTAGTTGCTCTTGTTGAGACGCGAGGAGGTCCTGTTCTGCAGAAAATCCACCAGACGCTGGGATGGGGCCGAACCGGGGCAGGCTTCATACATGCGCTGTTCCACATCCTGCTGGAATCGCAGCAGCGCCAGCGGACCATGCTGTTGGTATTGGGGCACGTCGTCGAGTCCTACCGTAACGGCGATGCCGCTGTTTGCAAAGGGGGAGTTTCTCTGCGAGTTGCTCATACCGTTCACCACCTGTTGCTGAGGCGCTGTGGCTGCGGGGACGATGACTCCTCCGGGACACATGCAGAAACTGAATACCCCATGGCCCGATGCCTGGGTGACGAGAGAATAGGTGGCGGGGGGCAAGAAAGGGGAGTAGTTGCGCGAGTGGTACTGTATGGTATTGATAAGACGCTGGGGATGCTCCACGCGTACACCCATAGCGAAGGGTTTGGCCTCTATAGCCCATCCTTTCTGATTGAAAAGTTCGTAGATGTCTCTTGCCGAATGCCCTGTGGCCAGAATGACCGCACGTCCTCTGTAGACCTTGCCGTCCGAGCAGAGCACACCGCATACGCTGTCGCCCTCCATCACGAGGTCCGTCATCGTGGTCGAGAAATGATACTCGCCACCATAGTGGAGTATGGTCTCTCGCATCGAGGCGATAATGGGGCTCAGACAATCTGTTCCTATATGGGCATGGGCATCGATCATTATCTCCGGTTTGGCACCATGCTCCACAAATTTGCGCAGCACTTCCTGCACGTTGCCTCTCTTGGTGCTGCGGGTGTAGAGCTTTCCGTCGCTGAAGGTTCCTGCTCCGCCTTCTCCGAAACACCAGTTGCTCTCGGGGTTGAGTGTGCCCTCGCGTCCCAATACGGCAATATCGCGCTTGCGTTCGTCCACCGGTCTTCCTCTTTCCAGCAGTATGGGTCTCAGTCCGAGTTCCAGGGCTCTCAGGGCGGCAAAGAGACCTGCAGGGCCGGCTCCCACAATAACGATGGGGTCTGCCTGCGAGCAGTCCTTATAGTCCGAAACGAACGATTCGGGCACATAGCGCTCCGAAGAGGCGTATACGTTGATGGTAGCCTGGTATTTGACCTGACCGCGACGCGAGTCCAGGCTGCGGCGCACCACCTGCAGGTGGCCTATCTGGTCGGGGCGTATATGGAGCTTCCGCCCTACTGCCCGTTGCATCTCTTCGGGTATGTGGTATTGCTCTGGAGTGAGGTCGAGGGTGATAGTCTGCATGGGGTGAGTGTGTAGGGAGTATGGTGTTAGCCTTCAAAGATGAATCCGAGCATGAAGGTTCTGGTGTTGAGATTATCGAACGACCGTGCGTAGGTGTCGTCGTCCTCAATCTTGAGGTCTGTGAGTCCGAAGGCCATCTTCAGCTCGATGGCAAACCTCACATAGCGCAGGTAAAAGTCAAATCCCACGCCGGCACTATAGCGGAAATCGCTGGTGTTGAGGCGTATGATCGACTGGTCGTTCTGGTTCTTATTGTTACGCAACGAGGCAAAGTCGAAGCCGTATGAGACACCCGTGGTGAGGTAGGGACGCATATTGCGCCATCTCATGGCTCTGAACTTGAGGTCGACAGGAATCTCTCCGTAGACCGATTCCACGCTGCGGCGAGTGTCGAGATTAAGGTGCCCCTGCTGGTAGGTCTCGTCCCATGCAAAGTCGAGGCTGCGGTTGATGAGCGTTATGCCTGGCGACACCCTGATGTTGATGTAGCGGTACAGCTGGTAGTCGGCCAGAATGGCCAGATGGAATCCGGCATTATAGTACGACTTGGTGCTCTGCAGCAGCTCCCTTACCTCTGGGTCGTCGGTATAATGGAGGTCGAACTTGGACTGGGTGTAGCCTATCTGGATGCCGAAATGGATGGGACGTTCGTCGAAGGAGGCCAGGTTGATTACCTGTGCTCCGGCCTTCAGCGAAAGGCTCAGCAAGAAGAGTATGGCGATGATGCGTGCGGTTTTCACAGTGGGCATAGGGGTGATTGGTTTTCTTTTTGGTGGGGCAGGCTACTGCAGGCTGGCAAGTTCGGAGAGGAGACGCTCTCTGTTCACAGGAACGACTCCCACCTCTTCGCATACGATACCTCCGGCCATATTGGCATAGCGTACCGCCGTTTCTACGTCCAGTCCTGCTGCCAGAGCCATGGTGATGACGCTTATCACGGTATCTCCGGCTCCGCTCACGTCGCAGATGGAACGCAGATGGGCAGGGATGATGAGAGAATAGGGCTCCTCCTGTCTGAAGTCGCACACATAGACTCCCTTGGCCGAGAGCGTGATGAGCACCACGTCAATATGCTGGCGCTGGTGGAGCAGGAGTGCTGCCTCGTCGAGGTCGCGCTTCATGGTTTCGGCCGACGACTCGTCGATCTCGATATTCAGTCCCTCTTTCAGCTCTTTGAGGTTGGGCTTGAAGAGCGTTACATCATGGAAGTTGGCAAAGTTGCGGTGCTTGGGGTCTACCGTGGTGATGATCTTCTTGCGGCGGGCCAGTTCTACCACATGGTCTATGACGGCGGGTGTGAGGTTGCCCTTGTCGTAGTCCTGAAGAATGACAGCGCTGATGTTCATCGTCTTGAATATCTTGTCCAGTCGGTCTGTCATCATCTGCTCGTCCGTGGCGGCGAGGGGAGCGGTCATCTCTTCGTCAATGCGCAGCATGTGGGTTCCGTTGCCGATGATGCGTGTCTTCACGGTGGTGATGCGGTTGTCCGACGTAGTGATGCCCCTCTTGTCCATGTTGTGGTCGTACATGATCTGGAGGAACTCTTTCGACTCGTCGTCGTTGCCCAGCACCGAGCACATCACGGGGTTGCCGCCCATCGACTGGATGTTGACCGCAACATTGGCGGCACCTCCCAGTCGGCGCTCACGCCGCTGTATCTCGACGATGGGTACGGGTGCTTCGGGCGATATGCGGTTGACGTTGCCCCACATATAGGCGTCGACCATTACGTCGCCTACTATCAGTATGTTCTGCCCTTCAAGGGATTCGGTGAATTGCTGTAAAGGAGTCATTCGTTTTTCGGGTAGTGGATGGTTTTCGGGTTGTAGTCTGTGGCCGGGAGTCCTGCTCCCGTGTCGGACCTCTTATTTGCTGATTTCTCCTCTCAGAGAGTCTTCCATAAGCTGACGTACCATTCGGGCATCCTCTCCGTAGTTGCCCAGCAGATACATCATCTTGGTTACGGCAGCCTCAATGGTGATGTCGTGGCCGCTCAGCACGCCTATGCGGTCGAGGTCGCAGCTGGCTGCATACTGGCGCAGCTTCACCGCTCCGCTCTTGCATTGGGTCACGTCCAATATCACCAGTCCGCGGTCTATGCCTTCTTTGAGGGCGTCGATAAACCATTCCTCCGTCGGAGCGTTGCCCGATCCGAAGGTCTCGATGATGAGACCCTTAAGGTCGGGAGTGTTTACAATAGAGCGCACCACCGAGGGATGTATGCCGGGGAAAAGCTTCAGCACAGCCACATGGGTGTCGAACTGGCGGCGCACCACCAGCTCCTGTTCGGCCCTGGGCATAATGAGATGCTGCTTGTATTCAATGTCTATGCCGGCCTTGGCAAGCGAGGGGTAGTTGTACGACGTGAAGGCATCGAAATGCTCGGCGCTGACCTTCGTAGAGCGGTTGCCGCGATAGAGGTGGCTCTGGAAGAAGATGCAGACCTCCGGTATCACAACCTCCTGCTGGGCAGCAATCTCAAGGGCACAGATAATGTTGTCTCGTCCGTCGCTGCGCAGCATACCCAGAGGTAGCTGGGAGCCCGTGAGCACAATAGGCTTGGTAAGGTTCTCAAACATAAAGCTCAGCGCCGAAGCCGTATAGGCCATGGTGTCCGTGCCGTGGAGAACAACAAAACCGTCATAGTTGTCGTATTCCTTCTCAATGATGTTGGCGATATCTACCCACAGCGAGGGCGTCATATTGGAAGAGTCGATGATATGGTCGAGCTGGCACGAATCGATAGAGTAGGAGGTATGCTGCAGGAGAGGGAGCACGTCGTAGATACGCTCCATGGCAAAGGGGTGAAGAGAACCGTTCTCATCCTGCACCATTCCGATGGTGCCGCCGGTATAGATAACAAGAACTTTATTGTGCATAGCGATAATATTTCTCAGGTTGTTCGTCACTCCGTGCGAGACCGTCGTGCATCATTTGCGAACGGCTGTCGCTGCAATCCCACAGCTAACGATGTCCGTTAAAGGGATGATTCCTAACGACAAGACCGAATACGATGCACAGCATGCTGGCCACGGAAAGACAATGCAAAGATACGCTTATTATTTGGAATACAAAAATTATTTATCAAAAAAAAGCCGACCCCATGGCCGGCCCTCCAGAAAAACTTCTCATGGGAGATGGCCTCCGGTCATAGGTCAAATCCTTTCTGCTATTCTTTTCCCTGTCATACTCTTTGTTGTCAGTCTGTTATGAGCCTGCTTGAAAAATCAGCCCCTTCTTCCTACGTTTCTTCTATGTTTTGGCCAGGATTCGGCCTACGTTCGGCCACCATTCGGCCTACGTTCGGCCTGGGTTAATTTATCCTTTACCTAGGCTTGGCTTGCGTTTGACTAGGATTCGGCTAGGATTCGGCTTGGGTTGAACTTGGATAGGATTTGTCTTGGAGCCTGGATAGGGACTGGGGTCAGGCAACTGTTGTCCTTGGGTTGGTTTTCTCTCAGATGTCTTTCGTGCTCGTTTGAATGCAGATGGGTCGATAGATTTGGTATTAGGTTGTTTCTAGATTGGGCACGGGTTGGTGGCCTGTTGCCTCAGAGTAGCGTCCCTATTGCGTCGGCCTAGCGTCCACTTAGCGTCCACTTTCGGGCCCGTTTCGGGACGCTACTCCGAGGCTAGGTGGACGCTAGGTGGACTTTATATGGACGCTAGGTGGACTTTATATGGACGCTATATGGACGTAAAGAATAAAGCCTGCGGCGCACATAAATGCCCGTAGATTATCCATAAATTTCTTCATAAATTATTCTTCTTGTACAAAATAAATATTTTTTTAAAATTCATGGTTAATTCATGGCAATTCGTGTAAAAATATTGCCTGCGGCGCACATAAATGCCCATAAATTATCCATGAATTAATTCATAAATTATTCTTGATGTGCCAAATAAATTATATATCAGCATCTGGAATTGCGACCAGGGTTTATCTTGGTTTATCGCCTTTGATGGGGCTCGCAGATGTGGGATTAAAGTTTTCCGAGAGCTTGCTCTCAAGGAAAAACTTTATCTCACAGATGCCAAAGATGCGAAGCAGCTTCAAAAAGAAGCCCTGCCAAAGGAGGTTTATCAAGGTTTGTGTAAAAAAAAACGACAAAAAAATCCCGTCCTATGCCCTGTTCTCCAAATCCAGCAACACACTACCGACACCCTAGCCTCATAGTAGCGTCGCGAAAAAATCGTTAATTGCGACACAAATCAGTCGTTTATGTACAAAATCCGCGACCCTGGTGTGACGCTACCGGTACGCAGGAGGGGGAAAATGTGAAATGTGAAATGTGAAATTGCAATGTGCAGCCCTTTTCGAGTAAAAAAATAATTAAATATATATAATATATATAAATATAATATACCTATTTATATTTACTGCTTGGGGGAGGTGCGATGCATTTGCAATTTCACATTTCACATTTCACAAATTAAGGCTTTTTAACGATTTCAACCCTATTTCCTCGTCGGGGAAGGCAAAAATGTGAAATGGCCGATTTCACATCTTTGGGGGAGGTCAGCCGGTTGCTCTCCCATAGCCGCCCTTTGGGCGTGCGCCTTCGGCTTGAAACCCTCCACTGGAGGCTTATCAATGCTATCGCTATCGAAAAGTCCACCGGACTTTTCTTCATCTTGATTGAGAGAAAAAAGTTGTGGGCTCATGGGGGCTGTATGAATAAAAATCAGAGGCAGGGTGGAGGCTGCCTCTGATAGTACAGGAAGGTAAATGCTATTTCTGAAGGGCTTCTTTTACAGCTGCTTCGATAGCATTTCCACGTAGGTCGCGAGCGATGATGTTGCCGTCGGCTCCGATAAGGATGATCTGGGGAATGGAGTTGAATCCGTAGAGGTCGCCGGCCTTGTTCTGGCTGTCGATGAGCTGGGGGTATTTGATGCCGAGGGCTTCAACGGCCTTGGCATGGTCTTCGGCCTTGCGTTCGAAAACGTCAACGCCCACTACTACAAGACCTTGTGATGCATATTTTTCGTGGATGCGTACAAGATTCTCTTTAATTTCGGCTTTGCAAGGACCACACCAGGAAGCCCAGAAATCAACCAAGGCGACCTTGCCTTCAATCATGGCTGCAAGAGAGCTCTCCTTGCCGGTAGAGAAGTCGATGCCGGGGATGTCGATGAAATGCTTTCCGGGAGCGGTATTGTCGATGTTGCGGAGCATTACGAGATGGTTGTTGACGGGAGGATAGTTGCGGATGAGGTCGGTGGCTCCTTCGAGGGCTTTCTCCATCTGGCTGGCGCTGGTGTAGCTCTGGCAGAGATTGGTGAAGGCGTAGGCGCCGAGGATGTTGTCCTTGTTGTCCTTATAGAGCTCGGCATAAGCCTTTTCGGTCAGCATCTGAGGAATGGCATAGAGGCTGTCGAGGATGGGAGTGAGACGGGTGCGGGTGTCGCTGTCGCCATTCTGATATTGCTGGTATACAGTCTGGAAATCGTTGGTGGCCTTGCGGATCTCGGGGCTGAAGGCGGCTTTGTAGATGGCGTCGTTAGAGGGCGTTCCGGAAAGGGAGTCGATGATGGGGTCGACATAGACGGTGCCCTCTTCGAGAATGAAGATGCTGTAGTTGCTGCTGGTTGCAAGACGGCAGATGATGGGCTCCTGGAGTGTGCCTTTGAATTCGACGGTTGCGGCATTGGCTATGACGGAGTCGAAAGCTTTGCCGGTGGCCATGTCGACAAGATAGACGGGCTGATTGATAAACTGGTCGTTGAGATTGACGTTAACGGTGTAGTCAAAGCCCTGTTTTTTGCCTCCGCAGGATGCGAGAATAACGAGCGCCAATGCGGAGAGGAAAGTTCTGGTTCTAGACATTGTGATGGTTTTTTTTCTTGTTTTTCTTAACGGTATTTCGAAATGCAAAAGTACTAAAAACTTTCTATTCTCCAATCTTTTTCTATAAAAAATGTCCATTGCAGCCTGTCGGAGGGACTATATTTTGCTCGCAATATCAGCTATATATATTTATTATAGTATATTTATTTTATCATTTGAATTTTTTTGCGTATCTTTGCACTCTAATATAGTTAACCCAATTAAGAAAAAAACACATATATTATGTACACTGATACTGAAAAATTCATTGGCGAAGGCCTAACTTACGACGACGTGCTGCTCGTCCCCGCTTACTCTGATGTTCTTCCTTTCGAAGTAAAGGTTAACTCCCGTTTCTCACGTCATATCCAGGTAAACATTCCTCTTGTTTCCGCAGCTATGGATACCGTTACCGAGGCAGCTATGGCAATCGGTATGGCTCAAGAGGGCGGTATCGGTGTCTTGCACAAGAATATGAGCATCGAAGCCCAGGCCCACGAAGTAATGAAGGTAAAGCGTAGCGAGAACGGTATGATTACCGATCCCGTAACCCTCAAGGAAGATGCTCTCGTAAAGGACGCACGCTATCTGATGAAAGAGTATGGCATCGGCGGTATTCCTATCGTTGACGACAGCCAGAAACTTATCGGTATGGTTACCAGCCGCGACCTCCGTTTCGAAACCAATATGGAACGTCCTCTGAAGGATATCATGATTACCGACCTTCACACCACTCACGAAGGTACTACCTTTGAAGAGGCTACCCAGATTCTTCAGAAATACAAGATTGAGAAACTCCCTGTTGTTGACAAGGACGGCCGTTTTGTGGGTCTCATCACCTATCGCGACATTATGTCGAGCAAAGAACGCCCCACAGCCTGCAAGGACGACCGTGGTCGCCTGAGAGTAGCTGCCGGCGTTGGTATTACCAAAGACATGATGGACCGTGTTGACGCGCTGGTAAAGGCTGGCGTTGACGCTGTCGTTATCGATACTGCCCACGGCCATTCTATCCGCGTGGTTGAGGCTCTGAAGAGCGTCAAGAAGAAATATCCTACCCTCGATGTAGTAGTAGGTAACATCGCTACCGGCGAAGCTGCCCTTATGCTGGCCGAGGCTGGTGCTGATGCCATCAAGGTTGGTATAGGACCCGGAAGCATCTGCTCCACCCGTATCATTGCCGGCATCGGCGTTCCCCAGCTGACCGCTGTACTGGAAGTTGTAGGTGCTCTCAAGAGCAAAGGTTTTGATATTCCTGTCATCGCTGACGGCGGTATCCGCTACAGCGGCGACATCGTAAAGGCTCTTGCTGCCGGCGCTGACACCATCATGATCGGTTCGCTCGTAGCTGGTGTTGATGAGGCTCCCGGTGAGACCATCATTTTTGAAGGCCGTAAGTTCAAGAGCTATCGTGGCATGGGCTCGCTTGAGGCTATGCAGAGCGGCTCTAAGGACCGTTATTTCCAGGAGAAGGAAACCGACGCCAAGAAGCTCGTTCCTGAAGGTGTTGTAGGCCGTGTACCTTACAAGGGTACCCTCAATGAGGTTCTCTACCAACTGGTAGGCGGTCTGCGCTCGGGTATGGGCTACACCGGATCTAAGGACATCAATACCCTCAAGACTAAGGCTAAGTTTGTCCGCATTACCGCTGCCGGCCGTACCGAGAGTCATCCCCACGATATCGCTATCACCCGTGAGGCTCCCAACTATTCCAGATAATCTATCATTCCAAGGTTAATACTGCATCAATATCTATAGTATCAACATGAAGAAAAGCATCATCCGCATCCTCTCCCTGGCCTTATGCATGTCGTTTGCGCTGACTGTTTCGGCTCAGAGCGACCCCATACTGGTCGAAATCGGAGGACAGAAGATACACAAATCAGAGTTCATGAAAGAGTTTCTGCGCTCTATAGGTCAGAGTCCCGAGGCTGCGCCCACGGCCTGCACCTATGAGAAGCGTCAGGCTCTCGAAGAATATCTCGAACTCTTCGTAAACTACCGCCTCAAGCTGACTGACGCCTATCTCAACCAGTTTGACACCATCAAGTCTCTCAAGCGTGAACTCTCGGGTTACAGAAAAGAGCTTGCTGCTCCCTATCTGATCGATTCGGCTACGATGCAGATGATACTGCGCGAGGCTTATGACCGCAACCGCTATGCAATCCACGCTTCGCATATCCTCATCCGCGTAGACAAGAATGCTGCTCCTGCCGACACCCTTGCTGCCTACAAGAAGGCAATAGAGGTGTATGCCAAGGCCAATGCCGGTGGCGACTTCAACAAGCTGGCGATAGAGTATTCTGACGATCCTTCGGCCAAGGGCGACCTGGGTCAGGGAATGCAGCGTAGAGGAAATGCCGGTGATCTGGGCACTTTTACCGTATTTCAAATGGTCTATCCCTTTGAGTCGGCTGCCTATGCTCTTGAGCCCGGTCAGGTGTGCAAGCCTGTACGTACCCAGTTCGGCTACCATATCATTAAGCTTCATGAGAAGATTCCCTTCTTTGGCAAGTGCACCCTTCAGCATATCTGGGTAAGCTCCAAGAACCCCAATGCCCAGCAGGTGGCCAACGATGCCTATATCCAGCTGAAAGAAGGAAAGGATTTTGCCGCTGTGGCCAAGAACTATAGCGACGACCGTGCTGAAAACGGTGGCTATACTCCCAACCTCGATATGAACCAGATGCCTGTAGAGTATGTGTCTCATGTGAGCAGTCTGAAGGAAGGCGAATTTTCGGAACCTTTCAGAACTGTCATGGGCTGGCACATTGTACGTCTGGTAAAGAAAGATGCCCTTCCTCCTTTCGAGGATATGGTGCCTGTCTACCAGCAACGTCTGGCCCGCGACCAGCGCAACACAGCTCCCAAGGAGGAGTTTGCTATGCATTGCAAGGATCGTTATGGTTTTACCGACTATACCAAGATGTACGAGAAGAAGAGCAAGAAGAATCCTAAACCCAAGGCATTGGCTTCGCTCGATGAAGCTGTGGCTGCTATGACCGATTCGGTATACCGTATGCGCTGGCACTATAGCGACACTATGGTTACCGATATGCGTCCTCTGTTCAAGCTGGGCAACAAGGAGTACACTTGCGTTGATTTTCTCAAATACATAGAGAAGAACCAGAGCATGGTTCGCAATATGGGCGACTATGCAACCTATATCAACGGCCGTTACAAGGACTTTACCAACGATATGGCTGTAGCTTATGCCGACGAGAACCTCGAGGTGGAACATCCCGAATTCAAGGAACTTCTTGATGAGTACCGTCATGGTCTTATGATATTCTCCTACAACGATAAGCTCGTATGGGGAAAAGCTATCAAGGATACCCTTGGACTGAAACAGTTCTATAAAGACAATGTGACCAAGCATAGCATGGACAATCCTGAGGATGATCCCTATTTCTGGAATACCCGTGCCAATGTGATAAATATTGTCTTCTTTGATAGCATAAGCGTAAAACCTGCTAAGGCGAAGAAGATTGTTGCCAAATATATGAGTGGCAAAATCAAAAAGGAAGAAATGTTTGCTCAGCTGGAAAAAGCCGGTAAGGGAGAAATAGTTCCTTTCCAGGCTGAAACCAGTGTAGTGGAAGAGGGCAACAGCAGCCTCCTGAAGAGCAATGAATATAAGACAGGCGTATACGAACGCTCCGAAAAGAAAGGTTATAGAATCCTTGTTGTCGACGAAGTCATGATGCCTGCAGCAAAAGGCCTGATGGAAGCCCGCGGATACTATATCAACGATTATCAGAACTACCTCGACGCACAGCTGGTAAAAAAACTCCGTACCTGTTACGGCGTAAAGATTCACCAGGATGTGTTTGACGCTATTACCTATTAATACCTAACAACCGATATTTTGAGATTCACAGTCACCATATTGTTGTTGGCAATCTGCCTTTCCATCTCCTCTTGTCGACAGGACAAGGGGAGAGGTGAGGTTGTTATAGCCTCCGCTTATGGGCAGAATCTCTATCCCTCCGATATAGAAGGACTGGTGGGCGAAGGTGTTTCGCCCCAGGATAGCGCGGCTATCGTAGAAAACTATATCAACCAATGGTTGCAGCAGCAGGTGGTAATCAACGAAGCCCAGCAGAATGTAACCAAAGATTTTGCAGCAGAACTGCAGAACTACAAGAATAGTCTCTTAATATACGAGTATGAACAGATGGTGGTGAACCAGAAACTGGATACTAACGTAACGGAGACTGAGATTAAGAAGTACTACGATTCTCATCAGGATCATTTCCTACTTACTACCTCCATAGTGAAGGCAATCTACGTGAAGGTTCCCAAAGATGCACCCGCTTTGAAGGATTTGAGCAAGTGGATGGTTAAGGGCAATTTCACCGATGACGATTTCGACAATGTGCAGAAGATGGCTCTGTCGAATGGATACGAGTGTGCGTTCGATGCTGACCATTGGATGCCTCTCTACCGCTTTCAGTCGCTTTTGCCTATTCAAGGCGATTATGGCGACGTCAACCTGAGAGGAAAACGATTCCTCAAGGTGCCTGCCGAAGATTTTGTATATCTGGCTCACATCTTCGACTACCGTCCTACCGGCGAGCTTTCGCCTATGGACTATGAACGAGAAAATATTAAGGCTGTGATATTGAATAGCCGAAAGATAGATATCATTCGCCAAATGCAATCCGAGCTTCTGAAAAAAGCCGAGTCGCGTGGCGAAATTAATAAAAAATGATTACATTATTATATAATATGAAACTGACTAAACATATCTTCCTCCTTCTTGCCCTTGTGGCTGTCGGTAATGACTTAATGGCGCAAGAGGAAACTGTGATTGACCAGGTTGTTGCTGTGGTCGGAAAGAATATTATCAAGCTTTCCGATATTGAGAATACCTATGGTCAGATGCGACGCACCCAAGGCTATGTAAACCCCAAGGAGAATCGTTGTAATATCCTGGAGAGCATGCTGATTTCCAAACTGCTTATCCATAAAGGAGAGATAGATAGTGTAGAAGTATCGGACGAAGAGGTTGAGAACCAGGTGCAGTTTTATCTTAAGGCATACCTCCGTCAGTATGGCAGCAAGGAAGCTATGCGTCAGGCAACAGGTTATACTTACGATGAATTTCATGATATCTATTTTGATCTCTTGAAAAACCGCATACTCTCGCAGCGTGTAGAATATGCGCTTACTGAAAACGTAAAGATTACCCCTGCCGAGGTGTCGGAATATTTCAACGAGATTCCTAAAGACAGTCTCCCTCAGATGCCTGAAGAGTATGAGATTTCTGAAATCGTTATCAAACCTTCCATCTCGGAAGAGGAACGTGATCGTGTCCGTACCCAGTTGGCCGAACTCCGCGAGCGTATCATCAAAGGTGAGAAATTCTCCATGCTTGCCACGCTTTATTCGGAGGATCCAGGTTCGAATAAGAAAGGCGGAGAGTTGGGCTTCTTTACCCGTGGCGATATGGTAAGCGAGTTTGAGGCTGCTGCTTTTGCCCTCAAGCCCGGTGAAGTGTCTCCTATCATTGAAACATCATTCGGATTCCATATCATCCAACTTATCGAACGTAGAGGAAACAGCATCAATGTTCGTCATCTTCTGTTAACCCCCAAAGTCTCCTCTGCTGATCTTCTGGCTGCACGAGTTAAGTTGGACTCCATCGTAAACCAGGTTCGTCTGGGTAATATTACCTTCGAAGAAGCAGCCAAGCAATATTCCGATGGCGACAGCAAGAAGCAAGGTGGTGTGGTTTCGAATCCTCAAACCGGTAACAATCGCTTCACCAAAGAGGAGTTCCAGCAACTTTATCCCGGAATCTCCCTCGTGTCAATGAATGCTGGCGATATTACAAATGCTACTCCAATGAAGACTTCCGAAAATAAGGATGCTTATCGTCTGGTTAAACTTAACAAGAAGATTCCTGCACATCAGGCCAATCTTACCGACGATTACGATAAGATTCTTAATGCTGCACTTGAGGAAGCTAAGCATAAGAAGGTCACCGAATGGTGCCAGCGTATGATCAAGAATACCTATATCCGTATTGCTGACGAGTATCAGGATTGCAATTTTGAACTTAACTGGCTTAAGAAATAATATGCCTGATTCCACAACCAAAACTACATCAAACGAATTCTAATAATGAACGATATTGAAACCCTCGATAGTCTAGTAGAAAAATACCGATGCCTCAAGCGTGAGATTGGAAAGGTGGTAGTGGGACAGGATGCTGCTGTTGACAGTCTCTTGGTCTCTATCTTCACCGGTGGCCATTGCCTCCTGGTTGGAGTCCCTGGTTTGGCAAAGACCCTGATGGTGAATACTCTTTCGAGAGCATTGGGACTTCAGTTCAGCCGCATTCAGTTTACTCCCGACCTTATGCCTTCTGATATTCTGGGTTCGGAGATTCTTGATGAGAACCGCCGTTTCCAGTTCGTAAAAGGTCCGGTATTTGCCAATATAGTATTGGCTGACGAGATAAACCGAACCCCTCCAAAGACCCAGGCGGCTTTGCTCGAGGCTATGCAGGAAAAGTGTGTTACCGTGTCGGGTAAGACTTATAAGTTGTCTGCTCCATTCTTTGTCCTGGCAACCCAGAATCCTATTGAACAGGAAGGTACTTATCCATTGCCTGAGGCTCAGCTTGATCGTTTTATGTTCAATGTCAATCTTGACTATCCCACCTTTGAAGAAGAGATGGAGATTGTAAAGACTACTACTATCGACCGTAATGATGAGGTTCAGGTAGTTCTTACTGCAGATGAGATTATGCACTATCAGACCGTTATTAGAAAGATGCCCGTTCCCGATAATGTAGTTGAGTTTGCTGTGAGACTGGTTTCCAGCACCCGCGTAGCTACGGCTGAAGAGGGTTCAATAACCAAACGCTATATTTCATGGGGGGCTGGTCCTCGTGCATCGCAATATCTTATTATGGGAGCCCGAACCCATGCTGCTTTCCAGGGTAAATACTCTCCAGATATCGAAGATGTAAAGGCTGTGGCAAAAGAAGTCTTGCGCCATCGTATAGTTAGAAATTACTATGCTGAAGCCGAAGACGTTACTACCGACAGTATCATCGAACAGTTAATCAATATCAATTAAACACCCTCAATCCAATCAACATATAGTATTCTCTGCTTATGAAGAAACTATTACTTATCATATCGTTCCTATTATTTGTCGCACCAATTCTTAGTGCACAGACGGGTATCTATATCCCTAGCGCCAAGCCTATCAAGAATATGCAAGCTGCTATGCAGAGTCCAGATTTATTCTGCCTTGTTATTTCGTATAATCCTGGCGATTCTACCTATTCGAACGAGGATCTCGACTGGCTCGATTCTGCCTATAGTGTAGCCTTTAACCGCGAGAGTCCCAAGTTATACTCTCTGGTAATAGAAGGATATGGTGGCAATGACGAAGCGCTTACTCAGGCACGTGTAAACCATGTTTATCGCTACTTTGCTCATCGTAGTCATGCTCCATTCCCCATACGCTATGCTGTCAACCCTATCCATTGCTCATGTCATGGAGATACTACCGAGTTGTTGCGTTTTGAGGTTCCAGTAGATAGAAAGTACTACAACTGTGCTGATCTTCCAGAAAGTCGCAAACTGCTGAATAAGACAGTTAATTTGTCCGGGTGTGTGATGGTAACCTTCAAGCACAATCCTGAAGATTGCCTGGGAATGTCTCGAGGATGTATAGTTCCTGGTCAAGATACTACTATTCGCGGCTATTATGCTTCTGTTTTTATGAAGAAAGGTGCACTTTATTCTGTATCTAATACTATGGACTCGTGCCCTTCAAATCCTCAGTTCTCAATTGAGGAACATCTTGACTACAAAGAAATACTGGAACATTATTTTCTTGTTCCTCATAAGAAACAGATAATATTACAGGTGGGTTATGTTGTGCTTCATAGCAATATTAACCGCCAGTTTGGCGAGTGCTCACAGGAACTTGCAGACTCTATTTTTGTTAGATTTCCCGTTACTCAGGAACAATGGGATAACAAGATTCGCGTGTTTGGTAAGAAGTATAGTGAAAAGGGGCCATCCTTCAAGACTTTGACTACAAAGAAAGTTCCCTCCAAGATTTCTATTAATGTGCAGTCTGCCATCAATGTTTCCCAGTTGGATACCCTCTTCTTGGGGAAACGTATCCAACCAGAAGAACTCAGCGATTATTTCTATGAGTGTGAAACCAATATGGAGCAGGGATCTTTTACTGCTAATGGCAAGCATTGGAAGGCCTTCCGTCTTGATCGTCATGGTGAATATGAGATTAAGAAACCTCTACGTCTGCTGATGCGTATTGTTGACGATACTCCTGATGAGGTTGAAGACCCCAAGGAAGACCGCAGATATAAAGATGACGAAGAGATTGAATGATATTAGTAATCCAATCTTCTTCAATGAGATATTATTACAAACAAATAAACTACACTTTTTCGAAACTGATCAATGGCTTACTTACAGACAGACGTTACCAAAGTGACTACCCATGTGCTTCAGAATATGAAGCAGAAAGGTGAAAAGATAGCCATGCTTACTGCCTATGATTATTCAATGGCAAGCCTTCTTAATCGTACCAAGATTGACGTAGTGCTGGTTGGAGATAGCGCAGCTAATGTTATGGAAGGCTACAAGACTACGCTTCCTATTACCCTCGACGAGATGATATTCTATGGCTCTTCCGTTGTTAGAGCCATTGATCGTGCTTTAGTAGTTGTAGATATGCCCTTTGGCTCTTACCAGGGTAACTCTAAATTGGCTCTTGCTTCAGCCATCCGTATTATGAAAGAAACTGGTGCTGATGCTATTAAGCTGGAAGGCGGCGAGGAAGTGTTAGAATCTATCAGCCGTATCTTATCAGCCGGTATCCCAGTTATGGGTCATCTTGGGTTGACACCCCAAAGCATCAATAAGTTCGGTACCTATGCTGTACGAGCTACTGAAGAAGAAGAGGCTGAACGACTTGTGAAAGATGCCAATCTGTTGGCCGAAGCGGGTTGTTTTGCTATCGTTCTTGAGAAGATTCCTGCCAAGTTGGCCGAGCGTGTTACTAAAGCAATCCCTATTCCTACTATAGGTATTGGCGCAGGAAGTGCTGTAGATGGTCAAGTGCTTGTGCTACAGGATATGCTAGGTATTACTCAGCAGTTTACTCCGCGCTATCTTCGTACCTATGGTTCTTTCGGAGAGGATATCTCTAATGCGGTAAGACAGTATATCAACGATGTGAAGTCCGTAGATTTTCCAGGTGAGAAAGAACAATATTAAGCAATAGACTCTTGCAAAAGGACTTTATCAGTTCGACCTTAAGAAAAATAGTTATTATCCTAAATAATACAGAACAATGTCTCTTGCAGTACTCATATTAGTCATTACCATTGGAGTGGTTTTAGTCGCACTTGAGATTGTAGCACTTCCTGGTGGAGTAGCAGGTATTTGTGGTGCAATAATGGTCGTTTTGGGTGTTGCTCTCACCTATACCAATTACGGCAGTACACCAGGTACTATAGCTTTGCTCTCTTCTATTGTTGCATGTGTGATATTGTTAGTAGTATTGTTGAAGGCTCGCACATGGCGTAGAGTTAGTCTTAATGACGAGATTGATAGCAAGGCTAATATCGTAACTCTCAAAGTGGGAGATTGTGGTACTACTATTTCGCGACTGGCTCCTGCTGGCAAGGCTATTATAGAAGGACAGACTGTCGAAGTTCATGCCGACAATGTGTTCCTTGATCCCAATACTCCCATCTGTATAACCGAAATTGACGGCTATTTTATCAAGGTGGCACCCATTAAAGAACAATAACATTAAACTATAAATCATTATGGAACTCTCGTATTTGATTATTGCTGGCGTATGTATCGTCGCACTCATCCTTTTCCTTTGGCTCGTGCCAATTGGAATTTGGTTCCAGGCCCTTATCTCGGGTACCCGAACCTCTCTCATCCAACTTATCTTCATGCGTTTTCGTAAGGTGCCTCCCTCAGTTATCGTAAATAATATGATTTCTGCTACCAAGGCTGGCCTTAAACTTTCGCAGAACGAGCTTGAGGCTCACTACCTGGCTGGTGGTCGTGTGAATTCTGTTGTAAATGCTCTCATTTCGGCCGATAAAGCCAATATGAATCTTGACTTTAAGACCGCAACTGCTATCGATCTTGCCGGTCGTGATGTACTTAAGGCAGTTCAGACTTCTGTTAACCCTAAAGTTATCGATACCCCTCCTGTAGCTGCTGTTGCAAAGGATGGTATTCAGCTTATTGCAAAGGCTCGTGTAACCGTTCGTACCAATATAAAGCAACTCGTTGGTGGAGCTGGCGAGGAGACTATTCTCGCTCGTGTTGGTGAAGGTATCGTTACTTCTATCGGTTCTGCAGACAGCCACAAGAAAGTGCTTGAAAATCCTGACAGTATTTCCAAACTTGTATTGGAGAAGGGTCTTGATAGTGGTACGGCATTTGAAATTCTTTCTATCGATATCGCAGATATTGATGTGGGTAAGAATATTGGAGCACAACTCCAGATGGACCAGGCTAACGCCGATAAGAATATTGCCCAAGCTAAGGCTGAGGAACGTCGAGCTATGGCAGTTGCTCAGGAGCAGGAGATGAAGGCTAAAGCTCAGGAAGCCCGTGCTAAGGTTATTGAGGCTGAAGCAGAAGTTCCTTTGGCTATGGCAGAAGCATTCCGTAACGGCAATCTCGGTATCATGGATTACTATAAGATGAAGAATATCCAGGCTGATACCGAAATGCGTGATAGTATTGCTAAACCTGCTACTCAGGCAAAGAAATAATAAGGCAAATCCACTTTGTTTTATAGGCTAAGTCAGATTACGGCTTAGCCTTTTCTTTTATCATTTCATCATTTTGTCTTTTTATCTTTTTATCATTTTGTCTTTTTGACTTTTTGTATTTTTATCTTTTTTATATTCTGAAATTTTATTTGCTATATTCAAAAGGAACAATATATGTTAAGAAAGGTTGTTCGGCAAGGATTACTCGACAAGGAATAACGTCTTCTTTTACTCTTTCTGATGTGTTCTTGTAAGCCTCAATTCAGACTTGTCAACGTTCATACTTTGTTGTTTCAATTCGCTATTTGTGTCTTATAAATAGATAGGGCGCATTCTCAAAAACTACCATGAGACAAAATTACGAAACAGCAGGTGTAGGGTAGGGGTTACTATGGGGTTCTTTCGATGTTCTGTCCATATTCTCGGCATATAAACTCTATGATAGTAGGACAAAAAGAACTCTTTCTGCCTATGGAAAGAGTTCTTGGTGGAGCCTTTATGGACTTGTTGTTTACTTATGGTAGACTTTGTGTGCTATGAATAATATTTCTTCGAAGAGTTGCTGTTGGGAGATTTTCTAAAGGAATCAAAAAGACTGACTAAGTAAGTCTAGAATTTCATCGTGGGATCGTTCATATCGCGGATACTCTCCAGTATCTCCGAAAGGGTATAACCTGATTGATTGTTGATGCGCTGTGCGATGTCAGAAACCTTTCCATATCCGGAGAATCCTTCGTCGAGAGTTACGGGGTTTCCGAAGCGGCGACTGATGCGGATGAAATCGAGAAGTTCATCTCTAATTGCCTCCATATCACCAATAGAAACAGAGTTGTAGTTGATATAACCAGAGGTGATATAATAGTCAAACATGACGTGGGTAAACTCGGATTTAATACCTGAAGGAGTACTCTTAACGAGCATGGTAAACGACATACGGAAGGTTGCCATGCCTGTATTCTCAAGTTTTTCTGCTATATTATGAATGCCCACACGTCCCTTGATAACCATTACATGAGCGTTGGGATTAACATAATCCTCAATCAGATTGTAGCGCTCACTATTGAGAGACTTCCACTCCTTTATTGTCTCCCAGTTATTAACAATAGCTGTTAAATCAGCATTACTGGGATCGGGAGAAACATATAGGTCTGCAGGATAATGGTTCTGAGCAAAAAGTCCCGAAAAAGGTATGCTCAGTACTGCGAGAATGATAATAGTAAATATTTTCTTCATAGCAACAACTTCCAATACTTCTATATTAGAGCATATTACAATATTCTGAAAGAATAATATGCTTTAATATTACCAATGCAAAGATACAAATTTTTTGCAATTAAAAATAAAAAAGATACAATTTTATTAAGAATTTAGAAAACGGATGCCGAGGGTTTGATGAAATTGATTCGCGAAATAATAAATATTGGAATCATATTTCTCACTTTTTATCTCCCCTTTGCAGAAAAAATCGTATCTTTGCATTTTGGCAATTAGACCAACCATAATGATAAAATATTGTAACATAATTATATTAATGCTTTTGTTGCTTTGTGGTATTGTGCCGACAAGAGCACAAAAGCTGATAGAGTATGAAGCAGGTATGGGAACTCGCGATCCCAACAATAGTGACGTGTGGATTCTCTATCGTCGTGTCCGTGCTACCCACGAGGGAATGACGCTCTATGCCGACTCTGCTCTGCTAAATACAAAACGTAATGACTTTACGGCCTTCCGCAACGTGAAGATTATTCTCTCCGACACAACTACAATATGGGGCGACGAATTGTACTATGACGGTCAGAAACGTATTGCTGACATTTGGGGCAAGAAAGGAAAGAAGGTCAAACTGAAAGATGGAGCTACAACCCTCACGACCGACCGGCTGACCTACGACCGCAACCAGAATACAGCCTTTTATGAGAATGGCGGTCATGCAACCAATCATGCTGACACCCTCGACAGCCGGATAGGAAGATACAATACCGACCTGAATACGTTCTTTATCTATGGAGAGGTTCAACTGAAAGACAGTACTTCTCTGTTGGTTACGGATACTTTGGTATTTAATACCGAAACAAATCTGGCTACATTTACCTCTCCGACACATATCTATAGCGACTCTGCTACCCTATACAGCGAGGCTGGCAACTATGATTCGGGTATTGACTATGCCCGTTCGTACAAGAATTCTCATGTGAAATCAGGCGAGAAGACCCTGATGTGCGACACCCTCTTCTACAACAAGCGAAGCCAGTTCGGCCAGGCCTGGGGGCACGTATTCATCTTTGATTCAATAAACGATATAACCTGTCGTGGAAGATATGGCGAAACAGACCAGTCCAACAAGACCTCTTTTGTGACAGATAGCGCATTGGTGGTATTCGTCGACAAGGGAGACTCGCTTTACCTTCATGCCGATACCATATTCACGACCAACAATTCTGACCAGAAATTTGAAACTGTCAGGGCAAACTATCATGTGAAGATATTCCGTCATGATGCTCAAGCACTTTGTGATTCGGTATTCTATTCACAGCCCGATTCTGTAGTCCGCCTTTACTATAGCCCCGTTCTGTGGTATAATGACTACCAATGCAGTTCGGACACGATGGAGATATTCCTTGATACAGCCGGCGTTCGTCAGGCCAATCTCAACAACAATGTCATGGCCATCGAGAAGATGGACGAAGACAAGCATAATCAGGTTAAGGGACGTAACACTATTGTCTATTTTACGGAAGGAGAACCCAATTATGCCGACGTGCTGGGAAGTGCGCAGATGGTGTACTATCTGACCGAGCAGCAACCCGATAGCACCCAGGCACTTGTGGGTGTCAACGTAGGACAGGGATCAAGTATGAGAATTTATTTCAAGGATCGCCAGCCTGAGAAAGTATCCACCTATGGCAAGCCCGACATGACGGCTTATCCCTATGATAAATTGCCTGCCGATAAGCGCCATCTGACTGGATTTGAGTGGAAAGAAAACCAGCGTCCCAAGAGCCCCAAGGACATCTTTATAGAAGAAAATATTGGCAGAAAAACTGACAGGTAACTGACATTTTGGCAGACAAAGACTGTCTGGCAAACATTTTGCAACATAATAATTGTAAGAACGAATAAAACACAACGAAACATAATGGAACAAGAACAGACCCAACAGGAGCCTTTGGCTAACGAAGAAAACCTGAATCCCGATATTGACGTTACAGTCGATAACGAAACTGAAGAACCCAAGGAGGAGAGTCGTCGCGAACGTCGTAAACGTGAAAAAGAAGAAAAGAAACAGTCTGAAAACGACAAACTGCAGGAGATGGGTGAGAAACTTGCAGAGATGAACGATAAGTACATGCGAGTATACTCCGAATATGAGAACTATCGCAAGCGTACCAACCTGGAGAAGGCAGACCTCATTCTGAATGGCGGTAAGGATGTTATCAAAAGCATTCTTCCCATAGTTGACGATATGGAGCGTGCTTTGGCTCATATGGCCGACGGAGCAGAAAAAGAGGGTGTTCAGCTCATCTTCAACAAACTTATGACTACGCTCGAACAGAAAGGCTTGACTCCCATTGTGGCTAAAGGCGAGAAATTCGATGAGAATCTCCACGAGGCTGTAACACAGTTCCCTGCTCCCACAGAGGATCTCAAAGGCAAGGTGGTCGATGAGGTAGAGAAAGGATACTATCTTAACGGCAAGGTACTCCGTTACGCCAAGGTAGTAGTAGGATTGTAGAAGAATAAGTAATTTGGAACAAGAAGAACTGTGAGAAAAGGAAAATATAAGATGAAAGTACTCATAGTTCATTAGCTCAAACCCAAGAAAAGACTATGGCAAAAAGAGATTACTACGAGGTGCTGGGCGTTGACAAAAACGCTTCTGCCGATCAGATAAAAAGTGCTTACCGCAAGGTGGCCATGAAATACCATCCCGACCGCAATCCTGGCGATAAAGAGGCCGAAGAGAAGTTTAAGGAAGCAGCTGAGGCCTATGGTGTGCTGAGCGATGCCGACAAGAAAGCCCGTTACGACCAGTTTGGTCATGCCGGACTCGAAGGTGGTGGCGGCTTTGGAGGAGGTCAGTCTATGAATATGGACGACATCTTCTCCATGTTCGGCAATATCTTTGGCGGCGGTTTTGGAGGCTTTGGCGGTTTTGGCGGACAGAGAGCTCCTCAGCAGGGGCGTCGCGGCACCAATCTCCGTATCAAAGTGAAACTTACCCTCGAAGAGATTGAGACAGGCACGGAAAAGAAGATAAAGGTCAATAAATATGTTGCTTGCAACACTTGTGGCGGCTCTGGCGCCAAGAATGGTGCAACAGAGACTTGTTCCCATTGTCATGGTACGGGTTATGTGACAGAAATGCGTCGTACATTCCTAGGCCAGATGCAGACCCAGTCGCCTTGTCCCCATTGTGTAGGCGAAGGTAAGATTATCAAAGATAAATGTCCCGATTGCCACGGCGAAGGTATTGTAAAGAGCGAAGAGGTAATTACCATTCCTATTCCTGCCGGTATTGGCGACGGCATGCAGTTCAGCCTTTCGGGCAAGGGTAATGCCGGCGTACATGGCGGCTATCCAGGCGACCTGGTTGTATTGATAGAAGAACAGCCTCACGAATTGTTTGAACGACAGGACAACAATCTGTTCCACAATGCATACGTGACCTTTGCACAGGCAGCTATGGGCGACACTATTGAGCTCCCCACTTTGCAGGGAAAGGTTCGCGTAAAGATAGAACCGGGAACCCCTTCTGGAAAAATCATCCGCATCAAAGGAAAAGGTCTGCCCGAATTGAATGGTTATAGAAAGGGAGACTTGCTGGTGTCAGTAAATGTGTGGATTCCCAAGAGCATTACTAAGGAAGAGAAGGCTATGTTAGAAGAACTGTCGAGCCACTCTAATTTCCAGCCCAATCCCAATAAGCACGAGAAGGGCTTCTTTGACAAGATGAAGGAGATGTTCAGATAAGTCCAATTACAAGCGGTAATCTTTGTCAAGAGCAATGATTGCCGCTTCATTCTATAATACAGCCATGACAGAAGCTTTTCTCCACTACATATGGAAATACAAATTATTAGAAGGAAACCTTCTTACCTCAGAAGGTTCTCCTGTCGTAGTAGAGAAAGCTGGTGAGCATAATCACGATTCCGGTCCCGATTTCTTTGACGCTCGACTTACTATCGGAGGGATACAATGGGCCGGAAATGTAGAAATTCATGTCAAGGCATCTGATTGGAATCTTCATCGTCATAATGCAGACAAGAGTTATAACAACGTCATTCTGCATGTTGTCTACGAGAATGATCTGCCTGTAATTCGGGAAAACGGAACACCTATGCCTACGCTTGTTGTAAAAGACAATATTCCCGCATCGGTATGGGACGGGTATGCTGCATTAATGCAACCGGCTCTACCTATCGAAATACCTTGTATGCTGCGTTTGCCAGAAGTGTCATCAATCCATATCAGTTCATGGATGAACCGTTTGCTTGTAGAGCGTCTGCAACGCAAGTCTGCAGATGTGGCGAGATTGCTCGATGACTCACAGGGCGATTGGGAATCAACCTGCTATTGGATGATTGCCCGCTATTTTGGGGGCAAGACAAATGGATTTGCCTTCGAGATGCTTGCCAAACTGACGCCTCAGAAGATTCTGGCCAGGATAAAGGACAATCCTTTTAGAGTCGAGTCTATGTTGATGGGACAATCGGGATTGCTTGAAGGAGAATTCAACGACAGTTATCCTCAATCTCTTCAAAAGGAATACGCATACCAGCAGAAGGCCTATCAGCTGCAGCCAATGGATGGGCATTTATGGAAATTCTTCCGTCTTCGTCCTGCTTCGTTTCCCACCATCCGAATCAGTCAGTTAGCTTGTCTTATCTCTCATTCCGAAAACTTGTTTTCACACCTGCTAGAGACAACCGACGTCAAAGACCTGAGAAAGTTGTTCAATATCAATAGTGCTCCTTATTGGCAGAATCATTATCGATTTGATCAGGAATCTGACAACATTTCCAAGAATGTAGGTAAGACATTTATTGATCTATTGATTATCAACGCCTGGGTTCCCTTGCTTTTTGTATATGGGGATCGTCATGGAGATGATATGAAGAAAGATCAGGCCTTCAATATTCTAAGCCAGATTCAAGCAGAGAACAATCATATAACCAGACTTTGGCAATCGGCAGGTCTCAAAGCCGAGAATGCAGCCCAATCACAGGCTCAGATACAACTCTATAACGAATATTGCAAAGCCCATCGATGTCTTGACTGTCCTATTGGGTATCAGCTTCTGAAGACTAACAAATAATAATCTCTTCATACTGCATTATACATCTTATCATATTATGAAAGCTTCTGAAATATCAGCCATTATTAATGCTACTCAAAGCAGATTGTCCGATGCCGATATAGAGATTGTTCGGCTATTGACAGATAGCCGTAGTTTTACTGATGCTCAGGGATGCCTCTTCTTTGCTATAAAAACAAAGAGAAACGATGGTGTTCGATATGTGAAGGAACTCTACAATAAAGGTATAAGAAATTTTGTGGTCAGTTCTGATACAGAAGAAACTACTCTGGATGATATTATATCGCTTTCTAATGCTAATGTGTGGTGTGCTAGAGATGTTGTAAATGCTTTGCAACTCGTTGCAACTGCCAGGCGGCAGCTATTTAATATCCCTGTTGTGGGAATTACAGGAAGTAATGGTAAGACCATTGTAAAAGACTGGATTACTCAATTATTACAGGATGACCATAAGATAGTATGCAGCCCTAAAAGTTATAATTCTCAAATAGGCGTTCCTCTTTCTGTATGGCAGATGGAGAAGGGAGATGATTTGGCTGTTTTTGAAGCAGGTATTTCTCAAACAGGCGAAATGGCTCCTCTTAGAGATATCATTCAGCCAACAATAGGAATCTTTACAAATATAGGGCAGGCCCACGATGAAAACTTTCTTACTCGTAGCCAGAAGATTAAGGAAAAATTACAGTTATTTACTCAATGTGGAGTTCTCATATATTGCGCAGACCACAAAGAAATTCATTCATTTATCTCCTCTTCAGAATGTATTAGAAATATTGATCGCTTTACATGGGGAGAGTCTTTTGACAATTCTGTTGTCCTGCTTGGACGTAAGGTTATGGAAGAACGTACTATCCTATCCTTTAGATTCCAGGGAAGTGAGTACGAAATCGGTATTCCGTTTGCCGATCGTGCTTCATCCGAAAATGCCATGCATTGTATTGCCCTGATGCTTTATCTAGGGTATAGTCCTGAGATTATAGCAACTCGTTGTTCTCAGTTGACACCTGTTGCCATGAGAATGGAGATGAATGAAGCGATTAATAATAGTCTTCTTGTCAACGACGGATACAGTCTTGATATGAATTCCCTAACTATAGCCCTAGATTTTGTTCAACATGAGCATCGTCATTCCAATAAAACACTTGTTATGAGTGATTTTATGCAGAGTGGAATGGTTGAGCAGGAACTATACTCTCTTGTTTCAACACTCATTCGGCAACGTGGCATCAGCAAATTTATTGGTATAGGTCCTTCTTTGTCATGCAATAGGTTTTGCTTTGCTCAGCAGGGTGAGGAAGACTTTCATGCCGAGTTCTTTGATTCAACCGAAGATTTCATCCGTAAGTATTCTTTCTCCAATTTCCAAAACGAGACTATCCTCTTGAAAGGTGCCCGTGTATTCCACTTTGAAAATATAGCAAAACTCTTGCAACGAAAATCGCATGAGACTATCATGGAGGTTAATCTCTCTGCCCTTGTGAGAAATCTCAATTTCTACCGATCTCTCATTCGTCCCACAACCAAGTTGATGGCTATGGTAAAGGCATCATCCTATGGAGCAGGAAAGTGGGAAATTGCCAATGCTTTGCAGTTTAATCATGCAGACTATTTGACTGTTGCATATTGCGACGAAGGTGTAGACTTGCGACGCAATGGTATTACTCTTCCTATCATGGTAATGAACCCTGAGGAAGATAGTTTTGACGATATTATCAAATACAATCTTGAACCTGATATCTATAGTTTCCGGACGTTACAGTTATTCAACGAAACAGCCAGGTTATTCTACTCCGATCGCAATGAACAGGTGGCTGTGCATATAGAATTTGATACTGGTATGCATCGACTTGGATTTAGCGGAAAAGATATAGCGAAACTGGCCGAGTTGCTCAATTCAGCAGATTGTGCTTTATCTGTAAAAAGTATATTCTCCCATTTGGCCTGTAGTGAAGATCCTACAATGGATGATTTTACCCGTGGTCAGATTAATCGGTTTAAGGATTGGAGTTCAAGTCTAAAATCATTATTGAGCAACGGAGAGCAGGTTATGTGTCATATTCTTAATTCCTCGGGTATCACTCGTTTCCCGGAAGCCCAGATGGATATGGTACGATTGGGAATTGGTCTTTACGGTATCTCTCCAGAACCTGAAATTCAACGCCAGCTTACCTCAGTCAGTCGTATACGAACAAGAATCTCTCAGCTAAAGGAGATACCAATGGGAGAATCGGTGGGATACAATCGTCGTTGGATAGCTCAGAGGGATTCTCGAATAGCAATTATCCCCATAGGATATGCAGATGGGTTGAGTCGTCGTTTAGGCTATGAACGTGGACAGATGATGATTGCAGGGAAGAAAGTTCCTATTATCGGCAGTATCTGTATGGATATGTGCTTTGTTGATGTTACCGGTATTAACTGTAACGAGGGCGATGAGGTACTTATCTTTGCAGATGCCCAGCTGCTTCAAGAATTGAGTGATGCAGCAGAAACCATTCCTTATGAAATCCTGACTTCTGTTTCTCCCCGTGTCAAGAGAGTCTACTACCAGGAATAGTTTATTACGATGAAATAATAATAAGAGGCAACCACAAGGCTGCCTCTTTTTTATTTGTATTGTGAGTTGGACTATTCTGCCTCAACTGCTCCAATATAAGTATCGATAGTGTTGTACTCAGGGCTTGTGGGGAAGTTCTTAATTATCTTGTAGTATTCAAGAGCTTTAGCGTTGTCACCCTTTGCGCGGCACATCTCACCAGCCTTAAAGCAGATGCTAGGTGCAGTCAACTTGTTCTCTGTATCCATCTTGTATGCTTTCTCGTAGTGACGGAGTGCCTCGTCATTGTGACCAAGTTCTGCCTCTGCATCACCAATCATGGCTTCAGCCAGAATACCGGTTACAGCATCTTTGCCTTTATAGTCTTTAAGATAGTCAATAGCTTTGTCAAACTGACCGAGATTTAAGTAGCAAACGCCAGCATCATATTTAGCGCGGTTACCAGTCTTGGTGCAACCATATTTGTCAATTACATCAAGAAGACCGATGTGTTTTTCGTCACCATCGAGAGCAAGCTGCCACTGACCCTGTGCGAAATATTGTTCTGCGCCGAAACTTGCAGCATTGGCTTTCTCATTACGATTCTTACTCCAGTTAATGATGCCAAAAATGGCAAGAGCTACGATTATTGCGCCAACAGTAACGCCAATTAAGAGTTTTTTGTTCTTTTCGATGAAAGCCTCAGTTGTGCTGATAACTTCACTCATTTCAGTGTTTTCTCTAGTATTTTTCTGTTCCATTTAAGTAGAAAATTTATTCAGTTTGAAAGTGCAAAGATAGTCAATTTTCTGAATATAGGAAAAACTTTTTTCAATTTGCATTCATTTTTATCCGCAAATGAGGATAATATTATTCAATAATATCTTGTTTTAAAATATTAATTTCAATAATAATTAAAATATTTTTGAACAAAAGAGTGATTATTGAAAAAAAAATCTTATTTTTGCAAACTATTATTTTGACAAAAGACTGGATGAATACCAACATAAAATATCTGGGGCTAGAACTGAAAAGTCCTATTATTGCAGGCAGCTGTGGGCTCACTAACAGTATTGATAATCTATTGGAATTAGAGAGGTCAGGAGCTGGCGCAATTATACTAAAATCTATTTTCGAGGAGCAGATTGTGTTTGATATCAAGCGTAATATGACCGAGGTTGCTCCTATCGATCAGTATGGTATCAGCTACGACTATGTAGCTTCCCACGTGGCAGAGGATTCAATGGAGAAATATTTTGCTCTCATCCGCGAGGCAAAGCAGAAGTTGACTATTCCCCTTATCGGCAGTATTAACTGTTATCAGTTTCAGAACTGGATTACCTATGCCAAGCGTTTTGAAGAGGCAGGTTGTGATGCTCTCGAACTCAATATGTCGATGCTCCCCTATGAAACCAGTACTTCTGCCGACGATGTAGCACGTCTCTATCAGCAGATAATCAGCACCCTCAAGAATACTCTTTCTATTCCCATTGCCGTTAAGGTTAGTCCCTACTTTACTGATTTATCCAAGTTTATGGAACAACTTTCCTGGATGGGAATCGGAGGTATTACTATCTTCAATAAGACTGTCAATGTTGATATTGACGTCAACACTATTGAAATGAAGAGTGCTCCTATTATCTCAAAACCAGACGATGTATACAATACACTCAAATGGACAGCTATCCTATGCAAAAAGGTCCGTTGTGATATTTCTTCTTCAACGGGTGTTTTCACTAGCGACGATGTTGTCAAAATGTTACTTGCTGGAGCTAAATCTGTTCAAGTCGTATCTTGTTTGTACGAAAACGGCCTTGAATATATGAAAACTCTCAACGATGGTCTTCAGCAATGGATGTCTGCTCACAATTTTAGTAGTATTGACCAGTTTCGAGGCATCTTGGCTGTAAAGTCGACAGAAAATGCATCACTCTTCTTCCGAACCCAGTCTATGAAACATTTCGCGGAGATATAGCCTCTGTAGGCAACATCAATCAGGTTTTATCTCGCAAGCCCCAAGTAACATCCAAAGCAAATCTACAAATCATTATACACACAAAAACACTATTACTATGGATGACAAAAACATGAGCTTCTTCAGATTCGAAGATTTACGCATTTACTCAAAAGCGCTCGACTACAGCCAATGGCTACTAAGAACACTTGGCAATCCCACTACTCCTGCCGAGTCAAATCTCTTTAATTCGTTCTGTAAATCAGCTTATGACATTGCTCTAAACATTGCAGAAGGCTCGTCGCGAAACAAAAGTCAGTTTGAGCACTATCTCAAAATATCCAAGACCGCAATTCGCGAATGTGTTGTCTATACTTCAATAGCTGAGAAAATGGGCTATCTTACGCCCCAGCAGGTAGAAGAATCCCGTACTCCCCTTATGGAACTTACCCGTATGGTGGGCGCACTCATCATTTCTTTGCAGAAAGGTGGTCGTTCTCGCTCCGACGAAATGAGCGGATCGGACTCATTTGATGAGGTAGATACTAACTTCCAGAGCCATTTCCCAGAGTTGGAAAATTGATACCTGTAGCAACTACCTGCAATCAGACGTTTCATACCATCTAAAATTCAGACTTTTTTGAGGATTATCCTTTTCTAACCTAACTAATTATTTAACCTTGACACCCCAATTTCTTCCCACACCCGACAATCGATTCTTTCTCATTGCAGGTCCTTGCGTGATAGAAGATACTGATTCCCCTCTACTTATTGCTCGAAAGCTGAAAGAGATAACTACCCGATTGGGTATCCCCTTTGCATTCAAGGCTTCCTATCGTAAGGCCAACCGCTCCAGCCTCCGCTCATTTACCGGAATTGGAGATAAAGAGGGACTGGATGTTTTGGCGCGTATCAAAGAGGAATTGAATATTCCTATTGTGACCGATATCCATTCAGAGGAAGATGCGGCCTTTGCTGCCAAAGTAGCAGATGTATTGCAGATACCCGCATTCCTATGCCGACAGACCTCTTTGTTAGAAGCTGCAGCCGTTACCGGACGTACCGTTAATATCAAGAAAGGGCAGTTTCTTGCTCCCGACGCTATGGTCCATGCCGTTGAGAAAGTACGCCATTTCGGGGGCAAAGACATTATGCTTACTGAACGTGGCACTACTTTCGGATATCAGGATCTTGTCGTCGATTTCAGAGGAGTACCCGAAATGCAGAAGAATAATGTGCCTGTAGTGGTAGACGTAACCCACTCGTTACAGCGTCCCAATCAGCCTGCAGGTGTTACAGGCGGCAATCCCGAAATGATAGAGACAATAGCCCGAGCAGCTATTGCAGTCGGATGTGACGGTATCTTTATGGAAACTCATCCCAATCCCTCCGTGGCCAAGAGCGATGGCGCAAATATGCTCAAACTCGACTTGGTTGAACCTTTGCTCAAGAAACTGATTCGTATCAGGGAAGCTATTCTTTAAAGAAACACTAATACATAAATCTATTTAGTAGAAACGCAAACTCCTCTACCAATACTCTATGAAACTTAACCTTACCAAACCTATCGTATTTTTCGACCTGGAGACTACAGGAGTCCAGGTCGGTCGCGATCATATTGTACAAATCTGCCTTCATAAAGTTAATCCTGACGGCTCGACCGAAACTGAAACCCGATTGGTACGTCCAGCAGACTCAAAAGGGAAAACTATTCCTATTCCACCCGAGACCACGGCAATTCACGGAGTAACTGATGCTATGGTCGCTAAGGAACCCTCCTTCAAGCAACAGGCTCACGAAATAGCTGATTTCATAGGCGATGCAGACCTTGCTGGCTACAATAGCAACAAATTTGATGTGCCCCTGCTTGTTGAAGAATTCTGTCGTGCAGGTCATCCTTTCAGTATAAAGGGCCGTCGGCTTGTTGATGTTCAGAATATCTTCCACCGTATGGAACAGCGAACCCTCAAGGCAGCCTATCGTTTCTACTGCAATAAGGAACTTGAAAATGCTCACTCAGCTGATGCCGATACATTGGCTACCTACGAAGTTCTGATGGCCCAGCTCGATCGCTACCAGAATACCGAGGTTACTCTTCCCAACGGAAAGACTACCTGTCCTATTCAGAACGATATAGATGCACTCTCTCAATTTACCTCCAATACCCAATGGGCAGACCTTTGCGGACATATAGGCCGTGATGCCAAAGGCAACGAGATATTTAATTTCGGTAAGTATAAAGGACGTTCCGTCGAAGAAGTATTCAATCGTGAACCAGCGTACTACGATTGGATGATGAAGGCTGAATTTCCTCTTTCTACCAAAGAATTAATTACCGAAATCTATAATCGCATTCAGGATAAGAAACTCAACGATTTGAAACTCCATTTCGGAAATTAAAAGATTATCTCAAATCGAACACTAATATCCCAAAATTCCTCCCTAGATAGGTATCTCTTTGAGAATCTCAGGGTAGGGAAGGGTGATTGGCAAACCAAGAAAAGGTTCCGGACGGGACCTTTTCTTATTTAGGAATGTCTTGTCAAGCTCCTTTAAATGGTATAGAAAAGACCTCTCTCACATGATTTGCTATGCTATTGCCCTAGGTGATGAAAATAGTTGTTTTTGCCTGATCTTTGTGGTGCAAGTATTAGATATACAAACTAATATCTCTGTTTTTATGGGATTCTTGCTCTCATGGGGGTATCCACTTTCCACTTGGGTATCCACTTGCTGTATCTTTCAGTATTATAATGTAATACAATTCAAGTGGATGAAGTGGATAGATATTGAATAATATTTATATTTTTCATGCATACACATAAGGTCGGCGTTCTGTCATAGGCCCAATAACGATGCTCTTTGAATAGCATAAGTATGGTGTTTAAGGGGAGTAAGTATGGTGTTTTGGAGGTGTAAGTACCATGCTTTTGTGGTAAAAAGGAGCAAATGTTTTGGGGAATTAGGGTGCAATAATAACAACTTATAAATATATTGATTACATCTAATGGTTTTAGAAAAATACTGGTTTTAGAAGATACGTTAGGCAATATTTGATTCGGACTTACGTTATAAAGTTAAAAATTACTAGAAAGATGCATCAAATAGAATATCATAATACCCCCGTGTTGCTGCTTACAGGCTATCTGGGCAGCGGCAAAACTACCCTTGTCAACCACATACTCAACAATCGCAAGAATATCCGCTTTGCAGTCATAGTCAACGATATTGGCGAAGTCAATATTGATGCATCCCTTATCCAGAAGGGAGGTATTGTTGATCAGAAAGACGACAGTCTGTTGGCTCTTCAAAATGGTTGTATATGCTGTTCGCTTCAGATGGATCTTGTGGAGCAACTTAATGACATTCAACGTCGTGGAACCTTCGATTATATTGTGATTGAGGCTAGTGGCATCTGCGAACCCGAGCCCATCGCTCGAACCATCTGCTCCATTCCTCATATGGGCCAGGAGTTTACCCAATATGGAATCCCTGAGGTTGATTGCGTATGCTCCGTGGTAGATGCCTTACGAATGCAGAACGAGTTTGCCAACGGGGATAAGTTATTAGGCTCTACCATTGGCGAAGAGGATATCGAGAGTCTTATCATCCAGCAGGTTGAATTTTGCAACATTGTGCTGCTCAACAAGGTGAGCGAGGTGGAACGCAAGGATGTAGAACGTCTACGTCATATTATTGGCCAGCTCAATCCAGAAGCCAAGATCATTGAGACTGACTTTGCTGACGTTGATCTTGACCTTCTTGTCCATACTCATCTCTTCGACTACGAGCGAACGGAGGGATCTGCCGGATGGATACGTCAGATAGAGCGCCTTACGACAGCCGAGGAGGATGCCGAAGCCCGCGCTCCACACCATCATATAGATGAGCATCATCACCATCATGAACATCATCACGACGAGCACGAACACCATCATCACGATGATGACGAGCATGAACACCATCATCACGAGCATGGTGAACATTGCCATTGTCAGCATTGTCAGGAGGGTCACAGCCATATGGAAGAGTATGGTATTTCCACTTTTGTCTATTATCGTCGTGCAGCTTTCAATATCGACAAGTTCGATCGATTTATCAACCTCATGTGGCCCAAGGAAGTTATCCGTTGCAAAGGTATTTGTTATTTTAGCCAGGATATCGATATGAGTTTTCTTTTCGAACAGGCTGGTGTGCAAGTCAATCTCAAGAAAGCAGGCAAGTGGTATGCTACGGCTCCCGAAGACGAGCTGCATTATATGCTCCAGCATGACCCGGGCCTTGCCCACGACTGGGATCCTGACTATGGCGACCGTATGCAGAAACTTGTGTTCATCGGACAGAAGATGGACAAAGATGCTATCATTCGTGCGCTGGATTTCTGTCTGGAGGAAAACTTAAATATTTATCCTAGAATATAGCTACTTGGATTGATGTTTATTTAAATAGTGCAATCGTCGCAACACGCTATCATTCATCAATAGATATGGATAGATAGTGGGTTGTATATGAATATTATATACAACAAAAACTCTCGATAGCAACTATCCCTGTGGCTTTATTGTCAAAGAATGGTTCATTTGGCGAAATAGTTTTTCCTTATTAGCTTATCGGACAATTCATAGGCTGACTCTACATCGATGAGGCGTGCTGTTGTATTCCTTTCCTTCAGCAGGTCTGCTCCAAAACCTTTCCAGGTATAGCCCTGCTGGCCTATTGCATACAGTATCGTGGGATATATGTCCATCTGGAAGCATTCCTCCTCTATCACTACGCGTCCGTCTATGGATGGCGACTTTACTATGAGCGGACACACGCCATCGGGGAAGATGTTGTGGTCGCCCGTTACCACTATCGTAGCGCCTCGCATGCACTCTGCTGTATCGGCCCATCGCAGAAATTTTCCCACGCAGCTGTCGGCATAGTGGATGCATTGCAGGTAGCGATGGCGCTCCTGTGTAAGGTCTCCTGCCAGTTTGAGTGAGGACTTCACCCTATCAAAAGGGGTATGGCTTGAGATGGTCAACGCCATCACGCACGTCGGCCTTTGCAATGTGTCGCACACGGTACGGGTAATATCCATTACCTGAGCATCGTTCCACGACTCCTTCATCGTGACGCCTTCAGGTTCCACCAGTTGCCTATATCCGTAGCGGCCAGTCATGATGGTCTGATTCCAGGCGTTCTTTACTGGGTTTATCAGCACCGAACCGGGAAACAGATGCGCATAGTTAGGATATGTTCTGTTGGCATACTTCATGCAGGCCACCCCCTCCTTTACGGGCAGCAATCCCGAGCTGATAATCAGTTGACCGTCGCCCGACTCGCCATATCGCTTCTGACAGACCACCCTGTGAGCCACCAGCACGTTATCTCCTGCGGCAAAAGCATTTAGACATGGGGTGACTTCGTGGCCTGCGGCATCACGCGACTCCAAGGCCCACGACTCCAGACTCTCCACAAGCAGCACAACCAGGTGTCCTCTTATGGTGTCGGATTCTTCTACCACAGCACGATCCAGGAATGCCTCCTCGGACTCGGTAAACGAGATATAGGCATTCTGCTTCTCCTCCTGTTGCTGGTTGTAGGCATGCACGAAGAGATGGGGGAGTGCCATCGCTATGGAATGGCGCTCGATATACCAGTTCTCTCCAGCCCTCCAGGCCTTGGGCTTGCATTCACCATAGAAGTCCATAATTCTGAAATAGTCGACTGTAAGGGCTGGATTGTCCCCCTCGTAACGGTACTTGTAATTGTGCAAGTAGTGGCAGAAACAACCCACTATAGTACAGCAGGCTACAGCAATCCACACACAGCCCATTCTTCTCCACGTAGGCTCCGGCCACTTCATCATTAGTAGCGGCACAATAAGAAGCGACAAGCCCACAAGCAGCCACACATCCCACTTCAGGTACGAAGCAATAGATGAAGTGAATCCAGCCAGTCCTCCTGCCATTGTCAATACATCATAGGTGATATAAAGACCTGTTGCATGATAATACAGTCCGTTGGCAACCATCCATATCGTCAGCACAGAGGCCACTACAGCCACAGGCCATCGTCTGCGGCATACCAGCGAGAGCGACGCCATCCCCATCGAGGCAGCCGTCTTGGCCAGCAGAGCAGCCAACAGCCACCAGGCTCCATGGCCGAAGGCACCAGGAACCATCAGCACGTCAAAAAGCGACAGCAGCAACAGGAAGTATAATGTCAGTAGCGTAAATATCATCAATAATTAGGGCGTCTTCTACAATATCAACTTGTATATTACCCCCACAAAGAGAGAGCTTCCTTCCCAGCAAACTGCTGGCTATTCGGCTCCCTCTCGTTAGGTTGTGAAGTAATATAACGGAGAACTATTGTATTAATTACAGCATAAACTAAATAATCTGATCAAATAACCTATAGTTAGGTTATTGTCGAAGGTGTATCTCCAACCAAGACTATTCCTCCTTGTTCAATTCAAACTTTACCGGCAGGATGTACTCACATCTCACTACTTTGCCATTCTGCCTGCCTGGTATCCATCGGGGCATCAGCTTTATCACCCGCACCACCTCCTCTCCGCATCCGCCACCTATGTCTCGCCGCACCTTGATGGTCTGCGGATTGACCGATCCATCCTTTCCTATCACGAACTGCACAAACACCTTGCCCTCGATGCTGTCTCTCTTGGCCTCTTCGGGATATTGGATGTTGGCCTTGAGGAAGGCGTATAGAGAATCCATTCCACCAGGAAACATAGGGTCCTCGTCAATAACAACAAACACCTCGTCGTATGGGTCGTTTGATAGGGAGTCTACCACCATTCCCATGGGAACACTTTTTACTTGGTCGGCCGGAATTGTATCCACCAACTCGATCGAAAAGTCATCAACAATACGGTCCTCCTCTTTCTTTTCCTCTTCCCAGTCTTTCAGTCGTTTCAGATAGGTCCTCCTGGCCGTCTCGAGCTCCTCCTTGCTGAATGTGGAGTGGCCTTTCCCGTCGGCCAGCCCTACCTGATAAATGCGGTCGCCATCTGCGTAGATCATCACCTTGTAGAGATCTTTCCCTACTTTTGCTACCCCTGTCAATCCGTCAAGATTCAGTATCGTTTTGCCCTCTCGGTCGATATAGCGGGTCGAGCCGTCTTGGAGAGTTACTATTCCTCCCGGGCCGTTGCCATAACCATCTGCTATACGGTATTGGCAAGGAATCAGCGGCAGATAGTCCCTATCGGCAAATCCCCATTTGCTGCCCTGTCTTACGGCTATCATGTCCTCCTCGCTATAATAACCGGTTTCTCTTAAAATTATATCGTCGTATATAATATCGTCGTATCTCGCCAGTTCCATGCCGTCGTAGTCGGTTACCATAAATTTATCATCATTGAGGAACCATATTATCGTATTTTTCTCAAAAGAAACCACCTCTCTATCCTCAACAGTCGACAATATATTACCTTGCCCATCAATGAGATGAAATGCACTCTTATCACCACTTTCTGTCATTACCCATGCTTTTCCATTCTTTTGGAATTCACTACCATATTCATACTTGCAAGGAACCACCATTTTGCCCGTCGTATCGATATATCCCCATTTGCCGCTTATCATCACTTTTGCATATCCATTATTAAAATCTTCTGTTTCATCGAACTGAGCCGGAATTACCTCACGCCCCTGTCTGTCCATAAATCCATAATTGCGGTAGTAGTAAGTCGTACGCCTGTATCCATCGCGCCCCACTTTGATTACCGTGTCTTGTGCAACAGTATGTACCCTCTTCAAAAAGGATATAAAACCATCCGACTCATTATGTATCCAATCATATTCAGGCTCCACCACCCATTGGCCAAGGGTGTCAATAATGCCTACCTTGTCACCTCTTTTCCCAACCGCATAAAGATTGTTGCCGATTTTGTGGGTCCAATTAATACCTTCCTGCAGCAATAGGCGCTTCTTGTACACGTCATAAAGGCCTTCTTCCGTTATCACCCATCCGCGTTCGCTGTCGTCAACATATAAAGTCAAATACTCCATCGGCATCAGCCAGTTGCCCAACGAGTCCACCAGCCCCCACTTGCCCCTTCCCGGTACAGGAAGGAATTTGTCAACCGTGCTATTGGGAAGCATGTCGATAAGATAATCATGTTCGTTCTCAACCACCCATTGGCCCTGATGATTCATCAGGCTATAGGTGGTATCTGATATTTTGAAATAGATCAGTCCTCCATTATTTAGAAAAACAATGTTTTGGTATTTCGGCTGTATCAGCATTTTACCTTTCAGGTTCATGATGCCCATACGATTTGTGGCATTGTCCCTCACCACAAATCTATCTCCCTTTATCTCATACCACATGTCCAAATTTTTGTTCCTAAGAGTGTTGCCTAGCTTCGCCAGGTTTATCTTCTGTGCCGAGGCCTCGAGACCCATCAGCCCCAATAGTACTAATATGATAATTTTTTTCATGACCATTATTTGTCGGGAGAATGATTTTCTTATTATTCCTTTCGGAATTATTTGATTATTATATTGATAAATGTTGGCTTTTGATGGAAAATCAATTTATTACATAATGTTGACAGGAAATATATCTTTATGCAAAGATACAAAAGTCATGCGAAATGGACAAATTTATTTTGGTTTTTCTTTGGAACAATATGTCTGCTTGGTTTTGGCCTACGTTCGGCCTACGTTCGGCCTACGTTCGGCCTGGGTTCGGCCTGGGTTCGGCCACCATTCGGCCTGGGTTTAACTATCCTTCACCTACCATTCATCCAGGATAAACCTAGGGCTTGATTTTCGTTTGACTAGGATTTGACTAGGATTCGGCTTGGATTGAACTAGGATAGAAACTTGGATAGAAACTAAGGTCAGGCTACTGTTACTCTTGGGTTGTCCTTCGCTTAGATATCTTTCGTGCTGGTTTGAAAGCGGCAAGGGAGATGGGTTTGTTATTACGTTGTTTCTTGATTCGGTATAGACAGATGGACTGTTGCCTTAAGGTAGCATCCCTATTGCGTCGGCCTAGCGTCCACTTTCGGGTTCGTTTCGTGACTCTACTCCGAGGCTAAGTGGACGCTAAGTGGACGCTAGGTGGACGCTAAGTGGCCGTTATGAGGATGCTAAGGTTCGGGTGTGGTTTGATTGATTTGTCAAACGCCTGGTTATATGTGATGTCTATAAGTTGAGTGACTTTATTATCCAGAATAGAAAAAGGTACCACACACTAGGCGGTACCTTTGTTCATCAGGCGGTTGGCCTGATATTGAAAGTATCGAAGATATTAGAAGTCTACTTCGGTATCATAGTAGCAGCACTTGAGGAGGCGTTCCATCTCTTCTTGATTGGGCTGACGGGGGTTGGAACCTGTGCATGCGTCGCCGATAGCATTCTTTGCAATCTCGGGGAGACGCTCGAGGAATACGTTCTCGGGAACGAAACCATTCTCGCAAGGATAGCTGTCTGCACCATAGTTCTTGATGCAATGAGGAATACGGAGGTCGTCGTTCATCTGACGGAGATACTTGATGAGAAGCTGAACCTTCTCTTCGTCGCTGTTACCACCAAGATGCATGAAATCAGCAATCTCACCATAACGCTTTAATGCCTCAGGGTTCTTGGCATTGTAAGCGATAACCTTGGGAAGATACATAGCGTTTGCAGCACCATGGATGATGTGAGCGCCAAAATCTGCAAAAGCAGCACCAGTCTTATGTGCCATGGAGTGAACAATACCGAGGAGCGCATTGGAGAATGCCATACCTGCGAGGCATTGTGCATTGTGCATGGATGCACGGCATTCCATATTGCCATTGTAAGATTTTACGAGGTCGCGCTGAATCATCTTAACAGCATGGAGAGCGAGAGGATCGGTATAGTCTGTGTGAGCAGTAGATACGTAAGCCTCAACAGCGTGGGTGATAGCATCCATACCGGTGTGGGCAACGAGTTTCTGAGGCATAGTCTCAGCGAGATCGGGGTCTACAATCGCTACATCGGGAGTGATCTGGAAGTCAGCGATGGGATATTTGATACCCTTGGAGTAGTCGGTAATGATAGAGAAAGCTGTTACTTCGGTTGCGGTACCGGAGGTGGAGCTGATAGCGCAGAAATGAGCCTTGTTGCGGAGCTCGGGGATGCCGAATACTACACACATCTGTTCGAAAGTGGTTTCGGGATATTCGTATTTAATCCACATTGCTTTTGCTGCATCGATGGGGGAACCGCCACCAACGGCTACAATCCAGTCGGGCTGGAAGCGAAGCATAGCTTCAGCTCCCTTCATTACGGTTTCTACACTAGGATCGGGCTCGATGCCTTCGAAAAGTTCAACTTCCATACCAGCCTCTTTGAGGTTGTTGCAGATACGATCGAGGAAGCCGAATTTCTTCATTGAACCACCACCAACACAAACGATAGCTCGTTTGCCTTTGAAAGTTTTAAGAGCATCGATAGCGCCTTTGCCATGATAAAGGTCGCGGGGAAGAGTGAATCTATTCATAGTGTTTATCTATTTTTTTTTAGGCTCTAGATGTTAAATATTGACTTGAAAAGAATGGAGCCTTCATTTCTTTAATTAAATAACTCCAATAGTTGAATATTATTGTGTAAATAGATAAAAAAATATTGATTTATTTTTGTTCTTGCTGATAATGAGTGATGTAAATTATTGTGTTTTTGTTAAATTCTAGTATTTTCGATATATATATTCTTTTCTATAAAAAAAAGAAGACACCTTAGTTGGTGTCTTCGTCTTTTGATTGAGTATTAAGGTGACTTTTATTGTCTGGTAAATTCCATTGGGTTAGAACCTCCTATCCTAACATCCATTGTTGAAGGCGTTGTTATTTGGAAAGTGAAGTTGTATAGGCTGTTGCCACCTTCGTCTTTCACTATAATGTTTCCTTGACGATTCTGGGTGTTATAGGTATAATCCATTGGGTAGCTTTCTACATCAGCATAGTCTGTTTCTCCTTCAACCAAGAGCTCAAAATCCATCGAATAGGTCCCCTTGCTTTCTGATGTGAAGTTGAATGTCATCTTGTCTATCAGTTGGGCTTCGGCCGAACCGTCAGGAGCATTAAGTGTATCTATTTTTGTGTAACTCCATCGGGTGCCTGCAATGGTGGAGAGGTCTTCGTTATTGCTGTTTGTGTTATTCTCTTTCTGACATGAGAAAGTAGCAAATAAAGCTACAAGACTGAGTGTGATGGCGAATAATCTTTTCATAGCGTTATCAGTTAGAAGAGAGGCGGACTTCATAGCCCGCCTTCTTTTTCAATATTTAATCTTCTACGTTGACCAGATAGTAGTTCTTCTTACCTTTCTGCAGCAAGATGAGTCCTGAAGAGAGTTTATCCTTTTCGGTTACAAGGTAACCCTCGGATATCTTGGCTTTGTTGAGCGATACCGAGTTCTCTTTGAGAGCACGGCGAATCTCTCCTTTCGAAGCGAACATCTGCGTTTCGGTAGCAGCCAGTTCAATAATATCTATACCGTCCTTCAGCTTAGAAGCGGAGATAGTGAATTGGGGAACACCCTCAAAGACACTCATAAGAGTATCTTTGTCGAGAGCATTGAGCTGTTCGGTAGTACCCTTACCGAAAAGAAGTTCGGAGGCGGCTACAGCTGCCTCATATTCTTTCTCTGAATGTACACGGCAAGTGATGTCTTTAGCTAATGCTTTTTGAAGGATACGGCGTTCGGGGGCTTCTGCATGCAGGCGTTCGAGTTCGGCTATTTCTTCCTCACTCAAAAGGGTGAAGATGCGGATGTATTTAGCTGTATCAACGTCGCTACAGTTCAGCCAGAACTGGTAGAACTTATAGGGCGAGGTCTTTTTGGGATCAAGCCATACATTACCGCCTTCGGTCTTACCGAATTTTGTACCATCGGCCTTGGTGATAAGAGGGCAGGTTAGAGCGAATGCTTCGCCGCCTTCCATTCGGCGGATGAGTTCTGTACCGGTAGTAATGTTACCCCATTGATCGCTACCACCCATCTGCAAGCGACAACCTTTGGTGCGATAGAGGGTCAGGAAGTCGAATCCCTGGAGTAGCTGATAGCTGAACTCGGTAAAGGAGATGCCAGTTTCCATACGCTTCTTGACGCTATCCTTGGTCATCATATAGTTGACGGTAATATGCTTACCGATGTCTCGGATGAAGTCAAGGAAAAGATAGTCCTTCATCCAGTCGTAGTTGTTCAGGATTTCTGCATGATTATCCTTTGAATCGTCAAAGTCTAGGAATTTCTCCAACTGCTGACGGATGCAACTTACGTTGTGCTGGATTTCTTCAACGGTAAGAAGCTTACGTTCGGCAGCTTTAAAAGAAGGGTCACCGATCATTCCTGTTGCGCCACCCACTACGGCCAGAGGTTTGTGACCAGCCATCTGGAGATGTTTGAGGAGCATAATAGAAACAAGGTGTCCGATATGGAGGGAGTCGGCGGTGGGGTCAATACCGACATAAGCCGTTGTCATCTCTTTGTTGAGCTGTTCTTCTGTGCCGGGCATCATGTCATGGATCATTCCACGCCATTTGAGTTCTTGTACTAGGTTCATCGTGTGATGTTGTTAGATATAATTAATTATTGCTTATACCTTATAATAAAAAAGAGGTACGGTTGCGTTTGCAGCCAGTACCTCTTTTATTATCTAATTAATATTAGCGTACGATAAGCTTGGAAGTGGCTGCTTTGCTTCCGATGTTTACGTTAACGAGATACATTCCATGACGGAAGTTCTGGGTGTTGAGTTTGTAAACGCGGTTGCCTTCGCTGATGCGACCAAGATTTTCGGTGTAAACGAGCTTGCCATTGATGTCGTAAACGTTGATGGTTGCGTTGCCACCTTCAACAACGGTCATGTCAATGTTAGCATAGTTGGTAGCAGGGTTGGGGAAAATGGAGATGCTGTTGAGACCATTGTCAACGGTGGTGATGCCTGCGAAATCTTCGCTGTCAACAACTTCGTTTACGGTATCGGTTACATATTCCATATTCATGAATACGCCACGGCCATAGGTACCGAAGTAGATAGCGCCGGGGAATTTGGTCTTAGCAAAAATGTGACGTTCCTCGTTGATACCGCTGTGGGTGGTGTATCTTACGGTGGGGAGAGATTTGGTCTGCTGACGGATGGAGGTTACAGGAACACCTGCAAATTCGCCATAAGCATTCCATTCGTTATAGGAACCTGCGTTAGCTACGAATACGCCATTGTCGGTACCAACCATAATGTTGCCGGTGGTCATTTCAACAAGTGCGCTATAGATAGCACGGCCACCTTCTACGGTCTTAGCGGTAACGGTACGGGTAGCAGGATTGTTAGCGTTGTTGATGATGTAGAGGTTGGGGGTGTTGGCGTCGTTGCCGCCGAGAGCTACAACAACCATGTCCTTGCCTTCGCGAGGATCAACTGCGATGCAGGTGATGGGGCGGTTGATGCGATAGTTTGCGCCATTGAAGAAGATGGTGTCGATGGTGGTGATACGAGGCATACCTTCATAGATACCTTCCCAGTTGATAACGTCGGTGTTGGTAGGATCGTTGAGGTTGCAAGCGTTGATGTTAGCTACGCGGAGCATATAGTGCTGTTCGCCGAGGGTGTCGATTACCTCGAAAAAGATAGCGTCGCCATTGTTGCTGGGAGCAAGCTGACCGGTAGTTTCATATTTCTTACCTGCGCCACCCATGGTCTTGTAGAGTTCGTACCAGTAGAGTTTGGAACTTACAGGAGCGGAACGGTCGCCGGTGCAGAGTTTGGAGTAGTCGGAGGGAGCAAGACATACGCGGATGCAGCCCTGGTTGGTAGCCTTCTTAGCAGAGAGGAAGAGACGTGCAGCGAGGGGATTGTGAGCGCTGTGGGTAAGGTTGTCACCAAGTTTGAAATCGTTGGTGAAGGTGTAGAGGAAAGGATAACCGAAGTGAGCCTTGGAACCTACGTAGATCTGGTCGCCGGCCTTAACCTGGAAGTTGGCTGCACAATTTGCATAAGCGGTATCTTTGAAGCTGATCTCAACGCCGTTGCGGATGATAGTACCAAGGGTATCGATGTTGAAAGTAACGGAGTCAAAGCCCTGATTGTTGGTGGTCTCGAAGAGAGCCATGTTGGCGATGTCGTTAGCATAGCCGAGGCTGGTACCTACAAAGTTGGTATCGTAGGTCCAGGTCTGGGTGTTGGTGTAGTTGTTGTAGTCGTCATAAGCACGGCCATAAGCAGCTACGGGGAGGGTACCCTGGCTGGTCATGTGGATGTTAGCGGTACCGTTGCTGGAGAAGAAGAGACCGCGACGTACGGAAGGAGCAACCTGTTCGAACATGGAAGCTTCTACCTGACCGCCATTGCCCATCCAGTAGATGTTTGCAAGGTGGTTGCGGGTGCTGCCGTGATCGTACCAGGTGTCGTTTTCGTTACCATTGTAATGGTCGTGACGGCTCTGGATGAAGGGACAGGAGTTGTCCATTGCACCACCGAGAATGGAACCGTCGGGAGCAATAGCGATGCCGTTGTACTGAACGGTGTTGAAGCCCTGGTTCATAGCGTGGAAGTAGAAGAGATCGTAGGTGGTCTTGAAGATACCGCCGTCGGTAGCGATGTAGTAAGTCCAGGTGGTGTCGCCGCCTTCAGCAATCTCGGGAACGGGAAGAATCTCGTGGATACCGCTGTGAACGAAGATGGGGCTGGGGTAAACATTCTCCATGTAGTTGAATGCGCCGAGGTAATCCTCAGAATAGGAAGCCATGGTCCACTGGTAGAGAGAGTTCTCTACATAACCCTGGCCTTCCCAGATGGTAGCACCACCGATGATGATGCGCTTGTGGTTCTGGGGATCAACGGTAATGGTGTTGTTGTGCCAGCCGTTGTTGTCAGCGGTGAAGGGGGTAGTGGTGGGAGGGGTGAGTTTTGTCCACTGCTGCTGGTTGTGAGTGAGATAAACGCCCTCGAGGAGGCCGTCCTTCTTGGCAACCATAGCGTAGAGATAGGTCTTGTCACTCTTTGCAGCAGCAAGCTCAATGCGGAGAGCGTCGCCACCGAAAGCGGGGCAAGAGGAGCTGATGTCGCTGTAGGAAGCGTTACCGCTGGTTACGTTGCTGATTTTGTAGAGATGGCTGCCGGAGGTAAAGAATGCCATGTTGTCGCCGCTTACGATTTCGATATCCTGAACGGGACCTGCAAATACCTGAGTGGGGGTGCCCCAAGCTGCGCCATTGCTAACAGCCCAGCGATAGAGACCCTGGTTGGTAGCAGCGTAGAAATGGAGGGTGTTGTTGCGATAGAGGAAAGCCAGGCGGTTGATGTGCTTCCAGGTCTGGGTGCCGCTAACGAGTTCGAAAGAGTTGTTTGCGGGATTGAAACGGAAGAGACCGCGGCCATCGGGAACGATGAGAGAAGAGTTTGCATTCTCGCCCACAGCCATGCCTTCGCCGGTAGCTATGTAAATCATATTGTCGTTAGGAGTCTGAACCATATGACTGATGGGGAGTGTTACCTGCTTGCCTTGAGCGTCCTGGTAGGGAACGAACTCCCATGAGGATGCGCCGTTGCTCCATTTGTAGAGACCACCGGCTACGCCACCGGCAAAGAGGGTTTTGTGTTGAGGGTCGCTCTGGTCTGCAATAATTGCACGAACACGGCCACCAATGTTGTCGGGTCCGATTTCAATGAGCTGGTTGGACTCGAAGTTAGCCTTTGTCTGGGCGCTGGAAATGCCAGCGGTACCCACAAAAGCGGCAAGAATTAAGCCAAATAGTACCTTTTTGCTTTTCATAAGTGTTTTATAATTAATTAGATATTTAGTTTCTTTGAGTGAATTTTAGACTACAAAGATACGTCTTTTTTTTCAATCGACCAAATTTATTTTATAATTTATTCTATTAGATTTGTTGTTGAGGGCAGAATAAGGTCTGATTCTCCTGTCCTGATGGGCGGGTAGGGGAGGAGTGGAATCAGGTATGTCCTGTTCTTTGTAATGGCTTCTCAATTTATGTGCAATAATACTTCTTTTATCTAAGATTGAATTTTGGAGATAATTCTATTGTTCTTTCAGTTGTTGGATTTGATAATGTTTGTATTTGCCTGTTAAATAAACTAAAATATCATGTTTTTGATAGATGTTAATATTTGTTATCTTTCAGAAATGAATCGTTATTCAAAATGCACAATATGGACTCAAATTTAAGAGATGAGCAGATGTGTTGTTTTATCCTTAATTGGGCAATCGCATAAAGGTTTGTCTGATAAATGATATTTGCCTGTTATTTGTCTGTAAATCTGTTTGAAAGCATAACGATTCCGAGGAAATCCTAATTCTTTCCTTGGCTTGACAGGCATTAAGACTCTGTATAGACAGCACATAGCCTCCACGAATCGTCGGTCTGGAGCTGGTTGTCGTGTGTTAGAGTGGACGCTAGGTGGACGCTATATGGACGCTAGGTGGACTCTATATGGAGCCTATGTGGACTTTATGTGGAGTTTATAAAAGATCGGAAATCGGAAGATTAATTTTGACCGTTCCGAATGTGAATTTCTGTTTTTTTTAGGGTTCCCAAATCCTATTATTGGGGGGTAGAATTGTTATTGCCGTATTATTTCTCTTGCTTTTAATGAATGGAAGATGAATCTGTTAAGAACATAGCTTGTGTTAAATATATATACGGGTGTTGCGCATGTGAGAATATTTTATTATTTTTGCAATTCTTTTGAGCAAGAGTCTGCGCTCCGATTGAGTAGAAAGATAACATGTCTTTTCTTTTCTTTCGAGATGTTATAGGAGGCCGGTTGCGAAAGGATGCCGAATCGTTTCAAACAGCCTGATTCTATACCGAATAGTGATTCTTGCTTCGGCTCCATTAGTTAAACCGACTCTAAAAGTATGTTAAAGGCACAATAAGCCACAACCGGATGTCGTTACTTAAGGGCAAATTTGATAAATGCAATTAAATAGAGAATTTATAAATATATGAACGAACAGGTTAACATTCAAGAACTGAACGAGCGTATTGAACGCGAAAGCGCTTTTATTGATGCACTCAATATGGAGATGCGCAAAAATATTGTTGGTCAGAAGCACATGATTGACAGCCTTATGATAGGCCTTCTCAGCAATGGCCACGTGCTTCTCGAAGGTGTACCAGGTTTGGCCAAGACCCTTACCATTACCACCCTTGCCAAAGCTATCGACGCTAAGTTCAGCCGTATCCAGTTTACTCCCGACCTCCTTCCGGCCGATCTTATCGGTACGATGATCTATAGCCAGAAGAACGAGACCTTCCAGGTAAAGAAAGGCCCCATCTTCTCCAATTTTATTCTTGCTGATGAGATTAACCGTGCTCCTGCCAAGGTGCAGAGTGCACTTCTCGAGGCTATGCAGGAACGTCAGGTAACCATCGGCGACACTACCTTTAAGCTTGAGGAACCTTTCCTCGTTATGGCAACCCAGAATCCCATCGAGCAGGAGGGAACCTATCCTCTGCCCGAGGCACAGGTTGACCGTTTCATGCTCAAGTGTGTCATCTCCTATCCAAAAAAAGAGGAAGAACGTACCATTCTCCACCAGAGTCTTCACGAGGGATTCTCCCAGCAGACCGCCATGCTCAAGCCTGCCGATATCCTCAAGGCACGCCAGCTGGTACGCGAAGTCTACATGGACGAGAAGATTGAGAACTACATTACAGACATCATCTTCGCTACCCGTTTCCCCGAGCAGTATGGTCTCGAGCGTCTGCGTCCCCTCATCAGCTATGGCTCCTCTCCCCGTGGAAGCATCTCGTTGGCCATCGCCTCCAAGGCCTATGCCTTCATGAAGCGTCGCGGTTATGTTATCCCCGAAGACGTTCGCGCCATTGCCATGGATGTGCTCCGCCACCGTATCGGTCTCACCTACGAGGCAGAGGCAGAAAACATCTCATCCGAAGAGATGGTTAACGAAATCCTCAACCGCGTTGATGTTCCCTAATAGAGGGCGGAAAGTAAAAATCATTCTTTAATCCACTTTCAATTTCATTAATCAATTGATTACTGAGACAGACATAATAAAGCGCGTTCGCAAAATTGAGATTCGAGCCAAAGGTCTTTCGCGTCAACTCTTCAGCGGCGAATACCATAGCGCCTTCAAGGGTCGCGGTATGGCTTTCAGCGAAGTCCGCGAGTACCAGTATGGCGACGATGTACGCTCTATTGACTGGAATGTGACCGCCCGACTCAATCATCCCTATGTCAAGGTGTTTGAAGAAGAACGCGAACTAACGGTAATGCTCCTTGTCGACGTGAGCGGAAGCAATTCTTTCGGCAGCCGTCAGCAACTCAAGCGCGATCTGGTAGCCGAGGTGGCCGCAACCATCGCTTTCAGCGCCATCTCCAACAACGACAAGGTGGGTGTGATACTCTTCAGCGACCAGATAGAGAAATTCATTCCTCCCAAGAAAGGCAGCACCCATATTCTGCGAATCATCCGCGAGCTCATTACCTTTGAACCCACCAGCCGTGGAACCGATATCGGTCTTGCCTTGAAGCATCTCACCAATGTTATCAAGAAACGCAGCACGGCTTTCCTGCTTAGCGACCTTCAGGGACCTACTTTCGAAGAGGGACTCAAGATTGCCGGCCGCAAGCACGACTTGAGCGTTATCCGGATTGCCGACCGTCGCGAGCAGGTTCTGACCGATATAGGTCTTGTTCAGATGCGCGACGCAGAAACCGGCAAGACAATGTGGGTGGATACCTCCTCGTCAAAGATGCGTTATGCCTTCGAGCGTCATCGTGTCCTCGAGGCTCAGCATCTCGATGTGCTGTTGCAGAAATATGGAGTTGACCATGTCGACATCCAGACTGGCGACGATTTTGCCCGCCAGCTTATCAAACTATTTAAAATGCGCCAATGAAAAGAATACTTGCAATTCTCCTTTTCGCACTCACTCTTGGTGTCTGCCAGGCTCAGAAAGTGGTTACCCTCAGCTGGGATACCACCCATGTGACGCTCGGCAAGCATGCCACCATCACCATAGGAGACCAGCTCAACCTGGTAGTGGAGGTATCCAATATCGACCTCTCTTCCCAGCACGTCATATTCCCCACCAAGGAAGACCTCTCCCGCAGCCATCTTGAACTCGTTTCGCAGAGTTACGATACCGTAAGCCAGTCGGGTCAGTCGGCTACCGTACGCCAGGTGAACGTGGTCACATGCTTCGACGAAGGGGAATATACCATCGACAGCATAGCCGTCCAATGGTCCGATGCTCCCGTCTATAGCAACGATGTGCTTACCCTCAAGGTAATGGATGTGGCTAATGTAGACACCGTAAAGGCCGAAATCAAGGATATTGCCGACGTGATGCGCGAGCCCTATACCTTCTGGGAGATATTCCGTTGGGTGTTGCTGGCTTTAGGAGTAGCCCTGATAGTGGTAGCAGCCATCTTTATCACCCGTCGCATCAAGGCCAACAAGCCTATCATCTCTTTGCCCGCGGCTCCTCCTGTACCAGACTACCAGCAGGCCCTCAACGACCTTGAGAAATTGCGTGTCCGCAACCTCTGGCAGGCAGGATTCCAGAAAGAGTACCATACCGAGCTTACCGATATCCTCCGTCTCTATCTCAACAGGCGTTTCGGTATCGATTCGGCAGAGATGACTTCCGACCAGACCCTTGAGGCCTATGCCGAAAAACAGGTGTCGCAAGAGAGTTACGACCGTCTGCGCCATATTCTCCGTACAGCCGATATGGTGAAGTTTGCCAAAGCAGAACCCCAGCCCTACGAGCACGACAGGTCGATGGCAGATGCCAAACTGTTTGTAGAAGAAACCCGTCCGGCAGAATCTGTCCGAAAGGAGGAAAGTCCGTTTGCCGACGAGAATGGTACTCAAGCATAATCCCCCCAATTACTATCCCCTTTACTAAGAAATGAATTTCACATTTGCAAATCCCTGGATGCTGCTCGGCCTGGTACTGGTCCCCCTTATGGTGGGCTGGTACTGGTGGCGCTACCGTAAGCAAAACAGTTCGATAGTGTTTCCTGGCGTGAGCGACTTCCAGCAATATGGTAAAACCCTCCGCCAGCGTCTTCGCCATCTGCCCTTTGCTCTACGTGTTCTTGCTGTAGCCGCATTGGTAGTGGCTCTGGCCCGTCCACAAAGCAAACTCAGCCGTCAGGAGATGAAGGTTGAAGGTATCGACGTGGTATTGGCTCTTGACGTTAGCGGATCCATGTTGGCCGAAGATTTCTCTCCCAATCGACTCGAAGCGGCCAAGAAGGTAGCCTCCAACTTCATAGCCGGCCGCAAGGACGACCGTATGTCGATAGTAGTCTTTTCTGGCGAAGCCTACACTCAGGTCCCTCTCACTATCGACCATCAGGTGTTGCAGAACCAGCTGATGAATATCAAGAGTGGTATCATCAAGGATGGTACCGCTATGGGAGATGGTCTTGCAACAGCCATCAACCGCATCAAGGACTCCAAGGCTAAGAGCAAAGTCATTATCCTGCTCAGCGATGGTGTCAACAATATGGGCTCAGTCGACCCCATGTCGGCAGCAGAAATATGCGCCCTCTATGGAATTAGGCTCTATACTATCGGTATCGGTAGCAGGGGCGATGCTCCCTATCCTGTACGTGACCCCTACACAGGCCGTGTACATCGCCAGCGAATCCCCGTCGAGATTGATGAGGCACTCATGAAACAGATGTCGTCGGCAACCGAAGACGGCCAGTATTTCCGCTCTACCAATAAGAAGTCGCTTCAGGAAATCTTTGACCAGATTGACAAGATGGAGAAGACCAAGATTGATGTTACCCAATATCAGCAGACCAAAGATGAATACCTTCCCTTCCTCCTGCTGGGTCTCCTCAGTTTTGCCCTCGAAGTACTTCTCCAGCTTCTCTATTTCAAACGCTAACCCAAGAACAAGATAAGGATAATACCTCAATAAACTCACTCAGACTCTATGGTTCATTTCGAACATACCCACATACTCTATCTCCTGCTGGTTGTTCCGGCTCTCGTAGCCCTCTATGTATGGCTACGAATCAGACGTCGCAACCGTTTGGAGGCCTTTGCCGATTCTCAGCTCCTGCATTCGCTCATGCCTGACGAGAGCCGTCGGCGTCCCCATGTTAAGTTCGCTCTTCTAATGATGGCCTTATGCTGTCTCATTCTCACTTGGGCCAATCCCCAGGTAGGAACCAAGGTGGTAAAAGGCGAACGCCTGGGCTCTGATATTGCAGTCTGTCTCGATATCAGCCGAAGTATGATGGCTGAAGATGTAACCCCTAACCGACTGGAACGTAGCCAGCGTGCAGTCAGCACCCTACTCGATAAGCTGGGAAGCGACCGTGTCAGCCTTATAGTCTTTGCAGGAAGCGCCTATATCCAGATGCCTCTCACCAATGACTATAGCGCCACACGGATGTTTGTAGACCAGACCTCCTGCGACCTCATCCAAGCTCAGGGTACAGCCATCGGAGAAGCCATCAACAAGGCAATGGAAAGTTTCGGTTATGGTAACCCCGATATTCCCTGGCAGAAGAAGCAGAGTAGAGCAATAATCGTTATCTCAGATGGCGAAAACCACGAGGATGATGCCGTAGAGGTTGCTCGTGATGCTGCTTCCGAAGGAGTTAAGGTGTTTACCATCGGTATGGGCTCAGATAAGGGAACTCCTATCCCCGAATACGAGCATGGCCGCAATATAGGCTACAAGAAAGACCGCGACGGCAATGTGGTTACAACCCGTCTCAATGAGCAGATGCTGGTCGATGTTGCTAACGCCGGCAAGGGTACCTATGTGCGTTCAGCCAATATCTCGTCGGGTATCAACGAAATCGTCAAGCAGCTCGAACAGCTGGAGAAAGACAATTACGGCAACGCTCTCTTCTCCGAATATGAGAGCCGCTATCAGTATCCTCTTGCAGCAGCCATGCTGTTCCTCCTTGCCGAGGTGTTGCTGTTTGAGAAAAGAAACAATAAAATCAATTTTGGAAAAATCCTTAATCGCAAGTAGATGAAACGCTCATTATTATTCATACTGGTTCTTTCGTTAGCCTGTAGTGCTGTTGCTCAGCAGAAGACAGTCAACAAGAAGACCACTCCTCAGACCCGCAAGGAGGTCCGCACAGGCAACAAGGCCTACAGCAAGAAAAACTATACCGACGCAGAGGCAGCATACCGCAAAGCCCTTGCTTCGGACAGTACCTACTACAAGTCGCAGTATAACCTGGGTAATTCTCTCTATCGTCAGAAGAACTACTCGCAAGCAGCCCAGCATTTCACCCGAGCCCTCCAGGATCCCACTCTCAGCGGTCGTAAGCGCTCTCAGGTATACCACAATCTGGGCAACTCCTACATGCAGGAAGGTCTTTCCCAGCGCGATGGCCAGGGTGGGGGAAGAGAGCAGTTTCAGCAGGCTGTAACCAGTTATCAGGAGGCCCTCAAACTCGATCCCAAGAATCAGGATACTAAATACAATCTCTCTTTGGCTAAGAAGCTTCTGGCTACCGCCCAACAGCAGCAAAACCAGAAACAGCAGCAAAACGGCGGCGGCAACAACAATAAGGATAAACAGGATAAGAAAGACCAGAATCAGGGTAACCAAGGCGACCAGAAGGATAAGGACAATCAGAAGAAACAGGGAGACCAGGGTGACAACAAGAACCAGAACGATAAGAAGGATCAGAACAAAGGCGACAACGGAAACCAGAAGCAGGATCCCAAGCAGGATAAGGGTCAGCAGCCCAAGCAGAGCCAGAAGGAAAAGGATGCTGAACGTCTCCTCAACGCTGTCCGAAACAACGAAAAGAATACCCAGAAACAGGTTCGTCGCGGTCAGGAAAGCAAGGTTGACGGCCGCATAGAGAAAGATTGGTAATTATTATCGACTTTTGCGTCCAAGCTTTATCGAAAGAATCAATCTACGCATCAACTATCCGAAAATCCCATACTCAAATTCGAATTTGACCTCCACTATAACCAACTCAACGGAAACTCTCTATCGAAAATGAAACGACTCTTAATATTCTCCTTCATTCTATTCTCGGCAGCAGTCATGCTGGCCCAGGAGATAACCACAGTCTGCCCTCGAAGCGTCAGCGTGGGGCAACGATTCCAAGTGTCATTCGAGGTGAATGCCCGACACAAGGACTTCCAGCCGCCTTCCTTTAATGGCCTTGAAGTGTTGCAGGGCCCCTGGACAGGATATTCTTCCCGCAAGTCTAACATTAATGGCAAGCGTAGCGTGACACAGAATTTTACCTATACCTATGTCGTTGAAGCCCGAAAGGAAGGCACTATCACCATAGGTGGTGCAACCTGTGTCGTAGAGGGGCAGAAGATCAAAGGCTCCTCTACCCAGCTCAAGGTGGTAAAGGATCAGAGTAGTCCCACTCGTGGTGGAGCCTATGATAACCAGCAACAGAAACAGCACGAAGATAAGGCCACCATCAATGGAGATGCACTATTCGCCCGCATTAATGTCAATAAAACAAATCCCTATCAGGGCGAGCAGGTCATTGTGACCTATAAGATTTATACCCAGGTGTCGCTCCATCAGTATTCTATCGACAAACTTCCCGGCAACAAGGGCTTCTGGAGCGAAGACCTTAGCGAGGGCAAACAGATAAAGCAGTCAGAAGAGACTATCAATGGTCGTCGTTATGTAGTGGCAGAAATCCGTCGTGGAGCTATCTTCGGACAGGAAACCGGTACCCAGCGTATCGCACCTCTCGAGCTCGACGTATTGGCTATGGTTCCTGTTCAGCGCCGCCGCACAGGTTCCATCTGGGATCTCTTCGATGACCCATTCTTCAACCAGGCTCAGGCTGTAGAACGTCATCTGACTACTAATTCACTTTCTCTTAACGTTAAACCCCTTCCCGAAGCTCCTGCCGGTTCTAATTTCAGCGGAGCCGTAGGTCAGTTTAAGGCTAAAGCCGAGATCGATCAGACCGAAGTCAAGGCCAACGAAGCAATAACCCTTCGTCTTACCGTCAGCGGTAGCGGAAACCTTCCTCTAATAGAGGCGCCCGAGGTAGAATTTGCCAAAGTTTTCGAGGTCTACGACCCCAAGGTGAACGATAAGATAAACCGCAACGATGGTGGCATCAGCGGCAGTCGCACCTTCGAGTGGATTCTCATACCCCAAAGCGCAGGCAACTACAAGATAGAACCTATCCGTTTTACCTTTTTCAATCCGCAGACCGGCTCCTATGAGACCCTCAATACCGAAGGTTTTGAGATAAAAGTGGCCAAGGGCGACGGCAACGATCGTCTCGTGTCCAGCAACAAGAGCGACCTCCAGCGTCTCAACGATGATATCAATCATATCAAGTCGGGATCCGGCCGTCTCCAGTCTGATGCCGATTCCATCCTCTGGTGGCAATGGCTGCTCGCACTCCTTCCCATCTTGGCAGCTATAGTGGCTATTGTGATGGGGCGCAAGCATCAGGCTCTCCTCAGAGACGAGGTTACCCTCCGTCAGACCCGAGCTATGAAACAGGCCCGCAAGCGTCTCCGCAATGCAGAAAGTCTGCTAACAGATTCCACTAAGGATGCTCTCTTTTACGAGGAAATCTATAAGGCTCTGTGGGGCTGTCTCAGCGACAAATACCGCATTCCCCGTTCGCGTCTCAACCGCGAGACTGTAGTAGAATGTCTCAACGAGCGCAATATCAATCCCGATCAGCTTTCTCTCATTATGGAGACCCTCCAGTCGGTCGATGAGGCCCGTTTTGCTCCCGGCGACAGCTCTGCCCGCAAGCACGAAATCTACAATCAGACTCTTTCCACTATTGCCGCACTTTAATCTCTCAACTACCAGTTATGAAACATCTATTTCCAATTCTATTCATATTCTGCGGACTCAGCGTTTGGGCACAATCCCCACGCGAAACTTTTGCTCTCGCAAATCAGGCTTACGAGCAGGGTCAGTATCAGCAGTCGGTCGAACTCTATCAGACTCTCATCGATGGTGGCTACGAGAGTGCTTCCCTTTACTATAATCTCGGCAACGCCTATTATCGTCAAAATGAGGCAGGCCAGGCTCTCCTCTGGTATGAGCGTGCCCATCGTCTTGCTCCTGCTGACCGCGACATCCGAGAAAACCTCGAGTTCGTATATAGTCATACAGAAGACAATATCGAGACACTCCCTCAATTCCTCGTAGTACGCTGGTGGAACGCGGTTTGCAGCATAGCTAATCCTCGTGGCTGGATGACAATACTTATTGTTGTTCTCTTTCTATTGGGAGGTGCTGTAGTACTCTTCTTCCTGGCTCGCAGCTATCAGATGCGCAAAGCAGGTCTTATTGCCTCTGGGGTCATGACTCTCGTTATGATGCTTTGTGTAGGACTCACCGTCTCCTCTTCATTCTCCGCCCACAGCCGTTCGGAGGCCATTGTTACAGCTCCCATGTCTGTCATCAAGAGTTCTCCCGATCAGGGAAGTGTCGACAAGTTTATCCTCCACGAAGGCTCTAAGGTGAAGATTTCTGATCGTGTAGATTCCTGGCTCAAGGTCACTATTGCCGACGGCAGCAAAGGTTGGGTCTCCGAGTCAGATATTACCATCATCTAACCATCATTCTGTCCTCTATGAAACGCCAACTTATCCTTCTGCTCTTTCTCCTCTCAGCCTTGCCTATGTGGGCGCAGATAGCGTCCGAGGATGAGTATACCCTCATCGACGACGAGTCGTGCGGATGTGAACTCTATTTCGTAGACAGCATCCAGACTACCAAGCGCGACGGACTCTTTGGCTTTAAGTTGGCAAACGGCCGCGAACTTGTAACGCCTCAGTATATGTTTGTTGACCAGTGGCATGGCGACTACTGTCTCGTTTATCGCGATTATTACCAGTGTGGCCTTATCAATCGTCAGGGGAAAGAGGTAGTCCCCTGCATCTATCGAGAGATAAGCTATCCCGCAGAAGGTATGATTCGCGTCAATCAGAACGACCTCATCGGATTTCTCCACGAGGATGGTTCGCCAGCTATTCCTCCCCAATACCGTGCGGCCAGCACCTTTAGCGAAAACATGGCCGTTGTTGCGCTCGATGTCGACTCCTTCTATGTAGAATATGCCTGGATAGATAAGGAGGGCAACATCTGCCTCCGCAATGGCTACGAATATGTATATCCCTTCTTCAACGGCTATGCTGTAGTTAAGAAATACGACCGATTCGGCATCATCGACACTCGGGGCGTCGAGGTGGTCCCCATCAAATACGAATTCATCAGCGGAGTGGATACCAATGGTATCTTCATAGTCCGCGATCCCGATGGCGATAAGTTTGCTCTCTTTAGTATTCAGGGCTTCAAGGCTATAACCCCCTTCCGCTACGACGATTTCATAGGCTATGGCGATGGCCTCTACAACTATCGCAAAGGCGACCTTCAGGGCTATCTCGACACCCGTGGCCGGGAGGTCTTTGGTACCTTTACTATAGCAGCCCCCTTCTCTAACGGATATGCTATGGTAAGCAGGGGAGACAAGTATGGCATCATCGACAGTAGGGGGCATACCGTTCTGCCTATCGAATACGACTACCATTTCAACTGCCCCGACGGATATCTTTTTCACAACGGACTGGCTCCCGTCGAGAAAGACGGACTGGTGGGTTTCTGCAACGAAGCCGGCCAGATTGTAATCCCCCTTCAGTATGAAGACTGCTTCGGGTTCCACGATAGTCGGGCACCTGTCAAGAAGAACGGCCTCTGGGGCTATATCGACACCGATGGCAGTCAGGTTGTACCCTTCGTTTTCCGCTTCGCCAGCCCCTTCAAATACGGTCGGGCCGAAGTGGTGAGCGATTTGAATGTCCACAAGATAAATATCTCTGGCAAGTGCGTGAAAGCCTGTCAGGGATTCCCTCAATATTAGAATAACACCGAAAAATCCGAATATCCATGTCACATATTGCATCACATCAAGGTACAGTCATTGCTGTCGAGCAGGGAAAAGTCCGTGTTCAGATCGTTAGCGTCAGCGCTTGTGCCTCCTGTCAGGCTCATTCCCGTTGCGGCTTTGCAGAAAGCAAGGAGAAGGAGCTTGAGATAGAAACCCCGCTCTGGTCCGAACTCAAGGTGGGCGACACCGTTCAGGTCCAGATCAGCGAATCCAAAGGTATGCTGGCTGTAGTGCTGGCCTATCTCGTACCCTCCGTCATCCTGCTGACAGGTCTTGTAGGCTTCCTTCAGCTGATGGGCGAATTGAGAGCCGTGCTCTTCACCCTCCTCGTTGTAGCCCTCTATTATATAGTACTCTATTTCTGTCGCCATCGTCTGCAGAACAAGTTTACCTTTACCATCGAAAAATAATATCCGTTATTAAATACAGTCTCCTATGAAGATTACTACCCGTTATTATCGTTTTCTAACCCTTTGCAGTCTCTTCCTCATGGTGGTGCTGGCTCTTCCTCTGCGAGCCCAGGATCCCGCTAGCGAGAACGCCCTCAACGGCGAATATCGCGAGCTTATCCTCCAGCAGCTCCGTTCCGACATCACTTCACGTCAGAAATCGATGCAGAACCACGCCAATAGCCTCCTTCTCAACCTTCCCATCGAAGAGAAACTCTACGACGAGTCCAAGTTCCATATTACAGCCAAGATGGTCGACGATATCCGTGAGGATGGCCGTCCCGAGCTCAACTACGTGCTCATCATCACCTACGACTGCAAAAACTTTGCTTCTGTCACCGACGACTATCCTGTAGGCGATTACCTTTTCCAGCATAGCAATACCGCCAAAGCCCTTGGTACAATCGCCAAGCAGAGCATCGACGACTTCTCCTCCGACCTCTTTGCCAAGGGCAAGAAGGTTACCGTTCGCATCGCCTCCAGTACCGATGGCCGCGCCATCTCCCGTATCCGCTATGGAGGAGAGTATGGTGAACACCGTTACGATGCCGCCCGTTTCAATGGCGAAACCGTACGCCTCTCCCTCTCTTCGGCTCAGGGCATCAGCAACAATGCCGAGCTCGCTTTCGCCCGTGCCCTTGGCGTACAGGACTATCTCCAGAAAAACGTCACAGGTCTCTCCCAAACCTCCAACCGCTTCGAGTACGAAACCTATTGTGCCAAGGAAATCGGTTCACAATACCGTCGTGTAAGCGTCGAGTTTATAGTCCACGGAGCTTTCGACGAGAAGATTATCTCCATGAACGAGAAACTTATCAACGACGAGTTTGTCGATTTCAATATCCCCGCTCTCAAGCCCGAGACCAATGCCAACACCTATGTTCTCATCATAGCTAACCAGCAGTACGATGCCCCTCTTCCCGATTGCGCCTTTGCCGAAAATGATGGGGCTGTAGTCCGTCAGTATTGCCTCAAGACCCTTGGCGTCCCCGAGCGTCATATCAAGGTCCTCAATAATGCCTCTATCGACGATCTCCGCACCGAGGGCATCCGCTGGCTCAAGGATATCACCCTAGCTGTAAGAGGCAATGCCAACGTCCTGGTCTACTATAGCGGTCACGGTTTCTCCGATGCCGATTTCAAGCCCTATCTCCTCTTCTCCGATTTCAACACTCGCAACGTACGCAGTTGGGTTGGAAAGACCGAGCTCGACCCCGATGCCTATCTCACCAAACGTGAAACCAAGACCCTCATCGCCAATTCCCTTTCACTCGATACGCTTTGCTCATGGTTCAACAAGGTTGCCACTACGGGCATCACTTTCATCATCGATGCCGGCTTCAACGGCACCCAGCGTTCAGGCGAACCCCTCTTCAATATCAAGCGAAGCGATGCCCGCATCAAAGGCCTTCGTATCCGTAGCGACATCGTTATCTTCTCTGCTGCTGATGTCAACAAGACTGCCTATGCATTTGAGGAACAGCGTCATGGATTTCTTACCTACTTCCTCCTCAAGGAGCTCAAACGTACCAAAGGAAAGGTTACTTACGGACAGCTATATGATGCTCTCCTCAAGAACGTGAGCTACGAGAGTTCCCTTCAGGGCAAGCTTCAGGAGCCTCTTATCATCTCAGGCGGCAAAACCAAGGAGTCCTGGCAGGACTTCCGTTTCAAGTAAACCTCATCATCTCCTATCCCCAAGGACATAGTCGGTTCTTCCAGACTGTGTCCTTTTTCTTTTTGGGGGAATTCTGTGGTAATCTGTTTTTGCATAGTGGAAAGATTTTGAGTTTAGTTTTTGAGGGTATTGAGATGTTATGGGGTCAAGGGGGGGGAGGTGGCTGAACTCGATTGCAAAAATACAAACTATTTCTGACGGCGAAGGAAGGATAGGGAAGGAACAGGAAGGAATGTTTTTAAGGCTCTTTCAAATACTTCACAATCACTTGAATCTGCGAGGTAGAAAAATACCATTTATCAGCATGATCCATCCATAATAAGAGCATATAGACAGCATATAGACAGCACATAGGCAGCATATAGACAGCATACAGCCAGCACAAAGCGTCCACTCGGAGGGCCTTTAGTGCTGTCTGTATGCTGTCTGTATGCTGAGAGTGTGCTGAGAATATGCCGAGAAAGAGGAGAGAATGTAGGGGAACACGCCTACACGGCTCCGTTTTCTAACATATAATATACTATGATTATTCTTAATATATTTATATAACCACACGTCCATGGGATACATAAATCCGAATAGAAAAGCAGAAAACCGCCATTCCCAAAATAACTATTTTTCATCATAAAACATAAAAATTAGTCTTTATAAAACAATGAAAAAGAGCGAGATACGCAAAATATACCAAAATACCGATAATTCTAAAAGTGGCTTAACTAACAGAAATACAGAGAAATAAAACGATACAGAACAATCCCTCCGAACGTAAAAACCCCAATTTTTTGCAAAAAACGTCAATCGAACCCCAAAAAAACACGCGAAAAACCGGATAAAAAACAAAAAAGTAAATTTTTTTTCAAGTTCTAACGTGTTGACCCATAGAGAAGAAAAGCGGGGATAGGGGAGAAGTGGAAAAAATAATTTTGGCAGATT
>JAKSMQ010000007.1 GCA_024400565.1 Bacteroidales bacterium
CACACTCAAGAAATTATTGAGCGCCTCCAGATAAAGAATGTTCAGAATGTAGAAGAACGCATAGCTGAAATTCTCAAACTCGACGAACAGCGTCGTGATCTTCAGAAACGTGCCGACGACGTAAAGGCCGAACAGAACGCAATAGCAAAAGAGATAGGCCAGCTCTTCAAACAGGGCAAACAGGATGAGGCCAACGCCAAGAAAGCCCGCACCGCCGAACTCAAAGCCGACGAAAAAGCCCTCGCCGAAGAACAGACCGCCGTCGAAAACGAGCTCAACGCCAAGCTCATCTCCCTCCCCAATGCTCCCCATATCACCGTTCCCCGCGGCAAGACCGAGGCCGACAACGTGGTAGAAGCCGAATTCGGCAGCAAGCCCGACCTTGGCGAGAACGCCCTGCCCCATTGGGACCTTTGTGCCAAATACGACATCGTCGATTTCGAACTCGGCAACAAAGTCACCGGCGCAGGCTTCCCCTTCTACAAAGGCAAGGGAGCCCGTCTTCAGAGAGCACTCATCAATTTCTTCCTCGACGAGGCCAGCAAGGCAGGCTTCCGCGAAATCCAGGCTCCTCTGCTCGTAAACGAAGCCTCCGGACTCGGCACAGGCCAGCTGCCCGACAAAGAGGGACAGATGTATGCCGTACCTTTGGATGGATTCTATATGATTCCCACCGCCGAGGTTCCCATCACCAACATCTATCGCGGCGAGATAGTTAAGGCCGACGACCTACCCCTCAAGAACTGCGGCTACACCGAATGTTTCCGTCGCGAAGCCGGCAGCTACGGCAAAGACGTACGTGGTCTCAACCGTCTCCACGAGTTCAGCAAAGTCGAAATCGTAGTCATCGAGCATCCCGACCGTTCCTATGCCATGCTCGAAGAGATGAAGAAACACGTAGCCAGCCTGCTCGACAAGCTGGGACTCCCCTACCACATACTCAAACTCTGCGGCGGCGACATCAGCTTCACCTCCGCCATGACCTTCGACTTCGAGGTGTGGAGCGCAGCCCAGAAGCGTTGGCTCGAGGTAAGTTCCGTTTCCAACTTCGAGACCTTCCAGGCCAACCGCATGAAGCTTCGTTTCAAGGACACCGACGGCAAGACCAAGCTATGCCACACCCTCAACGGTTCAGCCCTGGCGCTGCCCCGCATCGTGGCAGCCATCCTCGAGAACAACCAGACCCCCGACGGCATCGTAATGCCCGAGGTTCTGCGTCCCTACCTTGGATTCGACAAGATCGACTAACCTCCCCCCCATACAGGATACCACACACAGCGAGCCGGCCTGTGTGGCCGGCTCGCTTACATATCTTTTCAGTCCAGGCACACAGACAAGACTCCCCGACGCACTATCCTATCCCTGCACGATGCAAAAACGGGTAATCCCTCCTCTGTTACCGATCACAAATGTGGTAGGCTCACCATCCCTATGGACAAAATTTGAAAGGATAGCAGATTGACCGAGCACGAAACACTCTGATGAGAAGGTATCGCCAGCAACCACTTTGCTACCCTCGGAGTTTTCTACAATATAAGAGCAATTACCTCGATACATCACCTCTACGCGCCTATTGGGATTCCATTCCAAAACCACGCGAGCTCCTATCGGCACATCTCTGGAATTCAATATCTGCGTAGCAACTCTGTACGACGACCGAGCCTCCTCTCCCATACAATAGTCATTCTCAAAGGTATTATAGTCAGTATATCCTACAAAATGTGCCAGTATATCGAGCGTAGACTGACGTATAGAATCATATCCGTCCACATATCCCCAAATACGTTTCAGGGTACTAACACTCAAATATTTGTTAATACGGCCTTGGATTGCTCCTGCAAGAAAAACAAAGTCGTTAGAGGTGGCGATACGTCTGCCGACAGATTTTTCGACAAGTGCACGGAGCAAGGTTATGTTCTGTGTTAAATTATTCATCATCGGTATTGTTGTAATCAAAGAAAATCAATTAGAGGACTTCCTTGTCGATCCTTTCGATGTAGAAGGTATTGCCTTGATAGAAAAAGGTGCGAAGTTGGAGTCAGCCTTGTATAATTCTACTGAAGCGGGTGGTACCAAGAGGATGGCATTCGAGGGGGGCGACCCGTCGTAGAGGTCAAGTGGACACCTTGGCGGCTTGGGAGCACGGATAACTAAGGTATCAAGCCATTGCATATTGGCAAAGGCACATGGCCCTATGTATTTCAGCTGAGAGCCGAACTCCAGATATTGGCATCGTGCCCATCTGAAAGCATAACCCTGCACATCTTCAACCGACTCTGGTAGCACAATGCGTGGCAAGCTGTTGGCCCAAAAGGCACTCGTCTGTATGCTCTTGAGTCTGCTTGGCAACTTAATTTCCTGTAAATTCAATATTGTGGAAAAGACGGCATCAGACAAAGAGATCCAATGGTCGGGCGCCACGATGCTCTTGGCGTTTGAGCTCTTGAAGAAGTTGAAGCCAATCGAATCCACGGTCGATTCTATCACTATCTGCTGGAGGTTGTAGCACGAGTAGAAGATGTTGGTATAATCCGGATTGGGTTCCACCAGACATTTAGACTTGATGATAAGATGCGTGATGCTTGTTGAGCAGAAAGCTGCAGACCCGACGAGATGTAGACTCTCGGGAAAAACCACCGTATCTGTCAGGCTACTGCATTCGCTGAATGCATCCTCACCAATCTCTTCCAGTCCATCAGGAAGCACAATCCGAGTAAGGTCCAGTTCGTGGGCGAAGGCCTTGGTGTCGATAGCTGCCACAGGATACTTTCGTAGACCATGTCGCACAAGGGAGGGAATCTCAAGTCGTCCCGAAGGCGAATGCCCTCCAAGGATATGAGCCTTCGAATCCACAATAGCACATCGTAGCGGCTGTCCGCTAGGTGCAACAAACTCAAACTCACTTATATAGGTATGCCTATAGGAATAGCCGGCCCAGATTAGACCTGCGACAAAGAGCACGGTAAGCATCAGGCCGACGGCATGCCGCCAAGGTGAAAACAGCGCCTTGCTCACGGCCTCTACCGTTTCGTAGCGACGGTGTCTTTGGGGTTGGCAACAACGACGTACAATATGATTGAAACGATGAGGGAAAAGTTCTCGCAAAAGCAATCCAAAGCTATAGATATCTGTTCTGCAATCAAGAGGCTCGCCCGATAGTTGCTCGGGCGATGCATACCGACGCGAAAAGGCAGGCTCCTTGAGAATGGCATAGTAATCGGCGTCGGAGAGGCCGAAGTCGATAAGACATACATCGTTTCCGTTCTTGGAAACCAGTATGTTGGATGGCTTTATGTCGCGATGTATGATTTTCTGGCTATGACAATAGGCCAAAGCGCTTAACAGCTGCCGCATCAGACGTGTTCGGCTGGCACGAGATGGAGACTCCGCAAGATATGAATCCAGTGTGCGACCATCAACATAGGCCATGACGATACAAAGGCCATAAGGCTCCACCTGTTCCAACGAATAGGTGCGGATTATGTTGGGGTGGGTGAGACCGATGGTGAGATCAAACTCCTTTCGCAGCAGCTGCTGGTGGTAGGGATTGTTCCTGAGATGCGGTGCCAGCGTTTTGAGAACAAAGAACTTACCATAGCGTTGCGTCCTGATTATCATATTGAACGCAGACTGAGACAGCACAACAAAATTCTCAAAATTATCGTCTTGAGAACTTATCAGTACAGAACCTTGTTCTATTCGGCCAGATGTTTCATCGTCAATAATCATATCGTGTAAAGAATCGGTATCCTGATTTTAGCGTTGATATAGAGCGTCTTCTGCTTAATGCTATCGTCTATTTCGAATTGCAAAAATACATATTTTTCAGAAAACGCGTACTAAAAAATCAAGTTTATAAGGATTGCAACTCATTCATTCTACATCACACATATTTGGTTGTCAGCCTTTTCCAACCTAATACTCAATTATACTTTTGTTTGATATTTTTTGTCAATAACGTCCAAACAGACTGCTGAATTCAGAGAAAATGTAGTCCGACGATTGTCCTTATTCGTTCCCATAACCAGCCTTCTTCCATTGCCCACTATCAGCCTCCCACATCATTTGTTTACCTTTTAAAACGAAGAAATTAATAACCACGTTTTGTAGAGACGATTCAGTCCCGATATAGTGATTTTGTAGAGATTTTGTAGAGTCGATTCGATGTCCATTCGGTGTTTTTGTAAAGATTTAGTAGTGTTTTTGTAGTACTTTTGTAGTACTTTTGTAGTCAAAACAGCCACTTTTGTAGTCACATCTTATTTCTTCACCCTATTTCTGCTATATCCATATCACTTATAACTATTTAGCAAACATGTATTTATAATTATTTCAGCAATTAGAAAATGAATCTCTATTATATTTAGATATAATAACCCACAAAAATCACACCAAAACAAAATCACTCAGTATACCACTCTTTTTCAACAGATTAACCTCATCTCCGCTATCCTCTCTCAAACAAGAACCAAAATAGAACAAAAACAACCAACTATTTATATGTAATTTTGCAAACTAAACGGAAAACACTCATTTTTAATTTAAATAATTTATTATGGGACTTTTAGCCAACATCAAAGACAATTTTAACAAAGCCGAATTTACCGTTGCCCCTAACAAGAAACTCAAAACCCTTTCTGCCGACTTCCTCAAGGCATTCAATCTCAAGTTGGTTTTCTATAAAGGCGTGACTATTGCTGACGGCGACCTTACACTCAATCAACTGAACCAGAAAACCACCCAGCAAGTGAACACCTCTGCTAATGGTCTCAAGATAAAGGGTAGCACCAAGGTGGGTGATGCTGAGAAAATGTTCAAGGACCAGTTCGGCGTAACCGTACAGATTAAGACCAAGGACGGAAAGAACTACCCTGGTTGCACCAACGACCTCGTACCCAACAGTCTCACGATCGGCAAAGCTGCTCGTGGGGAATAAACGTATGTTTTGTTAAGCAAAACGAGAAGGCTTATATGGCTAGTTTTATAGCAAGATGCTAGATCCTGACCACCAATTTCATTCAAAACACAAAACTTTTCTATAAAAACATGGGAAATACTTCTGCTCAAACAAATATTGATTCCGCAAAAAGAAACCTGGAGTCCGCACAGAAAGAGTTAAAGCACAAGCAAGAAAGAATGGCTCATCTTAGAGAATGTAAAGCCAATGCTTCGACTAAGTCGTCAAAAGACAATTATGCTCATCAGATAGATAGTCTAAAACGCGAAATAGAAAGCCACAAGAGATACGTTCAGCAATGTAAGGACAGCTTGGCATATGCCAAACAGAATGCAAAAAGATAAATAGATCCTACAATGAGGAACGGCAGAGTGGAATGGAAGAGAAGGTCCACGGAAGATATTTTCAATCTTTTTGAGCCTCAGGAGTGGCACAAGATCTTTGCCGACATTACGACTAGGGAACAGTTCGAAGACTTCCTGTCTTCAGGTGTAGGAGAATGTTGGGGGGGCTACGACAAACAAAAGGACAAGGCCATAGCATTTGTACATCTCCATATGGCCGGAAGGGGTGATAATGTAGTCGTTCATGGCGGTAGTTGGACTGACAATCCCTCAATCAACTACATAAGTCTATTATGCATTCTTGACAGCATATTCAGCCAAGGATTCGGAATCAGAACCTCATGTCTTTGTGAGAACAAAAAAGCCTATCGGTTTCTACATAGCGTGGGGTTTGTGAAGTATCGCACAGCCGACGGCTACCACTATCTGTGGTTGGACGAGAATCGTTTTCGCAATACAGTAGTGTACAATCGATTTATAAATATTTATAACCAACATTAAAAATTTAACTATGGCAGACTCAATCAATGTTACTGGAAACAAGAAAGTTGAGACTTTGATGAAAGAGTTTAATCAAAGATACCCCTATCTCAGTCTATGTATGTTTCCTATGTCGGCAAAGGCAATAGTAGCCAAAGGTGGTTCTATATCTCAGGTAGACTACACCAAGACTATAGCTTCTGTTAGATCGAAAGACAAACCAGGAAGTATCACCATCTCCGGCAACAAGAAGATCAAGACCCTCGAGGCTGAGTTTGAAGATGTATTTGGTCTTTTCGCTCAGGTTTGCTACACAACAAAGGATGGCAAAGGTTACTATACAGGGAAGGTGGCCGATGAGAAGACATTATGCTCGTTTAACGAAGAATGTGAAAAGAATGGATGCAAGAAAGGTGTATGGAAATAAGAATATTTTTAACCTTAAACATAAACATCAACAATTATGGCAGATCTCAAGATTGACGGCCGCATGAAGGTAAAGACCCTCAAGGCCAACTTCAAGAAAGAATTCGGTGCAACTCTGCGCGTTTACAAGAGCGTGACCTGCAAGGGCGCTATGGCCGACGAAGAGGCAACACTCGCATCACTCCGCAGCGCTGACGCCAAGGGTGGCGAAGTTACCGTAGGCGCCAACAAGCGCGTAGGCAACTTCGAGAAGGAGTTTGCTGCAGCATTCGGCATCGGCGTACAGGTGGCCGACAAGGACGACAAGAACCTCGCCGACAACGACGGCACCATCGCCGCCGCCGGCAAATAATATCGCAATTTACCGCCCATCTGGCACAGATATATGCCAGATGGGATTTCTATATACATTTTAATATTATTAAGGATGAAAAATATTCAAATATTATCTCTGCCGATATTGGGTCTGCTATTGCTGGCTTCGTGCAGCAAACCTCAACCTATCACGGCTGAGTCGATGCTGGATTTTTCTAAATTGTCCACTGTAGAATATACTGTTTCTAAAGTGGTGAGTGCGCAGGACCACAGTCTTCTACAGATATTCGGAGACAAACGTATATTGTTTACTACAACATCGACGCTTAAGGCAGGCATCAACATGGCAAAGCTCTCAGATGAGGATATCACTATCAAGGGAAAGAGTATTTCTATCATGTTTCCTGCCCCTGAGATTGTTTCTATGAATATGGACATAGAAAACATTGATGTTGCTTATGAAGAGACAACCGGTTTGCGTGCTGGCTTTACCGATGAGTTGAGAAACAGCTTGTTGGAGCAAGGCGAATGTGATATTATCGCAAACGCAGATTCTTTAGGGATATTTGTAGATGCAAAGCGATTTGCAACCGAATTCTTTAAGGGATTCCTGGAGCAGGCTGGATATGAAGATATTAATATCCAGTATAAAGAACCTGAGAAAATTGAAGAGCCAAGTAAGATAAAAGAGGTTGTGAAGAAATTAAAGCAACAGAAAGGGGAATAAATCATGGACACAAACAATACAGACAATCAGAATCAAGTGACCAATTCCAATGCCGAAAAAGAACAACTCGCCAAAATGGCGATGGACAGCGCAAAAACATTGGCAAAAGGTGTGGCAGAGGCTGGCAAGGCAACAGGGAAAGTGGTCAAATCGACTGCGAAAGTAGCTGGCACCACTGCAGATGTAGTATCAGGTACTGCTAAGATAATGCCGATTCTTCTCAAGGTGGTACTTCCGCTGTTGCTATTGAGTGGTGCCGCATATATAGCTCAGAGAATGGGCGCATTTGATAAGTTGGGAATCGACAAGACTGCCAATGTGGTGCAAGGCATTAAGGCCAAAGCCGAACTTGTTTCGGTATGCTATCACGATCAATTTGTGATTCAATCAGAAAGAGAACGCGTGGTTAATGAAAACGCTGTCATGAAAATGCTTGGATCAGCAGACACTAAAGTCGTAACAGATAAACTTGTGTATATCTGCAGCGGAAAAGTTTATGCCGGCTTTGACTTGAAGAAGTTGGCAGATGGGGATATTACGGCACACGGCGACACGATCTTTGCCAGTCTGCCCGCTCCTGAAATCCTCGAAGTGGCTATCAACCCATCCGACTTTAAGACATTTGTAGAGGAAGGCACATGGTCTTTCGATGAGGCCAAAGAAGTCAAGGTAGGTGCCAAAGAGAGACTGATGCAAGATGCCGAGAAGTTCGAAATTCTTAATCGTGCCAAGGTTTTGGGCGTAGAGAAGTTCGAGAACCTTTGCAAATCGTTCGGTTTCTCAGTAGCCGTAATCACCGTAAAAGAGGCATCAGCAACCGAATAGTCAATCCTAAACGGATACTCACAAATCAAGCAATCAGATATTAACTTCAAAAACGAATACAATTATGGCAGATTTTAAAATCGACGGCCGCATGAAGGTAAAGACCCTCAAGGCCAACTTCAAGAAAGAATTCGGCGCAACTCTGCGCGTTTACAAGAGCGTAACCTGCAAGGGCGCTATGGCTGACGAAGATGCAACTCTCGCTTCTCTCCGCAGCGCTGACGCCAAGGGTGGCGAAGTTACCGTAGGCGGCAACAAGCGCGTAGGTAACTTTGAGAAGGAGTTTGCAACTGCTTTCGGCATCGGAGTACAGGTGGCCGACAAGAACGACAAAAACCTCGCTGACAACGACGGCACCATCGCCGCCGCCGGCAAATAATATCGTATAACCGATATCGGGTATGGGGAGGCGTGAGCCTCCCCATATCGCAAAACTTAACTATTAGGACCACATTAAATTTGGCCAAGAAAGGAATCTTAATAGAATAATGATATGGCAATAACAAAAAAGACAGCTGCAGCAAAGCCGGCGGCAAAGAAAGCGGCTACAACCACAAAAACAACGGCGGCAAAGACAACAGTAAAGAAACCCACTGCAACCAAAACAGCAGCGACTGCTAAAACCAAGGCTACTGCGACAAAAGTGGCTGTAAAGAAGGCTCCTGTGGCAACTAAGACAAGCACCAATGACCTGTCGGTAACGGGTAACAAGAAGATTGGAACTTTGATGAAAGAGTTCAATAAGAAGTTTCCCTATCTGCGTTTAAAAATATGTTATAGTTACGCACGCGACGCTGTAAAGAAAGGGGAGTCGATATCTGGTATTGATGTGGACAAGACGCTCGCATCCGTGCGTCGTGCCGATTCAGGTGGCGACATCTCTATCTCCGGCAACAAGAAAATTAAGTCTTTGGAAAAGGAATTCGATACAGTATTCGGACTGTACGCACAGGTGTGTTACACAGAGAAAGATGGTCACCGCTACTACACAAGTGGCAGTGCTGACGAGAAGACCTTGGCTGGCTTTAATGCCGAATGCGAAAAGAATGGCTGCAAAAAAGGCGAATGGAGATAGTATCACGTCGTTGATACATAATTTGGTAGATATATTGGCATGCAAATGGTGAAAAATAACCAACATCGTAACGAAATAGTGCTGAACCGCATGTTTGCGGGTTCGTTTCTCGACGACCATATCGGCCATGAGATTGTAAACCTCTACAAGGACGACCAGGGCCGGAATTATGTCTATATCCAGCCCTACGGCACTTTTAGCCGTGAGCATCAGGCTAGGATCGAGCATGTGCTTCTGGTTCGCGGCGTTGAGGGCAAGCACTCGGTGCAGGTGTTGGGTCTGGCCACTGGACTAAAGGACCTATACGACTCGTCGTTGTCGGCTGAAGCCATGTGGAAGGCGCATGAGCAGTATATCCGCAAACAGGGAATCTCTTATAATGGAACTTCTGTGCTCGACATCTTCGACCGCAAACTGGAAAAGGCCGATACCCAGCCCGTCTATTTCTCGATGACGGCAGAGCGGGTGCTGCGCCCCAACCGACCCGTCTATCTCGTTTATGGCGATGACAATCCCATTGTGGATAAGACAGCTGTCGTGTATAATCTCAAGGCTGGGCAGCCCAAATGCTCGCTCAAGCAGTATTTCTGCAAGGAGAACGGCGCCCAGGATTATGACACTCTGACCTCACTTATCGAGCGAAAAGACCTTTGGACGGTAGACACGGAGATAGTAAAGGAAAATGCTTCCCAAGAGTTGCAGGAAGATAGTTTTTGGACGATGTGTGCTATCGAGGACTACGAACTCGCATGGTCGAGCGCTTATGCCTATCTCATGCGCAAATATCCCCACTTGGTGGTGGAGTTCGCCCAAGAGCATTTGGGGCTGAAAGTCAAACCTTTCGGCATCGTGGAACGCGAGACGGACAATATCGACATCCTCCTCGAGAACGACGAGCAGATAGTGGTGGTGGAGAACAAGATCACCTCGAAGATCAATGGCGTGGAGGTGCGCGACAACAAGCTGGTGGCCTCGCAGCTGGCCAAATACTATATCAAGGCGGTGGAGCGTGCCTGCCAGAGGAAGGCTAAGGACTATAGCGAGTTTGCCGAGTTGGAGCGCCGTTGCCCCAAGCGGATCAGTTGCTATGTGCTGACGCCCAACTACAATCCGATATATCTTCCCGAATACGACACGCCGCTCTACAAGGACGACAAGCGTTCGCCGATGTTTAGATGCGAGGAGCATTATCGACAAATCTTCTATGGCGATGTGTATCGGTTCTTGGAGAAGCGATGCCCTGACGACCTCTACTTCAGAGAGTTCATGAAAGGCATGAAGAAACACATCAACGAGTATCACGACGACCTCTTTAGTGTAACCAAGGAGAAGTTCGTCCGCCAGATACAGCGAATAAAAACCTCTAAGAAATAACATCCCTGCTATGCCAAAGAAATCCCTCTCCAAATCCAAATACGTGTCCTACTGCCAATGCGCCAAGCAGCTTTGGCTCAATGCCTATCAGCCACGGCTGGCCGTTATAGACGAGATGACGCAGGCCCGTTTTGAGGCGGGTGCCGAGGTGGGCAAGCTGGCAAAAGGTTTTCTGGGGCCCTACGAGGAGGCCACAGTCGTGAATGCCGACGGCAATCTGGACTATGAGGCCATGATTGCCCGCACTCAGATGCTGATCAAGGCTAAGGCTGAGAACATAGCGGAGGCGGCTTTCTCGTGGCAGGACAACTATTGCGCCGTGGATATCCTCCACCGCACCGCCGAAGGCTATGCCATCTATGAGGTGAAGAGCAGCACCGCCTCTGTTGATGACGAGGGCTCGCCCGCCGAACTCGAACCCTATGTGCAGGACATCGCCTACCAGCGATATGTGCTCACCCAATGCGGCATCCGCGTCAGCGGCACCTTTCTCATGCGCCTCAACAAGGACTATGTGCGCGGCAAGGAATTGGATATCCAGCAGCTATTCTGCGTGACTGACATGCGCCAACTGGTGGAAGAACATCTGCCCCTCGTTACGGCCAACATTGCTGAGGCAAAGCGCACCTTGGCCAAGGATCAGGAACCCGACATCCTTCTGGGCCGCCACTGCAAGAACCCCTACGAATGTGCATTCATGGACTACTGCATGCGCAATGTGCCGCAGCCCTCGGTGTTCGACCTCTACCGAATCCGTTTTGCCAGTGCTGCCGAGAACTACTATCAAGGCATAGACACCTTTGCAAAGACCCGCAATATCAAGCTCACCGACATCCAGCAGATGCAGGTGGAGTGCACCCTGAATGGGAAGGACCGTGTGGACAAGGCTGCCGTGCGTGACTTCCTCTCCACACTGCACTATCCGCTCTATTTCCTCGACTTCGAGACCCAGCAGATGGTGGTGCCCGAATATGAGGGGTCGCGTCCCTATCAGCAGATACCCTTCCAGTACTCGCTCCACTACATCGAGCACGAGGGGGGCGAACTCAAGCACAAGGAGTTCCTTGGCATCAGCGGCAAGGACCCTCGCCGCGCTTTGGCCGAGCAGCTGGTGAAGGATATCCCCATAGGAGCCTGCACCACGGCCTACAACAAGGCCTTTGAGTGCACCCGCCTCAAGGAACTGGCTGCAGACTTCCCCGACTTGGCCGATCACCTGCTCGACATCAAGGAGCGTATCATCGACTTCCTGGTGCCGTTCCAGAAGGGTTTTTATTACCGGCCCGCCATGGGCGGCTCGTTCAGCATCAAGAGTGTGCTTCCGGCCCTGTTTCCCGACGACCCCTCGCTGGACTACCACAACTTGGAGGGCGATGTGCACAACGGCTCCGAGGCCATGCACATCTACCCCAAGATTCAATACATGTCCCCCGTCGACCAGGCCCGCACCCGCAAGGCCCTGCTAGAATACTGCAAGCTGGACACCTACGCTATGGTGAAGGTGTTCTGGAAGTTACTTGAGATGAGTGAATGAAAATATAAAGAACGAATAATATATGGCGATACTCAACAAACTGAAAACGATAAAGGCTGCCTCTGATGTGGTTTCGGAGACCATGAGTGCTGTGGTGAAAAAGCCGGCAGACGAAGCTGGTGATTCCTCCACTAAGACTTCGGCCATGACCTTGTGTATGGTCGGCAACCTCCTGAAATCGGTGGACTTTACTGCCATGATAACAAGGTTAGAGGTATTGCAGAGGAAGAATGGATTGGATTTGGGAATCCTTCTGACTTTCTTGGGGCAGCTGAAATCTGTGAAATCGGCCGACCAGATTCTGCCATTGATGAAAGAAGCGCCATTGAAGGAGATTCTGCAGATGGCGGAAAAGTTTTCGGGTGTGGTTCCTGGATTGCCGATTGTGGTGAAGATTCTTAAGTGGGGTATCAGATTGTTGTCGGTCGTTCCTAAGTCCCGTTTGACGCCAAAGAAAAAATAATATCTATATAGTAATCTGAAAATAAATTATGAAATCAAGTATAATAGACGTGCCGCGTAGGCACGACCAGGAAGACCTCTTCGGCATCAAGGTTTATCAGGATGCCCTTATCCGCTATGTGAAACTTACGGACACGCCTATCACCATTGCTTTACAGGGAGAGTGGGGCAGCGGCAAGACTTCGTTGATGAATCTTTTGAAATATAACCTTTGTGATGTGGAGGGCGCTTCGTTTTATCCTATATGGATCAATACTTGGCAGTTTTCGTTGATGAAAACGCCCCATCAGGCTATCATGAGCATTTTGGAGGGCATCATCAACCAGATTGGCTCGCTCCATCCCAGCGAAAACAAATGGGACGAAAGCAAGAAGAAGATTGGCGGCCTTTTCAAGAAGATGGCGAAGGTTGGCGCTAAGGCTGCGGTGGGCACCATTGGCATGGAAGGTGACTTGGTGGACGAGTTTTTTGAGGACGAGGGTGCCGCACAGTCGGACATTAGTCAGCTCAAAGAAGAGATAACCAATCTGATAAACGATGCCCTTGAGAAAGATAGCACCAAGCAGGGGGTCACTTTCTATATTGATGACCTTGACCGCATTGACCCTCCTGTGGCTGTGGAGATTCTCGAGTTGCTCAAGAATATTTTCGACTTGGAGAAATGTGTTTTTATCCTTGCTATCGACTATGATGTCGTCATCAAGGGTTTAAAACCTAAGTTTGGCGAACTTACTGATCAGAATGAGCGTGAATTCCGTTCGTTTTTCGATAAGATTATCCAGCTGCCGTTCTCGATGCCTGTGGCTTCGTACAATGTGGACACTTTCTTGGTTGACGCGTTGGAAAAGATTGAGTTTTTTACCAAGGAGGAACTGGCAGATGCCGAATTGGCCGAAAGTCTCTCTGAGATTGCTCGTCTTTCGGTGGGTTGCAATCCTCGTTCGCTGAAGCGTCTCACCAACACTTTGTCGCTCATATCGATCATTAATAGTAGTTTGCAGAATGAGGAGACGGCGACGGACAAGAAATACAAAGTGATTAACTTTGCTCTTGTGTGCATGCAGATTGCTTACCCGTATATTTACAACCAACTGACGGAGGAGCCGGATTTCAAGAATTGGAACGAGAAGGTGGCTTCGAAACTGAAACTGCGTCCTCTTTCGGACGAAGAGAGAGAGAGTCTTGATTCGGCCGAGGAGTTTGATGAGGATTGGGAAAAAGTGGTGTTCCGCATGTGCCAAAAGGAGACTTACTTGAGCAATCGCGCATTCCAGGTGTCGGGGTTGCTCAACAAGATTGCGACGAACATTGGAAACGAGGCAAATTTGGGCGAGGTTGTTTCTTCTGTGATCGAACTTTCGGCTGTCACAAATTTGAAGGCTTTCGATTCCCCGAAGAAGGTCACAAAGTTCAATAGAGACACCAATAATTATCGTTTCAATGGCGTGGAGTACAGCAAGAAGACTCTGCTCGTGAGGGATATTTTGCGCTATTATTTCGCTCAAAATCCTTCGGCGACTTTGGAGATGCTGCATGGGGATGTTTGTTTTGCGCGCAACATGGAGCCGTACTTTATGAGTGAGGAACAGTTTAACTACTATGAGACAAACGACCCCAAGAAGATTTCGTTCTTTACCAGGCCTAGCGAGGAAGATTGGGTTAAGGCTGCGGATTGTAGAGTTGCGGTGACGTCGAATTGGCCTACCACCATTCAGGGGAAACCTGCTGCATTCTCGAAGTTCCTGGATGTGGCGAAATCTAAATTGGGATATAAGATTGAATCTTGCTGATAACAAAAAAACATACAATAAATTATGGCAGAAGTAAAGAAAAGCGCCAACCATGGCGAATGGACTATTGAAATCCTTGACACCGATCAGGTGGTGGTAAAGAAAAATGGCGAAGTGTGCGAGAAGGCTATGCCTGAACTGCGCGCTATCGCAGAAGCTTTCAACTATGAGTATGACCCTGAGTGGAACACCCAGTTCTTTGGTCGTTCGATGATAGATATCATCAACATGAAGGATGCTATGGCTCTGAAGATCGACGGCCGCATGAAGGTGAGCCAGCTCAAGCGCAATTTCAAGTGCATCTACAACGCTACGCTGCGCGTCTACGACGGTCGCAAGACTGCCGACGACAATGCCACCCTCAGCGAGCTCCGCGCCGAAGGCTGCACTGGCGGCGACATGACCTGCAAGCCTGAGGATACTGTGGAGTACTTCGAGTTCTTCCTCAAGAACCTCTACGGCATCCATGTGGAGGTGGCCACCATCGACGACTGGGTGCTGGTGCTCGACGGCATGCCTCTGGGCCGCATCAAGGAAATCGGCAAGAACGCCACCAAAAAGAAAATGGAAGAGATGCTGAACAATTAGAGCCAAGACATCTATTCCTTCCTGTCTGAAAGTTTTATTAAGGCAACCTCTGGTATCAGAATAATTAGCATGAAGAAAAAATTACTATTTATCGCTGCCTTGTTTATGTTGTTAAACACGGCCATGGCGCAAAATGAGACATCTACTATCTCGGCCGACCGTCCTGGGATGTCAACCGGCACCGATGTAATGCCAAAGGGCAAGATCCAGTGGGAGACGGGTGTGGGCTATGAGTCGGTGGGTGGCAGCGCCACCTACACCCTCAACAACACATTGCTCCGCTACGGACTGGTGGACCGGGCAGAGATTCGAGTGGGTATGGACTTGCTACATGAAGGCTCTACGACAGGCTTGTCGGCACTGAATGTGGGCACTAAGATAAGTCTTGTGGAGAATAGGGGATGGATTCCGGCCGTATCGCTGATGGCCAACATGCAGTCGCCCCACATCGGAAATAAATCATTCCTTCCTAGCCATCTGGCTCCACAATTGTACATACTATGTCAGAATCAGGTGACCGAATGGATGAACATTGGCTACAATATCGGTGCGGAATGGGATGGTGCTGTTGCTGAACCATCTACTTTTGGTGCCATATGTCTGGGATTTTCAATCACAGAAAATCTTGGATGTTTTGTGGAAAGCTACAATTATTTCCACTCGCAAGGCAACATATATGCTATGGACTTTGGTTTCAACTGGGTAATACTGAGCAATCTACAATTGGATATCGCTGCTAATCTTAGCTTGCAAGAGATGCAAAACCACATGATGGTCAGTGGCGGTATAGCTTGGCTTATAAGCTAATCTTGGACCGTAAACTTTAAAATGATCTATGCAATACTCTAAGGAGAAATTCAAGGAAGAACTCAATAAGGTCTTTGACGACAACCTGCATACTAAGCAGTGGCACAACGTTGCCGACTGGATAATCATCGGTCTCATCGTGTTGAGCACGGTGGAGATTTTTCTCAGTACATTCGATGGTGTAGCGAATCGCTATGGTCGCGAACTGGGATGGATTGACCTCTTTACACAGGTGTTCTTCACCATTGAGGTGACGCTACGCATCTGGAATGCCGACATGCTGGACCCTAAGTATAAGGGTGTCGTGGGCAGATTGCGTTATTGTCTTAGCTTCTATGGCCTTATAGATATTCTGGCCACCTATACATTCTATCTGAGCTACGTTTTCATGGTGCCTTTCACCCTACTCAAGACCTTGAGGGTTGTGCGACTATTAAGAGTGTTTCGCTACATGCATTCGTTTCAGCTGCTTTCCAAAGCCATCAGCAGCAAGAAGGATGAACTGTTGGTATCTCTCAACTTCTTGGCAATTGTGACGCTGATGATGAGTTTCGTTCTGTTCTTTGTGGAGCACGAGGCGCAGCCCGAGGTGTATGAAAACGGATGGAGCTCTGTGGTGTGGGCTTTTGCACAGTATATTGGCGACCCGGGAGGATTTGCCGACATGCCTCCCATGACCCTTTGTGGAAAGATCATCGCCTGCCTGGTGGGTATCATGGGTATTGCCATCGTGGCAGTGCCTGCCGGTTTGGTGGGATCGGCCTTCACCGATGTGATGGACAAAGAAAAACATGAGACGGAGGTGGCCGAGAACGTGGAGAAGATTCATCTTGCCTTTGAGCGCAAATTGGACCGACCCTCGGGATTTCAAATCGTGCCTCCTTACCTTTCTGTGATGGAGATTCAAGCTCGCATGGGCATGTCGGAAGACGATATCGTGGAGGCTGTGGTGGTCAACGAACGTTTCCGAATGATCAACCTCTCCACGACTCAGCCCGCCGAGATGCGTCCGCAAGATGTCCTTGCTGTGGAGCATTTTGCACTCAACACCCCTTATGGCATATGCATCAACCGCGGCTCGAAGGTAACCATATTCACTCCAAGCAACATTGCCGATCCGGTGATGGGCTGGTGGGGCTACTATCTGGCTAAGATAGGCGGATTCAACTTTATCAGTCGCGAGATTGGCCAGGTTAGACCCTATAAGTCCTTCTATACTTACGACAAGGAGCATCTGGTGGATCACCAGCAAGAATTCATGTCCGACCTGAATGGCCTGGTAGATAGCAAAGACAAATGGCTCTTTTGCGTGATGCCTTCCAGCGGGTCTCAGGAACCCGAATACCCGACACAGTTCCATTTCGGCTACGGTGGCAAGAAGGGCGACGAGAGTTATGACGACCCCAATATCACACTCAACGACATTCCGCTATTTGATTTGCTCTACAAGAATTGTTCTAAAATGCTAGAAGAGAAATACGGATTCCTCTCGGATGGGCAGCGATATCACAATACAAGCAATCCAAAACTTTTTTCCCGCCACTTGGACCACAAGGTTAACTGCGTGTATTTGCGAGTAGCTTGGAGCGTAATATGCTGGGACATGCGGAGAATTGCCATCGCAAAAGACTTGGCTGAGACGATGAATGCCGTTCTCGATCCTGATAACTGTCACGAGCTATCGCCCGAAATGACCATCAAGGATATCGCTTTTGACGGCTACATTGACTGATTCCATAGATGAGAAGGAATGAAGATACTGCTGACAGGATTTGAACCTTTTGGTTCTCACAGGTCCAACATCTCGTGGGAGGTTGCCAGATTGCTGCAGACAGAGGCGAGGAGCGGATGCGATGTGAGGTCCTTGATGCTTCCCGTTTCATATGAGCGGGCGTGGGAAGAACTCAAACGGGAACTGATCGGTGGACAATACGACTGTGTTCTGATGCTGGGGCTTGCAGCCAAGAGGACTGATATCTGCCTTGAGAGATTGGCCATCAATATCGATGATGCTGATATGGCCGACAACGACGGTATACAACGAAGTGGGATGCTTATTGAGAGAGAGTCTCCTGCCGCATACTTCACCACTTTGCCAATCATACAGATGAGAGAGGTGCTGAATGGGCAGGGATATCACGTTAAAATCAGTAACAACGCTGGATCATACGTCTGTAATCATCTGTATTTTCAAGCTCTACATTGGGCAAAACTTCAAGAGAATGCTCCCGAAATGGGATTTGTGCACCTCCCAGACAACAAGACCGACTTGATGAATGAAAACTTGTACAAGACTATGAGCTCTGCAATAGAATTCCTTGCAGCTGACTTCAAATAATTGGATTGAAAATGTTTTTTCCAGAAAGATACTAACAATAAGATTATGAAAAATACTAAAGTTTGTATATACGTTGCATGGCTCGCATCAATGGCTCTCTGCGCTGTGGGGTGCAGTAGTAAGAAGACTGACACGACCATTTCTTCCTCCTTGCCGGAGGAGGTGTCGGAACAGATTCAATGGGTGAACAAGGGGCTGGAAGACCTGGACTTTGTGTACCACCACTTCTCTTCCACCCAAGACCCCAACGACCTGTTGAAACTAAAAACGATAATGGAAGACCTCTCGTTTGAATATGACGACGAGGATCTGACTCCGGAAGACTTACGTTTCTGCCGACAATTGACTATAAGGATGGATTCTGCCCTCGCCTTGGCCCGCCATCTGATTGAACAGAAATTTCAGATGCTTCATACCTCATTGGTGAGTGAACATGACCACTTGATAGACCAGATGGTCGAATATCCTCTCTATCTGGGCAAAGGGAGCACCTTGTTTCTCGATATTTCCTCTCAAGGATCTCTGACAGCAAGATTGTATAATGCTGACAGCAGACAACTCATCAAGACTTACTCAGGCTCCAAGGCTGTCGCAGACTCAATACCCATCCTGAATTCGGCTGTCTATCTGTTGGAAATTGTTCCCAAAGGCAGCATCTATGTCGATATGGATATCAAGCAAGGTGTAGGGTCAATAGATATGTTGGGGCAGACTAAGGATATTAAAACTGAAGAAATAGAGGCCTCTGCATCAGATTTTAGAGCCCAAAAGATCAACGGCATTCAGATGAAACCCGTCTTTGAGGAACCTCGTAAGGTGACTCTTCGTTCGCAAGGCAAGGCATTCTTCTCGGGCAGCTCGCGTAGTGTGGTTGCGATCAGCATCCCCCGAGGCGCAAGCGACCTACTGTATAGTCTTAGAATATCTACCAACGAAGGTGACAAATCAACGGATGGTGAGTTTTGCAAGGAAATGAACAGCTCGTATAAAAAAATCAGATTTCTTGGTCTTCCCATATATGAGTCTCAGGGGAACAAGTCCAGTCTGATTCGTGAGCTGCTGAACGCAAATGTGCCTCCTCGCGAAGAGGAAGCTTACTGCAATATGTATGTTTTCACATCTCAGGATCAAGCCAAGAAATTCCAGGATGGAGTTCCCGTGGCTGACCTTAAATATAACATTGACTTATCGATGATAGGGACGCAATCGTGCAACGGCCGTATTCCAGCCAGTGGCCGTTCAACGATTTATCTGGGTTTTGAGAACGAACGTTTTCGCTATAGCAACTACCTTTGGCTTGAGGTTATCAGTTCTGTGCCAAAGACTGAATATGTAAGAAAAAAATATATCGTAGAATAAAATAGATAAATCATGGGTAAGATATCGAAGATACGTTCCATCCTGTATACCACAGCCAAGATCCTCGGCGATGTAGATGCTGTGTCAAAAGGGAAGGTGGTAAAACGCACCAAAAACAGACTCCTGGGCAAGGCGGCAAGCAAAATTCTTAAGAAATTATAAATGCAAATTTCCTCTAAATACGGGGGTTTTATTCTGCGCAAAGGAAGGCCTCCGAGATTTTGTGAACGGTAGGGCGCCTTGGGGCAAGTGGGGGTCGTATCGCCCTTACTTCTGACGCCAACGCCTCCACGCCCGACAAAAAAAGGTCGGGGCTTTCTGCCGGGCCTCGACCTTGGGGGGGTGGAAACAGGGATATTGCGGGGGTTACTGGTTCTCGTACTGCTGGACTTCGTCGTAGAAGAACTCTAAGGCGACGCCTGCCTGACGGAGCAACTCTTCGCTCTCGGCACCACTATGATATTTGCGTTCGCAGACTACACGCTTGATTCCGCAATTGATGATAAGCATGGCGCACGTGCGACAGGGGGTCATGCGGCAATAGAGCGTGGCTCCATCGAGGGCAATACCACGGCGGGCTGCCTGGCAGATGGCGTTCTGCTCGGCATGGACGGTCCGCACGCAATGGTTGGACACCTTGCCGTCGGAATCGATAGACTGATGGAAGAGATGGCCCACTTCGTCGCAATGGGGCAATCCTGAAGGTGAGCCTACATAGCCGGTGACGAGAATCTGGCGGTCTTTGACGATGACGCATCCGCTGCGTCCGCGGTCGCAGGTGGCGCGCTTGGAAACGGTGTTGGCCATCTCCATGAAATACTCGTCCCACGATGGGCGGCGATGCTCTATCTTGTGCAGGACCTCTTCGATCTGCTGGTGCAGCTGCTGGAGGGTGCCGCCGTTGTCGAAACGGTAGTCGGCCTGCCGGATGCATACGCCCAGGTTCTGCTTGTTGGGGTCGGTAGACGACATCTCCCGCTGCTCGTTGGCGATGAAGGTCTCGAAGGAGACGTGGTCGGTTTCGCTGCCACGCAACACGATGCGTTCGTAGCGCACCTTGGGGTCGGCATCGACCGCAAAGAGGTAGAAGTTGGACTTGCTGCGAAGAGCTGCCACTTCGCCCGGAGTGCGGACGCTCTCTATGATGCAGTTGCAGCCCGAAGCCTGGGCCCGCTCGTAGAGCTGCTCTACGATGTAGGAGGGGCCATGCTGGGCGCGGAGATCGTTGCCGACCAGGGTCATGCTGTCGCGGTCGACGGGGAGATTGCGGCGTTTGATCTCTTCGATAAGGAATGCACGGGCCGAGAAATGGACGAAGCCGCGTTTCTCTATCAGGTAGTCGACTATGGTGCCTTTGCCTGCACCGAGGGTTCCCGTTATGCCGATTGTTATCATAAACTGTGCGTTAAGACGGTGGGGGTTGACCTACGGCAGGGGGGTGTTGTACGTGACGAGTGCGCGCTCCCCTGCCCTATTGTCAGGTTGTCAGACTTTATATTTGTATTGGAGTTTGGCAAGTTCTTCGTTGGCCTTGACGATCTTCTTCTTGAGACCGGCCTTGTAGGAGATCATCTTTTCCATCATCTCAGGATTGCCTACGGCCATGATCTGCATGGCGAGGACGGCGGCATTCTGGGCTCCGTTGATGGCTACGGTGGCTACGGGGATTCCCGGAGGCATCTGGAGGATTGCAAGGGTGGCATCCATGCCTTCGAGCACGGAACCCTTGATGGGGACTCCGATGACGGGGAGAGGGCTCTCGGCAGCAATGACGCCGGGAAGAGCCGCAGCCATTCCGGCACCTGCAATAATAACCTTTACGCCACGGAGGTGGGCATTCTTGGCAAATTCGCTTACTTCGGCGGGGGTTCTATGAGCAGAAAGGGCATTTACCTCGAAGGGAATCTCCATCTCTTCGAGAAAGTTGCATGCTTTCTCCATAACGGGCAGATCGGAGGTGCTGCCCATGATGATACTTACTAAAGGGGTCATTATCGGGTAGTCTTTTTAGTGGAAAACATATTGAAGAGCATAGCGATGGAAAATACCACTGCGAGCGCTATGATGATTACGATAATCATACACGACCATCGGGGCATTCCAGCAGTATACATAAGGAATTTCCAGAGGAATGTAATAAAGAAATAGAGCCAATGTGCGGCCACACCGGCACAAAGGCCTGCAATGGTATGGGCAGCGATGGCTTTGCTGATAAGGTTGCGATAGCCCATGCTGTCGAGCATGGCAGTATGGGTGCTGAGGAATCCGCTCCAGCACATACCCATAGCGGTAAATACGGCAATGGCATTATTGTTGATGATATTCTCCTGAACAAAACGGTTGAGCAGACCCAGGGCTCCACCTACAGCACCCAAAGCGGTGATGGGGAACGAGATGAGTTCGGGACTTTCGAAGCCGAAGAGCCAATAGAATACGAACTGAATCTTTCCTGCCAGCCAGGCAATTACGGGTACGCCCTCATAGGCTGCTCCGGTATAGCCCTCGGCACTGGGGCCAAAGGTAAGCATCATTACAATGGTGGAAATGCAGAGCACACCGGGGATAATGGCAAGTCCGATGGAGACACCATCCTTGCCGCCATCGAGAATGGAATTAAGGGTGCGGAGGAAGGCGTTGCCTTCGCTCTTGAAAGAGATTTCCTGCTCGTTGCCGGTCTCATCCTCACACACGGGGGAATCGAGTTCGGGATAGGACTTGAGGGTAAACTTCTGCATCAGACGGGTAGAAATGATACTGCCGATAATGGCGCCGAGAAGACCTACAAGAGCACCTTGTCCGAAGCCCAGGGTCATCATGGTTACCAATACGATAAGACCCATGCCGAAGGCTGTTCCGAAATTGGTAAGCGAAACGAGCTGGAACTTCTTGAAATAGTGGCTGAAGTTCTTATCTTTTGACAAAGTAATAATGGCAGGGTTGTCGCTAAGGAAGGTCATCACACCACCCAGAGCAGCCACACCAGGCAGTCTGAACAGGGGTTTCATCAGGGGGCGAAGTATGTTCTCGAGGAGACGGACTACGCCAAATTCGACCAACAACTTGCTGATTGCGCCCATGAGAACACATATAGCCATGAGATAGAACACCGTGTTGAGCAACAAGTCGAATGCTGTATTCATAAAGGTCTTCATCATAAGAGGCAGAGACATCTTCCATGCCAGGCATCCGAAGAAGAGGAAGAAGATTGACAGGAAGACCAATGCTTCTATTGAGCGCTTGGTTGTAAATTTCATTCCGTTTGACATAAGAATGGGTATTTAAAGCAATTAGATTAAGTTTCGATTTTGATATTGGGGACGATTCTCTATTTGTTGATGAGCTTGAGGAAGTCCATATTCCAGGTGACACCGAGATTTACCTGAAGGCCGTTGACAACCGTGGGCTCGGGCTCGGGGAGGCTGGCCTGCTGGGCGGCCCACACGGCGGTATAGTCGGTCTCCTGGCGAGCGGCAACATAGCCGTGGATACGTACGGCCTTGCAGAAAGAGGGCTTGTACTCGAAACCGCCACCATAGAGGCAATAGGAATGATGGGCGGGGACAAGACAATCGAGCGAAGAGCCTAAGGCCATCACTTCATATTCGCTGCGGTTCTGCTCGTAAGCGCCCTTGATAAAGAGGTTCCAATCGTCGTTTACAGCAAAATTGGCGCAGCTTACAACACCAAAGTTCTTGCCCCAATCGTCGGTACCGAAAGAATGATGCATCAAGTCGAGATATACATCCCAACGGTCGTATACCAACTTATGACCTAATGCGATGTAGTTCATGAAGTGAGGTTCGTTTAAGGTGCGTTCGCGCTGGAACATATTGACCGAATAGAGGGTCTTGAAATGGCCGAAGCTGCCACTCCAAAAGAGGTTGCAGCTCAAGAGACCGCTGTCCCAACCGGCTCCACCGGTGTAGACATAAGGAGAGTTGCCCACCTGAGCAAGAATCATGTGATTGCCGTCGCTGCTCTTGAAAGCGGCCGAAGCAGCCATCTGGAAGCAATAGAAATTGTCCCAATAGTGGGTTGAGAACAGCACGTCGATAGGAGCCGCATCGTATTCGAAACCGCCCACAGCCAAAGCATCCTTACCCACGCGGAACATCCAGTTCTTGTTGGGAGTGTAGTTGAGGTAGAGGAAGTCGGTATTGTCGAAAAGGTTTACCGAACCGGGATTAGCCTGGATACGCTGGCGGAAATAGTAGGAGAACTTGTCGCCCAGATTGCCACCAAAATGGAGGTTAAAATAGCGGCCGTGCATTCCGTATGCGTCGTTGGACACATTGTCATAATGGAAATACTCATAATCGGCGCGAGCTTCCATACGAAGAGTGTTGATTACGGGGTTGAAATCGACCTGTGCAGAGGCCTTTCCCGACAGAAACAGCAGCACCATAGCGGCTGCAAAAGAGAATAGTCTATTTGTTTTCAAAGCGTTATTTATTTTATTTCTTTTCTGTTAAAAGTGCAAAAATACAAAATTATTTGTGTATAACAAAAAATAAGTTTATTTTTGCAGTCTGAAACTAAAAACACGAATGACAATGAAGCACAACACAATCAAATCGTTATGCATCGCAATCGTTATGCTCGCTATGGGCATAAATGCGAATGCACAGTTCGAGAGTTCCGTTTATCTCAACCTCGGCCTCCCCACCGCTCAGTTTGGTGGTAAGGCTGACAATAGTGCTACCGCGCCTCTCCTCACCAAGGACAATATCGGTACCACCGCAACTGCAGGCTTCGGCCTTGGCGGTCGTGCCAGCTACCTCTTCGACGTAGGATTTGGCGAGGTTGCTCCCTTTGCCAACATCGACTTCCAGTGGAACCAGATTAAATCCACCTACCGCGACGCTTACGCTACCGCCGATGCCAACGCAAAGACTCCTTCCTATTTCAACATCCCCATCTTCCTCGGTATCAACTACCGCTACGAGCTCACCGATGTTTTCAAGCCCTTCGCTGAATTTGGTCTCGGCACCGACTTCTTCCTCATCAGCCGCGAGCAGGTCAACAACAGCACCCTCCGCTACAACGTAAAGAACTCCTTCGCATGGGAGATTGGCGCAGGCTGCTTCTTCGGTCGCCACGTAAGCGCTGGCATCTATTACTATGGCCTCGGCAAACACCGCATCACCTACAACGAGAAGAGAACCGAAATCAACGGCCTCACCGTTGAGCAGGTAAACCAGGCTGGCCAGCTTATCGACCCCACCTTCGACTGCAACAAAACCCAGCTCCGCTCCATTGGCGAACTCATGCTCCGCATCGGTTTCCATTTCTAATAGCCAACCCAAATACGGTCAGAACAGACCGACTACTCATACCCAAGGGCGACTCTTCTGCGAGTCGCCCTCGTTGATATTTATTATTTTTCAACAGATTGAACAACCGTCCCCTTCCTGAGTAAAAAAAATCATCACCCCAAGTGTAAGATTCGGACGACTCGTACGACTACACGACAGAGACCCCTAGAAACACAGATGAATAATACCGAACGTTTCAAACATATCATCCTCCAGCATCAGCCCTCCATGCAACGAATGGCAGAGTACCTGTTGCACGACGAGACAATTGCCGAGGATGCTGTACAGGACGCTCTGGTGGACCTCTGGAAACAACGGGACGATTTGCTGAAAGCAAACAACAGCGAGGCATATTGCATCCTTCTTGTGAAACGACGATGCATAGACATTCTTCGAAAGAGGCATTCCGAACAGCCGCTGGACGAGCAGTCGCTAATAGAGACAGAGCCTCCGCCCGACGACAGAGAAGCCCGATACCAGCAGGCAATGAGGATGGTGGCGAAAATGCCGGAAATGCAACGCAAGGTAATATTAATGAAATACGAGCAGGCCAAGACGACACAAGAGATAAGCAAGGAGCTTGGCATCAGCACAACAAACCTCTATACCACGCTCAGCAGAGCTATAAGTAACCTAAGAAAAATGATGAGCCATGAAGAATAAGAATACCGAACAGCAACTGGAGCAGATGCTTGAATCTATTGCCGCTCATGGTCGCAATGTACGCCGACAGGAACGTCTGATGGAACAGATAGACCGTATGGCTGCAGCAAAAAAGCGTCGCCGACTATGGCCCTATTGGACGGCTGTGGCAGCTGCCGCATCTGTGGCGCTGGTCCTATTGTGGCAGCCTTCCGACCAAGAGTATGCTGCAGAGGAGGGCTCAAAGAGGGTTGAGTTGCCTGACGACAAGAAGTCGATTGTGCCGGAAGAGCCCATCTATACAGCTTCGGCCGCGATACAGAAATCGATTCCTACTTTCCCAGAGGAGATACCAGAGGTTTCTGCCGAGGAGACCGCATTTGAATTCTCGGGGCATGAAGAAGCGCCGGAGCCGGTTTGCGACGAGAAAGCGACAGAACAGCCCCATGAAACTGAAGTACCACATGTTGTAGAGATTAAGACTAATTCTCTAGTGGCTTACAGCAACAAGAAAGAGCGTTCCAAACAGAAAGCCCCCATAAAAGACCTTCTTGGCAACCCTCTGCCGGAATCCAACTATCTGCTAGCAATCAATTTCAAGACAGCCGGTAGATTAATACAATCAGACCTGGAGTAATTCAATATCTGGAATCACCCAAAACCAGCAATCGGACAGAAGAATCCGTAATATAAAAGAACCCATTTAACCAATCTATTAATAAATTAACAATTATGAAAACAAAACTTATTTCAACGTTGCTCGCAATAGCTGTTATGACAACGGCTATCGAATCCTGTGAAAAAAGGAAAACCGACAATCCGGGTCCATCAATTTCCCAAGCTGTCGACAAATCAGATTTCTGGACAATAGACCCTTCAAGTTGGGATGCCATCCTTCAGGAGGTCGGATATACTGTTGATGGAGACAATCACACTATCACATGGGTTGTACCTCAGGAGACCGATGAGCTTATGCTTGCCGCTATCATTAACAGTATGAAAGGCCACATCATTACCATAAAGGATAATGGTAAAGATGTAGTCTATACGGCCATTCACGATGTAAACGGGATCTTGTCTGAGAGAATTGACCACACAACAGATGGATCCAAATGGGCCTCAACAACCGGTAAGGACTATGACAAGATAAAAGACTGGGCTGAACAGGAAAAAGCCAATGGCCATATCGTTGTTGTTACTTATAATGAAACAACCGGCGTGTACACAGCATTCTCTTTTACTCAGGAAGAATGGGATAACCTCCATAGAATGTAATAATCTTCCTGTAGAATCACTTCGACTGGTAACTTCTAAAAATTGAACAATCCTAGGAAGACCAAGTACTACATAGAGACAATTTTTAGGAGTTACCTTTTTTAAGAACATCAATATGAGACACATTATTATATCCCTTATCGCCTTGCTGCTATCTACTACAGCCGCTATGGCCCAGAACCAGGTTGTCTATTCGCAATACATAGAGGGAAACCCGAATACCATTGAAATCAACAAAGGATGGCAAGTGTGGTTTGTTCCCCGAAGCGATGATTCTACTATTGTGAAACTCAAGATGACTCAGCCCATAACCGAAGCAGAACTGCAAAGCATCTGCGAATACAACCAGCTCTCAGACAAGCTTACCCTGAAAGCCGCTTCCATGGAACTTAGAGGGCAGGTAGTCGAGGTTCACAGTAACTTTGTAGGAAAGATTATCTACTTGGGGCTAGGTGCTTCGGTATTTGCCAATGAACTTACTTTGGGCAGGGACGAGAGAACAGTATATCTGAATCCTGGCTCCGAACTGGTGGTAAAGAAACTGATCAGCAAGAGCAATCTGTCTATTGAGATTAACGATGGCGATCTTATGGCAGATACTCTGGCTGGAGACACTATCAGCGTGAGAATCCGGGGAACCGAGGGTATGGTCTATTATGGGAATCCCATGATGGCGCTACTCGATATGAGCCTCCCTGGGGGTCATAATAAAGATATTCGGGCCTTCCCCGACAGCTCTCAAGTAGTCCGTATTAAAGAATCGGCCTTCTATGTTGATGCCGACACTATCCGCCATATCTATGTAAGTAACGAAGAGAAGAACAACAGGAATCACAAGATTCTAGCGAATGTCAATTTTATTGCTCGGTCAAAAATCCTGACCAATCTCCCATTATCAAGTCCCTACAGCACGTTCGGAAATGAATACGGATTTCAGTATAACTTCTTTACTCAATTCAGACTGGCACCTAAATTGGATATGAGTGTAGGCTTGCAAGTAGATATGGTGGCAAGTCCCCTATTTCATTCGGTTGACGTGGATGAAAATGGGTTCCTGCAGATGTCTGCGCCTTCAGCCAATCCTTCCCGTTGTACGGAAATCAACTCGTATCTGAATTTCCCGATAAAGCTCAACTGGAATCCATTCCGACATCGTGATTTCCAAAAGAATATCAAACCAGATATCTTCTCATTTGGCTTTGATCTTACTCCCGGATTCAACTTTCAACATTATGTATTCATATCATCCTACTCGAATCCACAGCAACTACATACTTTCAGCCGGGAAGAGAACAAGATTTCCTACCGAAACCCATTTAGACTTGAGGCCGGTATCAGTTACCACCAGTTACTTATACCTTTAATTAACTCGATTCGCTTATACTACAACCTGATGCCGGAATACCGCAAGAGTTCGGGATTGCCAAAAGTTCATAGCTTAGGACTGGAGCTGAAGTTTTAACGGCGCGGGATAAATATGAGCCATAAAAGGAATGCTTGTCAAAGGACAACTTCGGAGTAGCGTCGGTATAGCGTCCACTTAGCGTCCACTTTCGCCCCCTATTAGAGACGCAAAGCAGATGTAAAGTGGACGCTAGGTGGACGCTAGGTGGACGCTAGGTGGACGCTAAGCAGATACTTCTCCTTTCCATTCCATAATTATGCTTCCTATACTGACTCCTATCTGGCAACAGACAATTTCCCTAGTTCCTGCAAACAAGAGAGCCCTCGCAAAGGGGGCTCTCTCTATCTTGTTTCTGTCTGCTGCCATCTATTGGCGAATGAGATCATAATGCTTTGTGGCCGAAGTGGTATAGGTCTGGCCGCCACGGGTAGTACGCTCGGTAACTACCTTCGATTCTATCTGACAATGGTTCTCATCGCTAACAGATATGACGTATGGCTTTACGTCCCACATAAGGGTGTCGGATGATACGCTATAGTTATCGTCCCACGAATCCTCTACTCCATATACTACAGCCGAATAGCCCAGTTTGCCATTTTCCTTGAAGGTAAGGGTAATCTCGGAGGCCCAGTCGGAGCAATAGGTCATCTCCTGATAGTCGTCGCCTTCGGTATACAGTTCATAGCTCTGGTCCAATACCACGCTCCAGGAGCCCATCAGGTATTGAGCGTAATCGTCAGGCACATAGGTATCAACACCCGTATTGGGATTGTTGCTGGGGTCGTCCTTTTCGCAAGCGGCAAACAAGAAGACGGATAACGAAACCGCTACAAACAGTCGGAAGAATCTATTTTTAATCATTTCTCTTATCATTTTTATGAGGCCGAGCCATAGTGGCAAACCTAGATTAACGATTGCAAAAATACTACTTTTTTACCAATCCGGCAAGCTGTACATGGAACCTTTCTCAAAGAATATTGAATAACAATATAATGCATACAAAATTAATCAATACTACCGAGGTAAAATATGAGACATTTTCCCTTCCGAAGATACTCGATTTGATTACTTTTGGTTCACTCTCGACTTGCTTTCAAGTTCCATTTTACCGAAGCGGAGATTGCATCCGAACATAATGTTGCGACTCTTCATCTTGACAGATCCTGCAGGGAGCGAGCCGGGAAGCGGCAGGATGAGCAAAGGGCGGGTATAGTTGAACTTGAAGTTATCCATCTTCCCGGTAGAATAGAGCAGCCACAGGCTTGATACTGGCCGGCGGCCACGTCCCGGATGGCATAACTGCCCGTCATATCTGAGGTAGCGCCACGCATAAAGACGCTATCGGAAGGGCGCAATAATGCGACATTGACCAGGGGCATAGTCTCGCCCGTTCTGGCATCCTTGATTTGGCCTTTGACCTGATAGTTTGCCGGTGCCTGGGCAAAGCTGATTGTAAATCCCTCAACAAGGATAGTGAGGATGAGAATAAAGATACGTTTCATGGTTGTTTGTTTTTTGCAGGTCGGGGTTCTGATCGGATAGCTTACGGTAGAGAGCGGGGACCAGCCCCGCTCCTACACGCGCTAAACTAATCAATAATCAGAACTCAACAAATGTTTATTTTCTGTATGTCGGCTGTATATGTCAGCCATTTTGCATCAATTCCTCTATGGTAATGCCGAGCAGCTGCATCTTTTGGGCTACAAGGGGCCACTCTTCGTTGAGGAACTCGTCGCGATGAATCTTGGTAATACGTTTCTTTGCGCCTTCGGCCACAAAGTAACCAATACCGCGCCGGTTGAAGATAATCTCCTTCTCCTGCAGGTATTCGAACGAGCGCATCACGGTATTGGGATTTACGCCCATATCGGAAGCCACTTCGCGAACCGAGGGCATGCGTTCTTCCTCCTTCCATTCGTCGTGGAGGATGCGCTCGCTCAACGTTTCAGCTATCTGGTGGTATATTGACTTTTGTTTCTTAAAATCCATAATCTTGAAAAATATTCAGTTTTTTGCTAACTGTTTCGTGTCGGAGGGCGGGCTTGAGCCATCTTAGAATCAAGCCCACACCAATAGAGAATTAGTATTTCATCTTCTTCAGTCTCACCCAACTCCACCAGCCGAGACCGAAGGTATAGAGCAGATTGAAGATTATCGAACCATTGATGAGCCATCTTATAATACTCAGATCGCCTGATTCTTCTAGTCTGTTAGCCATCTCGACAAGCCAGCCACCATCGCTAGCGATGCTAAATACTATCATCAGAACACCCATCAGATTATTCAACACAAAATGGATGAGGAAAAGCCAGAGAATGGTATAGAGGAATTTGTGGCGTTTGAAAATAGTAGTAGTAAAGAAGAAAGTTATTACGTTGGTCCAGAAACCTGTTATCCATAGGAGAGGGTTGCTCACATAGTAGAAAACAGATAGTGTATTGAAGTCAAACTCATGCAGATGGGAGCGGAACGAGCTGACTACCGAAAACAGAGGAGCATCGTAGCCTCCGAAGGGGATGAGATAAAGCAGATAGTCGAGAATGATGCCGCATCCAAGGGCTATGAGAGGGCAGATGAAAACGCTCGTAAGAATCATACTCAGGAATTTCTCCAGCTTGGAAGCCGGCAGCATAGCAAAATAGATTCCCTCCTTAGGAAGATTGCAGTTGTTATAGAGTCGCGAAGGAGCGAGGCATGATACCAGCATAACAGCCATTCCGATCATCATAATACGGAACATGGGGTGGATGGTCTGGAAAAGTACATCGCCAAATGCGAGCCTCAAAACCCAGGGAATCATGGTACAGGACATGATTATTATCATGGCCACGCCATAAAGAGGCCAAATGGAGCAGATATCCTTCTTGAGGAGCTTTCCAAAACGATTTATATTGAAAGTCTGGTTCATTATCTTAATAGTATTGGGATTAATAATATGTTTTTTGTCTGTTGTTCAGAGGCATGCTATTCCTCGTATTCTATATAAGTTTTATGGCTCCACTCAGACTCTTTGCTGACTTTGAGCTGGCTGCCGTCAATACTCTGGCCATAGGTAGTGAGGTCGGTTCTGTCCTTGAGGCTGCCCGATATCTTATTGCAGCTTACCACGGCTTCAGACATATCGGAGAGTTCTACGGCAAGATCCGTCACATTCAGTCCGGAAGCATCCATCCCTGCATTATTGTCCATCTTCAGACTCATCTTATCCACATGGCCTGCGAGGCTAATTACGCTTTCGTCCGCAGCATCAATACTGACATTGGGGGCATTTATATGAGCCTGTAAATCAGAGTTTCCGGACATAAATATCTTGAGAGGTCGGCTGTCCTTGCGTTCAACCTGGACTACACAATCCGCATTATCGCGAAGATCTATTACTTCAAGATTGTTGTTGGCTGGAATAAAGATTATTGCATTGTGATTTGTATTATCCTGGATCACAAGTCGATTCTTGTTACTGGGATCAAAAAACAGTTTGTATTGAACAGAAACAATTGCCCGGTTTACCAACACTCGGTCTACGCTCTCGGAGAATACCACGCTTGCATTTCCCACTATCTCGACCTCCGAAAAGTCGTAACGGTCAAGATTAAGCGTATCGGTCACATTGTCCTGTTTATCAACGTTGAACAACACGTTATCCCAAAATGGGGAGCCGGTATTGTTTTCGTAAGCATTCTTCATGGCTTCCTTGATATCATGACGCAGACATGATGCAGACATCACGCTTACGAGAACAGCTAATGACAATATTATCTTTTTCATAATCAATTCGGTAATTTAGCGGTTGAAGATATCTTTAACAGTCTGTTTGTTGCGAAGGACGGCGTTGAAGAGAGCCTCTATATTTACGGCGCTATCTTCGTGATTAATATTGGGCAACACATTGAGGAAACCTCCGGGAAGCATCTCGCTATAGAGGGCATCTTCGCGTTTCTGGCCACCATATTCAAAAAATAGTTTTGAGGTAATCTCCTGGATAGAAGCATTCAGCAGCACGTCGTCGTTGGAAAGGATGATGATGGGGTCGATCAGATTCTCCACATCCTTGACCTGATGGGTTGAAATAATGATGGTAGTCTCCTCGTTGGATCTTTTAGAAAGAAGCTTTCTGAAGTCGGCCTTTGAGGGAATATCCAACCCGTTGGTAGGTTCGTCGAGCAGGACATAGTCCGTTCCGAGGCTGAGGGCGCAAGCTATGAGACTCTTCTTCTGCTGGCCGAAGCTCATCTCCTTGAATTTCCAGGTGGGGTCTACCTCCAGTTCCTTCATCAGGTCGCGAAATACCTCGGGATTGTATTTGGGATAGAAAGGAGCGAAATCGTTGATAAACTTCTCCGGGGTACTGTTGGCGGGAGAATGAACCTCATCGGGGAGGAAGAATATGTTCTCAAGAAACATGGGCTGACGGTCCTGGCTGAGAAGGTTGTCTACACGACAAATGCCGGAGGTGGGACGGAGCAGACCGCTTATAATTTTAAGCATGGTGGTCTTGCCTACCCCATTCTCACCCAAGAGGCCATAAATTGAACCCTTCTGAAACTCAAGATTGATATTCCTGAAAACAGGAGTATGCTTGTAGCTAAAGTCAAGATTTTCTATCTTTATCATAATTCTATAGTGTTTATTGTTTGTTCTTGAAATTATTTACCTTGTTGAATATTATAGCTTTAAACCGGTTACTTATTTAGTGTATTACTTAACTAATACACTGCAAAAGTACACACATTTTTCATTCTGCCAAAATTTATTTTCAAAAAAGTGATTTTTTAACACAATTTGTTATCATAAATGACGTTTTAGAATAAAGAATGTTACATAAAATAAATAATAAATATTGGGAAAGGCTCCGGTCCCCTACCCCAATTCAAATACAAATCCTATTTAATAGTATCCGAAAATGAACAATACCATTTCGCTTCTTCTCGACCATCGTTCACATCGCAAATTCAAAGCCCAGGATATTCCCCAAGAGTTGCTAGACCGCATACTGGAATGCGGCATGAGAGGTTCTAACACCGGCAACATGCAGATGTACAGCGTAGTAGTAACCCGTCAGCCCGAACTCAAAGAACAGCTGGCAGCCCTCCACTATGGCCAGGGCAATACCTGCTCGTGCTATCTGACTATCTGCGCCGACGTTAACCGCTACCACCATTGGACACGCCAGCGTGGCTGCAACGAACCCTACAACAATTTCCTCTGGCTGATGAGTAGTACCGTAGATGCAACCATCTGCGCCCAGAACATCTGCGTGGCAGCCGAAAGCGAAGGTCTCGGATTCTGCTATCTGGGAACCGTAATGTACAACGCCCGCAAGATTGCCGAGCTATTGAAGATGCCTAAAGGCGTTGTGCCCGTTATCACTCTCTGTCTCGGATATCCAGCTGACGACCAGCAACTGAGCGAAAGACTTCCCCTCGACGGCATGGTTCACTATGAGACCTACCACGACTATACCGACGAGGACATAGACCGCATACATCAGGTAAGAGAGGAATTCCCTTTCAACCAGGAAATGGTCAAACTGAACGAATGCCGCAATCTGGCCGAACTCTTTACCCAGAAGCGCTACCCCAAGAAAGACAACGAAGCCATTTCGGCCTCGCTCATGGAATTTTGCAAAGAACAGGGTCTGATATAAGTCCTTCAAACATAAAGAACAAGACGGACATCCCAAAGGGTTGTCCGTCGCTTGTCTCAAAAGACCATAATCAAAAAAGAAGGTAAGAGTGCCTGTCCTTCTATTCAAAATTGAGAGAAAATTCTATTACTCCTCCTTTATGAGAGAGCACGCATAAAAGGACCTGTGAATCCTCTTTCTCTCCACATTCTCTCCTTATTCTCTCCACATAGACAGCACGAAAAACCCTTCCGGTCGACGCTATGTGGACGCTAAGTGGACTTTATGTGGAGGCTATATGGACTCTATATGCACGCTAGACGCTCTCAACACGCTTACGATCCGTAATTGAATTTTGGGGAATATCAAAGACCAGTTTTAATACAATATTAAAGTCCGATTTGCGTTATTAAAAATATGAAAGAGATGTCTCCCATAGCCCATCTGCAACGTCAGGTTGAACTGATAAGGAAGGAGTTTGAATATGAACGAACTGCCTATGAGCAATCCTTGCAGGGCAACCTTAGCGGCAGACTGCAGGAAAGCAATTGCCGCTATCCTGTGGCTTTGCATGGTTCGGAGTATAACGCTCTCAACCAACTCGTTGTTACGGTATCCTTCGAACTCTCCCCCGATGAGACAGACCTTGATTTTGAGCCGGGACGACCTGCCGAGTTCTTTTATCTTGAGGGCGAGAACTCAAAGCATCCCATTCAGCATCAATGTTATGTAGAAAAGATAAGCGAAGGCGTTATGCAGGTGGCTGTTCCCAACAAGCAGGCCATGCAGAGTATCCGCTCTCTTGCCTCCAACCATCTGCTAGGCATTCAACTGTGTATCGACAGCACATCCTTCCGCGTGATGGAAGAGGCTCTTCATCAGGCTATTCGGAGCGAAAATGAGAAGTTTGTTCATCTGAGAGACACTCTAATCGGGTCTATACAACCATCGTTCCGTTCGCTCCCCCGACTGTCATTCCCCTGGCTGAACCCCAGCCAGAACGACGCCATACAAAAGGTGGTAGAAGCCATGGAGGTAGCCATCGTACACGGCCCTCCCGGAACAGGAAAGACTACAACCCTGGTTGAGGCCATCATCGAGACGCTACAGAGAGAGACTCAAGTACTTGTATGTGCGCCCAGTAACGCGGCCGTGGATTGGATTAGCGAACAGCTTATGCGAAGGGGAATACACGTGTTGAGAGTCGGAAATCCTTTGAGAATGAGCGACGAGATGCTCGATTGCAGCTACGAACGACGTTATGCCGACCACCCCGACTATAGCGAGCTCTGGAGCATCCGAAAGGCTCTTAGGGAGCGTGGAAAAAGCAATGACGACAGCCGTATCCACAAAATGCGCCAGCGTGCAACCGAACTGGAAATCAAGATTAACGCCGACCTTTTCGAGCAGGCCCGTGTGGTAAGCTGCACTCTTATCGGAAGCGCCTACCATGTGCTTGAGCATCGGCATTTCTCTACCCTCTTCATAGACGAGGCTGCCCAGGCGTTAGAGCCGGCATGCTGGAGCGCTATTCTCAAGGCAGACCGAGTGGTTTTGAGTGGAGACCATCAGCAACTCCCGCCTACCATCAAATGTCCCGAGGCGGCAAGAGGCGGCCTGGAAAGAACTTTGATGCAACAGATTGTACAACGCAAACCCCAATGTGTCAATCTTTTGACGGTACAATACAGAATGCATCGCGACATTATGGGATTCTCATCCAGATGGTTCTATGGAGGGGCTCTCAAGGCTGCTCCTGAGGTAGCTGAACGACAGATTTCTCCCCTCGATACTCCCCTGATGTGGATTGACACGTCGGCCTGCCAGTTTGGAGAAAAAGAGAGCCAACGTACTTCGAGTAAACTGAACGCGTCGGAGGCTAAACTGCTGATTCACACCCTGCGCGACTATGTAGATATGATTGGTCTTGAACGTCTGCAGAACGAGAGGGTTGATTTTGGAATCATTTCTCCCTATAAAGCTCAGGTACGTCTGTTAAGGAAGTTGCTGAAGATGCAGAAATTCTATCGGGGTCTGCGCCGGCAAGTGAGCGTGAATAGCGTGGATGGCTTTCAGGGCCAGGAACGCGACGTGATCATTATCAGCATGGTACGCGACAACGACAAGGGTACAATTGGATTCTTGCGCGACCTGAGGAGAATGAATGTAGCGCTTACACGTGCCCGCATGAAACTAATCGTATTAGGGAATGCCGAGACGCTCAGTAAACATCGCTTTTACAACGAGTTGATAGAATACTTCAAGGAACACGGAGATTTTGTAGAGGCTGCGATAGACGAGACCAAACAACCATAAAAAAGATATACGCATGGAAGAGGCTATTTCGGAAGAGGTACTAGAAACGATGGGCATTAGCCGTCCTGTTTATGAAGAGCTTACAGGCGTAGTAGGTCATTTGCCTACCATTGACGAAGTAAGTACGCTATTGGCTATGTGGGAGAGTAATGGTCGGCAGCAAGGCCTTCTGAGCTGGCTGAAAGGACAATTCCACGCAGCCGTAAAGAACGAATACCTCTACAATGGTGAGGGTGAGACACATAAAAACATACGGGAGCCCAAGGTTAAAGACTGTCTTTATATTGCCCATCAGCTGTTTCCGCCCAGCAAGGACAAACTTCAATCCGACCCGAATACCACGTTTACAGAAACGGGCCTGGGTATCTATATGGTAGGAAACGTCAGCACGGAATTTATTGACTCGGAATACGGACGGAAATGCCTCCATATTGTAGACCAGCCAATATCTATGGGTTCTGTCGAATCTGATAACGAATACACTAGAATGATTCTCGATGCGCTAAAAGAGAATGGTATTCTAAAGACTGTTGATGCAATCGAAAGGGGGGGCATTTTCAACTCGCTTCTCAAAGCATCCAGCCCTATGGGATTAGGATTCGACATATTGACTTGCAGAGAGATACGGCTCGATGCATTTCTCTTTGGAGAAGAGTCCGGGCGTTTCCTGGTATCTTTGGAGGAGAAGAACGACGACTTCTTTCTGTTGAAACTTGACGAGGCCGGTATCAATTGTTGCTTCTTGGGTCGCTCTACAAAAGGACGTGTGCTTGTAGACGGCATGGACTATGGCCCTTATTCGGACTTTGGTGTTCAAATATAGACAGAGCTATTTCTTCCAGAATCGGGGAGAAAGGACTACCAAAAGAGTCAGACACTCGAGTCGACCAAGAATCATCAAGACGGAGGCGACCAGTTTGGCTGAGAACGTGAAATTTTCATAGCAACCAAATCCTCCGCTGGCGCCTAAACCTGGGCCATAGCCGGTAATACAGGCAATACAAGCGCCCATGGCCTCGGTCGAATTGATGCCACAAATCATCAACAAAAGAACGCCTATGATAATCACGAAAAGAAATACAAAGAAGATAACCATTACGTTGTTGATCATTCTTCGGGATACAGGGCTTCCATTCAGGCGAACGGGATTGACAGCATGAGGATGAAGTCTGTTATTAAGGATATTTCTTACGTTTCGGAAGAGTATTAATACTCGCATTACCTTGAGTCCGCCAGATGTTGAACCAGCCATAGCGCCACAAAGAGAGAGTATGACAAAGAAGAAAAGAATAGGCGTCCACCACAACGAGGTATCGCCAATAAGAGAACCTGAGGTTGTTATTACGCTAATAGTCTGAACAGAACCACAACGTAAGGCATCAGCCCAGGAATAACCCATCCGCCAAACCATCGCCATAGAGACCAATAATGATGCAACTATTGTTAACCCAATATAAAAAGAGAACTGGTCAAGTTTATGACGGACCTGACGGGGTTTGAAGGTCATTAACGAATAAATGATAGTAAAATTAATACCGCTACAGAACATTGTACCCGCAAGAATGTATTGTTGGGTATGAGTAATCGACTGAAGACTGTCGTTATAGATAGAAAAACCTCCCGAGGAGATATTGGTAAAGACAAGATTTACCGCATCCCAGATATGCATTCCCGTCGCTCGCAAGGCTATGATAAAAGACAAAGTAAGTCCGATATATACGGTTAAGGTATGACGGATAGTCGTACTCACTTTTATCTGCTGTCCACCCGTATTATCTGCCCCTGACGCCTCGGCTGTATAGAGACTATACTTATTGATTCCCAACGAAGGAACGATAGCTAATACCATGAGAACAATACCAAATCCTCCAAACCATTGGGAAATACTCCTCCACAACAGAACTGAAGATGGGAGATGTTCTACATCGGAGAAGATAGTGGCGCCTGTAGAAGCAATACCTGAGGTTGATTCAAAAAAAGCATCATCAAACCCTCTCAAACAACCTGTTGTAAGAAATGGCAGAATACCAAATAAAGGCAAGGAGAACCAGATGAGAGCTACAATCAGATAGGGTATTCGCCTGTCAATACGTTCGCCCCTATTCTTAGGAAACGAGACAAGAATTAGAACACCTATTAATGCGGTTATTAATCCAGAATAGAGAATTGGTTTCCATGTACCATCATTAAAATGTAACGAGGGTATCAAACACAACAACATCATAGCCCCCTCTCCGATAAGAGGAGCCCCCAATGGGCGAAAGAGTGCTTGGATATTGTTTGTTTTCATTTCTTAACTATAGGTTAGCTTCGCCAATAAGCAGGTGAGAATAGAGCAATAATGGCAAATATTTCAATACGTCCGACCAACATTAGAACAATAAGCGTCCATTTGGCAAGAGGAACAAGGGTTACATAGTCGAAATTTGCTCCAAGTACATCAATTAGAGGAGAGGGACCAAGATTGGCAATATTAGCAGCCGACACGCAAACTGCTGTAGGAATATCCAAGCCACAAATAGTAAGAACAAATCCTCCTCCAACAATGAACATCACATACATAAACACGAAACCAAAAATCTTATTAATGTAATCGTCAGAGATTCTAGTATCGTCGATAGTAACGCTAAAAACGGCATGAGGATGAAGCATTCGTGTAAAGTAGTTTCTTACATACTTAACTAATATCATCACTCGCTTTATCTTGAGAGCCCCTCCTGTGCTACCTGCCGAGGCTCCAATAATAATAAGGACAAATGTAATTGCTGAAGCAATTCGTGGCCAATTATTGGGAGAAGGTATGCTGAGTCCACATGTCGAGATTGTTGAAGCCACATGGAAGAATGCATAATTTATTGACGCAAGCAGACCATTCTCTTGAACATAAAATGCGACAGAAAGACTTACTACCGCAATAAAAAAGACAACAAGGTATACTCTAAATTCTTCGTTGTGCCACATTTCCTTCGGTTTACCTGCAACCAGGCGATAAATTATCGCAATATTCACGCCCGAAAGAAACATAAATAAAGTCAGACATACCAAAGCAGATTGTGGAAACGAGGATACTCCGTTGTCGTGTACCATGAACCCTCCAGTTGATACGGTAGCAAGAGTTGTACATACAGAATCAAAGAAATCTATTCCACTCATCATTAATAGCCCCCACAACAACAATGTCATTCCCACATAAATCATCCACATTAATTGGACGCTTGTAGAAATTCGTGGATGGAGTTTACGTTGAACGGTACCAGAAAACTCGGCATCATATAGTTGCGTAGAGCCTACACTTAGTTTGCGGAAAAGGGCAATCAAAAAGAGTATCAATCCTAATCCTCCAATCCATTGAGTCATTCCTCGCCATAGAAGTAGACCTTTAGGAACTCTTTCAAGATCAGATAAGACAGAAGAACCCGTGGTAGTAAAGCCTGAAAAACTTTCAAAGCAGGCATCTGTAAAAGTTGAAAGAGAGCCAGTAAAAAGAAATGGCAAAGCCCCCATTAAGGGAACGAAAATCCAAACCACAGATGTTATCCAGAAACTCTCCTTCTCATGAAGTTCATAGTTACAATTACGGCCGATAAAATTCCTCATCAATAGTCCGACCATCAAGATTAACAGAGCGGAGATAGTCAAATCGTATTGTGAACCATCCTGATAAAGGATAGATACCAAAATAGGAAATGCCATCGACAACCCCATAATAATGAGCATCAGTCCTAGCAAACGGGCAACAAGCCGAAAGTTGAACCTTCGAATATGACGCAGATTATTCTCTACGAAACGAATGTTTATGTTATTAACTGTTGCCAATATTAATTGCCGATATCCTAGTGAAACAATTTAGCCACCTGACTCATTACCTTAGGCATTGTAAAAACAACAACTTTATCCATCTCCTGAAGTTGTGTATCGCGAGTGGGAAGAAGCGTTTCTCTTCCACGGATAATTCCTCCTATTGTAGCGCCCATCGGGATGTTAAGTTCGCGGATAGGTTTACGGGTAGCTGGCGAATGACTGGAAACTATAAATTCTATAAGCTCGGCATTTGTTCCACTCAACCACTTACTACTTACTGCACTACCTTTGACAATAAATCGAACAATGTAAGATGCCGTAATAAGTTTCTTATTGATAATTGTATCGATTCCTATATCTTGAGAGATATTAATAAAGCCGGTATTTTCAACCAGAGCAATAGTACGTTTTACTCCATAACGGCGAGCATGCAGACAAGATAACACATTCGTCTCGGAGGAATCTGTAACAGAAATAAATGCATCGCAATCTGATAATCCCTCTTCCTCGAGGAATTCTATATCTGTCACATCACCATGAAGTATTAACCCTTTCTTGACAATAGAACTCAACTCCTCACATCGACTACGATCCGAGTCTATCAGTTTGACGTTCATGCGGTCTTCAAGAGTCGTTGCAGCATAACGTCCTATTCGACTTCCTCCCGCAATCATAACGTTATGGATATTGACATCGGTCTTTCCAACCAGTTTCTTTACAGACTCCATCTGATTGGGTTTGCTGATGATATAGGTAAGATCTCCCTCCTTAAATACAAAATCAGCATGAGGTATGATGGTTTGAGAGTTTCGGAGTACAGCTACAATGCGTACTTGAAGGGATGCGTATATCTGAAGTAATTCACGCACGCTTCGACCTACTATAGGAGACCCTTCTTCCAAACGGATAAGACACATGGTCAACAATCCTCCAGAGAAATCGAAGAACTCTGTTGCCATACTATTATTCAACAAATTGGTTATCTCTTTTGCAGCAATACGTTCGGGACATACCAATTCGTCTACTCCAAGATCGCGAAACATCTCGCGATTCTTGCTTGTAAGGAGTTCTGCATTACTGATTCGAGCGACGGTCTTCTTGGCCTTCAACCTTTTTGCAACCATGCAAGTTATCAGATTGATACTTTCATCGTGAAGAACCGAAAGAAACAGATCACAATCTTTAACATCTGCCTTCTCCAGAACCTCGGGCGAAGTAGAATTACCCGTAATAGTAAGAAGGTCGGTATTCTGTTTTAGTCGATCCAACAATTCGGAATGAGGATCAACAACAGTTATATTATAATCAAGATTGGTAAGCGATTGGGCTAAATAAAATCCCACTTCTCCGTCACCCGCAATAATAATATTCATACTTTATTTCTCTCTTCAATTCAACAGATTCTATTTCTTATTCCAAATACCTTTAGGCTTGGAGTCTTCCTCTTCCACGAATTGCAACATATCTACAGGTACATTAACCGATACAGCAGCACTCAAAGCCTCTACCTTCACAACAAACTCGCCATTTTTTACATCTCCTACAATTATTCCTTCTTTGCCTTTTAGCGGTCCGTCCAACACTTTTGCCTTTACGCCTTTGCGCAATTGCGCAAGATCGTGTACTACAAGATCCATCTCTTCCTTCAAGATAATACGGAGCGTTTCTATCTCCTTGTCTGGAGTAAAGGCTATAGTTCTTGTAGGACCGAAGGTCACCATACAAACCACCCCATTAACATTTCGGGTTGCGACCACTTGATTAGACACGATTTTGACAAATATATAGGACGGGAACAAGGGGACCTCAACCCATTTTGAACGGTCACTCCATTTATGGAGTCTCCGTTGCAGGGGAAGATAGTTCTCTATACCCATCTTGGAGAAAGCCTCAGCAACTTTCTTCTCTGCTCGAGGATTGGTATAAAGAGCAACCCATCTTGGTTCTGTCCAATGTTGTATATTATCTGCCATTCTGTGGTAATATTAATTATCTAAAAGAAAAAATGACATTTATTAATGTATCTATAGTATTATTTTCTTTTTTCTTAGAAGAATAACTATTGACATAACAAGCGGCCGCAGAAACTGCAACCGCTCTATACTTGCCGACTTTCCTAGGGTCAATTATTGGATGTCGCGAGGATCGAGGGGAGAAGCCAAAAGTCCGGTAAAGTTGTTGTTGTTGTCGAACTCCATACGGGTAAATTTCTTTGCTCCACCCTTCAGTTTCTGGCTTACTACGACATAGGTATAACCCTTGGGCTTCTTGCCGTCTGATCCACGATATTTGGAATCAAACTCGTAGGTAACCATTTTCTCAATCTTATATTTCTCGCCTTTGAATTTCTCATTAAGGTATTTCTTAATAGCGGTCTTATAGCGGTCTTCGGTAAGAACTTTTCCGGTCTTGATGAGAGTTTCGGTTTCTGCACTATAAACAGCCTCAAAGTCATTTTTCTGATTGTTACGATAGTAAGCTACAAACTCGTCACCACTACGTTCATACCAATCAGGACCTTCACTAAGGCGGGAAGCAGGATAACGTTTATTGAAATTTGCCTTGATAGCATTACTGGGTTCAGGACGTTCCTCTTCAGGTACATCTTCTACACCCTTCTCACGCTTTTTGCTGGCACGATGCGCACGGCTCTTATCATCAGCTTCCTCTTTTGTAACTGTAACGTCATCGGGATTTGAGTGTGCATAATAATCGCGTTTTACAACCTCAGGATCAGGAGCGGTGCTCTTTTGAAGTTTTCCGCGGGTATCAAAGATAAGCTCGCAGTCGTTAGAGCCTACACCTTTCTTCACAATAACCATACGATAGTAGTTATCGCCGCTCATTTCCTCGATATACTCAGTACTTTTGATACGGTATCCGGGATAATTATTTACGAAATAAGTATTCATAAGCGTAGGACACTCGTTCAATTGTGCTGGGAAGGAGCTATATTGCCACTCTCCTGATGCTGTGAAATAGCAGCGACCATGCTGACCATCGGTAACAAAGTCTGCTATATACTGGCCAGGAGCCTGGAACCAGGTCTTCACTTTGTAGGACTCATAAGTCTTCTCAAGGGTAAGAAGAACTGAACGAGGCACATCGGTCTCCTTAATCTTTGTCTGCGCATTGAGCAGGAAGGGAATCGATAGCAGGGCTACAAGAAGAAGTCTTTTCATTTCTCTATCAATTTTGATTCAACAATTGTTTGTTTCTCTATTATTAGTGCCTGAATCGTAAATAAACTTGCAAAACGAAAAAGCACCTTTTATTGAACAGCCAGGATATTAGTCTCTAAACAATACGTCCTTGCGATCGGGACTAGTACTAACAGCGCTGATGTGCACACCTGCCTGCTGCTCAACAACAGCAAGATAGTCTTTCATTTCCTGAGGTAGTTCCTCAAAGCTCTTGCAACCTGCGATGCTTTGTTTCCAGCCAGGGAATGTGCGGAACTGAGGATGAATTTCAAGGGTATTGTACTCAAATGGGAGTTCGTCGGTAATTTCGCCATCAATCTCGTATGCCGTACACATCTTAACCTCATCAAACTCGTTCATTACATCGGGTTTGGTAATTACGAGGTCGGTAACACCATCAAGCATACAAGCATAACGGAGAGCTGGCATATCAATCCAACCGCAACGGCGAGGACGGCCTGTTGTAGAGCCATACTCGTGACCTTTGTCGCACAGTTCCTTACCTGTCTCATCAAAAAGTTCGGTGGGGAAAGGACCTGCTCCAACGCGGGTACAATAAGCTTTGGCAATACCATAGATACGGCCTACTTTCGAGGGAGCGATTCCCAAACCAGAACATACACCTGCAGCTATACAGTTGGATGAGGTAACGAAAGGATAGGTTCCGAAGTCAACATCAAGCATAGCGGCCTGAGCTCCCTCAGCCAACACTTTCTTGCCTTCCTCCAGACAATGGTTGATGAAGTATTCGCTATTTATAAGTTTGAAGTTCTTGAGAGTCTCAAGAGCCTCCATCCAGCGAGTCTCGTATTCATCAAGGGTAAGACCATCAAGACGGAAATTAGTGAGGTCGAAATTAAGAGTGTGAGCGGTCTGAAGATGCTGGTTCTTGAGTATTTCATAACGCTCGCGGAAATCAGATGCCAAAATGTCACCAATACGAAGACCAGAACGAGCAATCTTATCGGTATAGGTAGGTCCGATACCTTTGAGGGTTGAACCGATCTTGCGATTACCCTTTGCCTGTTCATTTGCAGCATCTAACATACGATGACTGGGGAGAATAAGATGAGCCTTCTTGGAGATATAAAGGTTCTTTTCAGGCTGCGCGCCTTTTTCCTTAAGCTGTTCTATCTCCTGACGGAAGATGCAAGGTTCTACGATAACGCCATTACCAATCACATTAATCTTATCCTGGTGGAAGATTCCTGAAGGGATGATATGAAGAACGTGCTTCATACCATTAAACTCAAGAGTGTGGCCTGCGTTAGGACCACCCTGGAAACGGGCGATAACATCGTATTTGGGAGTAAGAACGTCAACAATCTTTCCTTTGCCTTCGTCACCCCATTGCAAACCTAACAAAACATCTACTTTGGTCATAATTTGTAGAAATTTTTATCTATTAAGCAGAGCGCTCTCGCGCAATTGTCTACCTATATTATTATAATACTTAATTTTTTATATACGCACTAAGGCTTATTACGAACAAGCGTAATACGATGCGAAGATAACAAAAAAATCTTGAATAGAAAAAATTATTTCCGTTTTATGAATCAGTTTCTCCTCAAACCGACACCTGTCATCATAAAGAAAGCATGTTCAGATGTTGAGTTGATTCTGTCCAATAAAAGGATTCCTAATGTTCTCTATCTCGCTTAGCCTTGAACCATTCAATAAACTCAGGCAGGTCATCCATAGGACGGAATCCTTCCTTAAAGGGTTCTTTAGGCAAAGGACATGTATCAAGATAACCTATAAGAGTAGCACAATCGAACTCTCCAATCATCGCCTCGATGGTCACATATACTCCAACCAACTGATCATCGTCATCTTTTACAGGATCAGGCAAAGCGATACGCAAGCCCAGGATGTCTGGTTCTTCTTCGCTCTCGAGTTGCTGAAAATACATATCCTTACTGGCAAAATGATATTTGTCGAAGGTTACCTTTACATTCTTTCCGTTGGGCTGTTTAAAGGCAACAAACTCCCACCAGTCAATATCGGGAGCCTCGTCCGTAAGAGCTACTACAGCCTCGAACAAATCCATATCTCCTTCTGCCGAGAAGGTAAGCGTGCGTCCCTGTGGAGTAGGCTCGCTCATTTCATAGGTGAGACCAGGACAGAAATCATCAAGCTGTTCCTGCAATTCTCCCAACAATTGGGTCTGTTCCTTATTCTCAAGGTCATTAAGCATCGTAAGACGCTCATTATTATCCTGAAACCAAGTCCAAAAAGGTTTTGTATCCATTAATATAGATTTTGTAGTAATGTCAATAATTATATTATAATTGCTTCAGGCTCAAGTCTGACCCCGAATTTATCTTCTACATCAGCCATAATGGCTTTTGCAAGAGTGTATACTTCCCGGCCGGTACAACCGCCTCTATTTACCAATACCAGAGCCTGTTTTTCGTATACCCCGGCTTTACCCAAACTTTTTCCTTTCCAACCACTCTGTTCAATAAGCCAGCCTGCAGCCAGTTTATAATGAGAGTCATCATATTCATAACTCACAAGATTAGGATAGCGGCGAAGCAAAGTGTCTCGAACGCTAATCGTAACAACAGGATTCTTAAAGAAACTGCCGGCACTTCCAATCTGATTGGGATTGGGGAGTTTGCTGTCTCTAACTTCTTCTACAGTCTCTGCGACCTGTCGGGGAGTAGGATTGCGATAGCCTTTCATTCCGACAGCATTAGCCAAAGCACGATATTCGAGATTGGGTTGAGCATCTATGCTCAACTTAAAGATTACCGAAGCAACAATATATCTGTCCTTCAATGTTTGCTTGAATACCGAATTACGATATCCAAAACGGCAGTCTGTATTGTTGAATACCTTCAATTCTCCGGTCTTGATGTCGTACGCTCTGACCAGGTGTATAATATCCTTAGCTTCTACTCCGTATGCGCCTACATTCTGTACTGGAGAAGCGCCAACGGTACCCGGAATACCTGCCAGATTTTCGACTCCACAATAGTCTTTATTAATGCAATGCCATACAAAATCGCTCCACACCTCTCCAGCCTGAGCCTCTACCATTACCTCATTACCATTAACAGAGATAGTCTTTATGCCCTTGTTGGCCATTCGAAGCACCACTCCATGAAAATCGGATGTAAAGACCATATTACTTCCGCCTCCTAATACCAGATACTGACCATGAGCAATCATTCTGCCCTGGATAAGTTCCTTGATATCATTCTCAGAAGTAACAGTTATCACCTTGTCGGCTTTGACGTCTATGCCGAAGGTATTGAAATTTTTGAGCGATACGTTATAGTCTATCTGCATAAACAACAACTATTGAATCAATCTGAGAAACGGACCTTTGATCCGTTTCTCGATTGATTGACGTTTAGATCATCTTAAGGAAATTAAGCTCTTTATCGGTAAGCTCACGATAGCGGCCACGGGGTAAGTCCTTCTTGGTCAATCCTGCAAATACCGTACGATCGAGTTTATGAACTGTGTAGCCCATACTTTCGAAGATACGGCGAACGATACGGTTCTTACCGCTATGAAGCTGAACTCCGACAATACGCTTATCGATACCATGATGGTCGGCGGGATTAATATCATAAGCCACATCATCGACCTTAATCATACCATCTTCAAGTTCTATACCTTCCAGCATCTTCTGCATATCATCATGTGTTACTGCATGATCGAGTTCTACGCGATATACTTTGTACACGCCAGTTGATGGATGGGTAAGTTTCTTTGCCAGTTCACCGTCGTTGGTAAAGAGCAACAGACCGGTAGTATTGCGGTCGAGACGTCCAACGGGATAGATTCGTTCTTTGCATGCAGAAGCCACAAGTTCCATAACAGTCTGACGTTCCTGAGGGTCGTCGAGGGTTGTGATATAACCCTTGGGTTTATTGAGAAGGAAATAGCGTTTGGCTTCGCTACGCAATACAGCTCCGCCATAATTTACCACATCGCCTTCCTTTACCAGGTAGCCCATCTGGGTAACCACTTTGCCATTAACGGTTACGCTACCAGCCTCAATCAGCCTGTCGGCATCACGACGCGAGCAAACACCTGCATTAGCAATATATTTATTTAGTCTGACAAGTCCCTTGGATGCATAGGTAGGCTTCTTGGGAGCGAGTTCCTGTTCTTCTGCAGGAGCCAGCTGTCCTTTGAAGAAAGCAGGCTGAGAAGGTTTCTTGCCTCTGGGAGCGGGACGTCCGCCAAAGCGTTTTGCGCCAGGACGAGAGTTGAAAGACTTCCTTGAACGGCCTTCACCCTCTTCGTTGGAATGGAAATTGCGACGGGGGCGGTCTCCATCTTCGCGATTGAAAGAACGGCGGGGACGATCTCCATCCTCACGATTGAATGAGCGTCTGGGGCGATCGCCTTCTTGGCTGCTGAAACTGCGGCGTGGACGATCGTGACTGTCTTCATTATTGAAATAGGTTCGTCCCTGATTGGAATGATTGGTACGAGGACGGCGGCCTTCTCGGTTGCCATAATGGTTGTCGCCTTCACGGCGATGTCTGTTGTCTTCCATTGATTAACAGGTTAAAGGAATATTATTAGGTTAAAGTTGAATTATCAATTTGTTTCTATTAGAAATGAAGTACATAAGGACCTGCATTTTCGGTAGCCTGGGTATCGAGAACAATCTTAACCTCTTGGGCTAACAGAATAAATATCTTGAGATTATTTTTCTGAAGCCATTCTAAGGCGCGAGCATCTTCTCTGCAAGCCATAGCGAACATCAGGTTTACTATATGACAGTTACGGCCAATCCACACTCGTGCTTTTTCGTCTCCGTCAATAGCCTCACTCAATATCGAAAGCCATCCCTTTCCTATACGACCCAAAAAATCCTGAGCCGAGCGATCGCCCCTTACCGCATTGGAGAAGGCGGCCAACTCGGGATAGCCGTTATCCAGAAGCCATTTGAAGAAGTCCTTGCTTCCTCGAATGCATTCTTTCAAGGCTAAAAGTATTTTGATATCGTATTTTTCCATCGGTTTGACTACAGATAGTCCTTCATTAATAATGTATATTTATATTTATTAACTGCGTATCTTGGCGCCGAGCTGGGTTTCGAGATTCTTCTGCAGTTTAGCCATTACAGTTTCAATCTGTTTGTCGTTAAGAGTCTTGTCCTTGTCCTGAAGAATAAAGCTTACAGCATAGCTCTTCATACCGGATGCAATACCCTTTCCTTCATAAACATCGAAGAGGCTAACCTCCTTGAGAAGTTTCTTCTCGGTCTGACGTGCCACGTTCTCTATTTCTCCGAAGGTCACTTTCTTCTCGAGTACAAGAGCCAGATCGCGACGAACCTCGGGGAACTTGGAGATTTCGGCAAAGGTAACTTCCTTCTCAGGCATACTCTTCATAAAGAGATCCCAATCAATATCGGCATAGTATACATCCTGCTTGATATCCATACGTTTGAGAGTCTCCTTGCTGATTCGGCCCATGCTCAGGAGCTGTTTCTTGCTGTCTTTGAAAACCAGAGCAAGACCTTCTGCATAATATTTCTCGGTAGCCGAGACAGTCTGCAGGCGTCCCATAGGTATGCGGAGTCGACGGAGGATATTCATTACATGATTCTTCAGATAGTAGAAGTCGGTATGAACATCTTTCATTTTCCAGTTCTCAGGCATCTGAGCGCCGGTCATGAAGATAGCCAGATGCTGAACTTCGGTATAACGCTTCAGAAGATCGTCGTTGGCATCTGCCTCGGGGTTACGGTAATAGGTATGACCGAACTCATAGATTTTCTGATCCTGTATCTTGTGATTGAGATTATATGCCACACACTCAAGGCCACAATAGAGCAACGACTGGCGCATCACATTCAACTCCTTGCTCAAAGGATTCAGGATGGCTACCGAGCGGTTGGCATCAAAGTCAGGATTGCCTTCGTAGTAGGCAGCCTTGGTAAGAGAGTTGTTCATTATCTCGCTAAATCCGTTGTAGGTCAGATAATCGGATGCGATATTCTGAACCTTGCGGGGATTGGGTTTTACTCCATAAGAAAGACAACTGGACAGACGCTCGTCGAAAGTAATATTGTTATATCCGTAGATACGCATAATCTCCTCGACCACGTCGCATTCGCGATATACATCTACCTTACAGGTAGGGATACGCAGATTCATGCCCTCTGGGGTTTCTTCTACTATCTCGATATCGAGCGAACGGAGAGCGGTACGGACAGCATCAACAGGAATTTCTTTTCCGATAAGGTCGAACACGCGACGGAACTGGATGTTGACTTCGGCGCGTTCGATAGGCTTGGGATAGATATCTATGATTTCGCCACAAATCTCGCCACCGGCAAGTTCCTGAATCAGGGTTGCTGCACGACGGATAGCCCATTCGGTAATATTAGGATCGCAACCGCGCTCGTAACGGAACGATGCATCGGTATGGATGGTATGACGCTTGGAAGTCTTGCGGATGCTTACGGGATTAAAGTATGCACTCTCCAGGAATACATTCTTGGTATCCATAGTAACGCCACTCTTCTGGCCGCCGAATACGCCTGCAATACACATAGGTTCTTCGGTATTGCAGATCATAAGGTCGCGCTCGGAAAGGGTACGCTCTACACCATCGAGGGTAACAAACTTGGTTCCTTCAGCACAGGTCTTTACTACAACCTCGCCTCCGGTAATCTGGTCAGCATCGAAGGTATGCATAGGCTGACCGACCTCCATCAGGATATAGTTGCTGACGTCGACAATATTATTGATGGGACGGATGCCAACGGCACGAAGTCTGTTCTTAAGCCATTCGGGGCTCTCTCCTACCTGGACGCCACGGATGGTAAGACCAGTATAGCGGGGACAGAGCTGATCGTTCTCTACACGAACCTTGATAGCAGGAGCGGAACTCTGAGACTTGATTTCTTTTGCCTCGGGCCATTTAATGCTGAGATTCTTACCCTCGCGGGTATTCAGCACGGCTACGATATCGCGGGCCACGCCGATATGAGAGGTTGCATCGCTACGGTTGGCAGTTATGGCTACTTCGAGAGTATAGTCTTCTTCTACATTAAAATATTGTTTGGCGGGCATTCCTACGGGAGCATCGTCGGGAAGTACGATAATACCGTCGTGCGAAGCGCCCAGGCCAAGTTCGTCGGCGGCACACAGCATACCTTCGCTTATATGGCCACGGAGTTTTGATTTCTTAATCTCAAAGAATTCAGTCTCGGAGGTCCAGATCTGGGTTCCCACGGTCGCACAGACCACTTTTTGACCGGCAGCCACATTGGGAGCGCCACATACGATGTCGAGCAGACGGGGCTCCTGCTGTTCGAAACCGCCCACGTTGACGGTAGTCTTGTGCAGATGGGTTTCGGGAATAGGCTCGCAGGTTACAACCTCTGCGATAACCACATGCTCGAGACCACCTTTAATAGTTTCAACCTTTTCTACGCCTTCGATTTCGAGGCCGGAGAAGGTCAGTAAATCGTCAAGTTCATTAGGGGTGAGGGTAGTATCTACGTACTCACGAAGCCATTTATAAGAAACTTTCATTATTAGGAATGTATTTTTATTCTAGTTTGATTATTAGCTATTCTTTGGTTGGCAGGCTATCAATTCTTTCTGTGGAATCTGCTGGACTTTCCTCCACATCGATTGTCAACAGATTGATTGAGTCCATTACAGGTTTAACGGCATAAAGATGATAATGTTGGGTATTTATCTGCATTCTTTCGTAGTTTTCTCCGCCTTTGAGATATTTGAGAGTTCCATCGTGCGAAGATATAAGGTATTGATGAGAAAGACTAGTATCCAGAGTAATATGCTTATAGCGAATCAAATATGCAGCTATTTTTTCATTCTGCAAAACTTCGCCCGTAACGCTCACCGTATCGCCCATATTCAAAAGTCCAATCATAGCATCGACGTCGGAAAGGATTTCACTATCGTCACCTGCTCGATTGATACTATTGAGATTTACAACAACAGCAAGCATAGCCAGCACGATAGCCGATACTTGAAGGTACCGAGATACTTTTTTACCCATCCCGTTTATGGCTGGAATACAGATGTTGTATAACATGCATGCAAAACCGAGAACGAACATTGGTATCATCGGAATGATGAAATAGTCCTGCTGGTTGCGCGAAAGTAGAATGGGTAGAACTCCCAAAAATCCCAATGTAAAAAAGCCCCAACTTAACACAGAATTGCGCAACTGTGACTCGGTAAGGGTCTCCCTATTCTTCCAAAAGAACAAATAGCGTATGACATTATTTCTACGGAAATAGATAACACATATCACACAAAACAGAATTATCGGAAGAACCAGTTGTTTGAACAATACCCAAAGAATCCAGAAACGACTCGACACGGTTGCTATCTGGCCAAAGTTGTTGAAATAATTCTGTATATAGTTACTTGTCAACTCGTGGGAATTAGGGACAAACACCCACATCAGAGCGCCAATTACAGCCCATACACCCAACATGATGAGCATATCGACTATAGGTTTCCAAATCTTTTCCTTACGGGTATAGATCCATACAACCAAAGGAAATACTAGCAAATAGCAACCGAGAAAGCCTTTTGTCATAAAAGCCAAAGACAGCCAAAATCCAGCAAATGCAGAAGTAACAAAACTGCGTTTGAGGTATTTCTTCGATGCCTCGGTATGATCGTCGTACAGATTATCGCTTTTGCGCCTCAAGAAGTAGCCTCTTACCAAACAGCAGAGTGCCATCAAAATAAACATAGTAAGCGGCAACTCAAGAACGTTCTGGGTTGCAGTCCGGGTCACTATAGGAACAATCATCAGAATTCCCATTGGTATCCAACCTGTAACTCGGCTGTTGCCACAAAGCCGCCATACTCGGATTAACAAGATACAACACAATACAAACAAGACTAAAGAATAGACTTTCTCAAACAACGCTCCATCTCCAAAGGTATTCATTGCCCATTTTTCCATGAGATAGCCCAATGGGAGGTCGGCATTATTGCCACTATTCTCAACAATAGAAGTCCAGAACGAATCGAAGCCTTCGTCGGTACGGACGCTATTCGAATTCGACAGGCCTTCTAACGAAATACTCCTGGTCAGGAATGAACTGCTGATGGTCAGAAAGAATACCGAAATCCATATCAAGTAAATAAAGATGTGGACACCTATACGTGGTTTGTTTTCGGCCATAACTTTTTTGTTGTTACTTGTGCTTTTGCTTTATCGTTGTCTCTAAAGCAGAGATGCTTTGGTCGGCATCTCTGCCTTGACAAATCTTTCTTTGATTATTTCATCTTTGCCCAGCTGTCCTTGAGAGTACAGCTGCGGTTGAATACAAGATGCTCGGGGGTAGAATCTCTGTCGGTACAGAAATAGCCGAGACGCTCGAACTGGAATCTCTCGGGCTCTACAACACCGGTAGCGGGGTTGGTCTGCATAGCGGCATCGGCCAAAGCGGGCTCGAGCTTGCAGTTGCGGAGCACGGTGAGACTGTTGGGATTGAGGTTGTCGAGGAAAGTCTTGCCTTCGGGTGCCTCATCGGGAGCCTCGGTAGCAAAGAGACGGTCGAACATTCTGACCTCGGCATCGACAGCATGCTTGGCGCTTACCCAATGGATGGTACCTTTCACCTTGCGGCCGTCGGGCGAGTCGCCGCCACGGGTTGCGGGGTCGTAGGTACAATGGATACAGGTAATGTTGCCGTCAGCGTCCTTCTCTACACTCTGGCAGGTAACGAAGTAGGCATAGCGAAGACGTACTTCGGTACCGGGGCTGAGACGGAAATATTTCTTGGGAGGATTCTCCATGAAGTCGTCACGCTCGATATAGAGTTCGCGGCTGAAGGGAACCTGGCGGGTGCCGTCGGCCTCGTTCTCGGGATTGTTGATAGCGGTAAGCATCTCTTCCTGTCCTTCGGGATAGTTGTCGATAACCACCTTAACGGGGTCGAGGACAGCCATGCGACGCTGGGCGACCTTGTTGAGATGCTCGCGCAAGGAGAATTCGAGAAGCGAGTAGTCTATGATATTGTCGCGCTTGGCCACGCCGATACGCTCGCAGAAGGAGCGGATGCTCTCGGGGGTATAGCCACGGCGGCGGAAGCCGCAGATGGTAGGCATGCGGGGATCGTCCCATCCGCTTACATAATTCTCCTTTACCAGCTGGAGGAGCTTGCGCTTGCTCATTACGGTATAGTTGATATTGAGACGGGCAAACTCATACTGATGGCTCGGGAAGATGCCCAGCTGCTGGATAAACCAGTCGTAGAGAGGACGATGGATATCGAACTCGAGGGTACAGATGGAGTGGGTAATATTCTCAAGCGAGTCGCTCTGGCCGTGTGCATAGTCGTACATGGGGTAGATACACCATTTGTCGCCCGTACGATGATGGTGGGCATGGAGAATGCGGTACATAATGGGGTCGCGGAACATCATATTGGGATGAGCCATATCTATCTTGGCACGCAACACCTTGCTTCCGTCCTCAAACTCGCCGTTCTTCATACGCTCGAAGAGGTCGAGGTTCTCCTCAACGCTACGGTCGCGGTAGGGAGAGTTCTTGCCGGGCTCGGTAACGGTACCGCGGTTGGCACGGATTTCCTCGAGAGTCTGGTCGTCAACATAAGCAAGACCCTTGCGGATAAGTTCCTGAGCCCATGCGTAGAGCTGGTCGAAATAATCGCTGGCATAATGTACGCCTGCCCATTGGAAACCCAGCCACTTGATGTCCTCCTGAATTGCGTCTACATATTCGGTATCTTCCTTCACAGGATTGGTATCGTCGAAACGCAGATTGGTCTTGCCGCCATATTTCTTAGCCAACCCGAAGTTGATGCAGATGCTCTTGGCATGACCGATATGAAGATAGCCGTTAGGCTCGGGAGGAAAGCGGGTAAGAATGCTCTTGTAGGTACCTTCATTAAGACCCTTTTCTATGATCTCTTCCAGAAAGTTGAGCTGCTTTTCAGAGGCAGTAGCGTCGGAAACGTTAGTTCCATTGGGCAGATTATCTTGCATAATGAACTGAATATTATAATAATTATTATATAATAGCACTTTGGCTTTAACGCACAAAGATACATAAAAATTCTGACATTACAACATTTTTCTGCATTTTTCGTACCCGATTCTTGAAAGAAGTTTTTTATTTCCGCTTTCGGGCTATCCTCTTGTCTGAATTCTGATTGCTTCCTAATATTATTGGAGTCGTTTCATATCCTTCCTGTCAAACCCGACCTGAATAGCATATTGACAGCATACAGACAGCACACTAACAGCACGAGAGAGAGCTTTTGTGCAGGGATGGTGCTGTTTATATGCTGCCTGTATGCTGCCTGTATGCTGTTTATAGGCTACCCGTATACTGTCTCTTAGAGAGAATACCGAAAGAGAACACATCCCCAATGGGATCTCTATGGAGCATTTCCGTCAAGATAATTGTCGGGAGAACCAGGGAATGCGTTTTTGTTTTTTTAAGAACAAATCTATTGGCGAACCGATATTTTTATGTATTTTTGCATTTTATTTCATCGCTCCCGGAGCACTTTTTACTTAAGATAATTTTATCAAATACATACACTTATGAAGAAAAGAACAATTTATTTCCTGATAGCAGCAATTGCTGTTTCTGTCATGACTGCTTCCTGTGCCGTATTCGACAACGTTATGAAGCAAATCGGAGGTCTTGCCAATCTGGCCAACTGCACCTACAACCTCAAGAACGTTTCCGACATCTACGTTGCTGGCGTTAGCGTAAAGAACGTTTCCAATGGCAATATCTCTGTTGCCGATGTAGCAACCCTTACCACAGCCCTTCTCAAAAAGCAGGTTCCTCTCACCATGAGCGTAAACGTAAACGTTACCAATCCTACCGACAAGGCAGCTGCACTTACCACTATGGACTGGATTTGCGAAATCGATGGACGTGAGATGGTTAGCGGTACAACCAGCAAGGCTTACACCATCAGCCCTAACGCTACTACCACCGTTGCTTTGCCCGTCAGCACAGATATCTACAGCCTCTTCTCACAAGGCGGCATCAACGCTCTCAAGACTTTCGTTCAGAGCTTTACCGGCGATGGTACCAACAGCAGTATCAAGATGAAAATCAAACCTTCAGTAAACGTTGGCGGCGTCAACATTCCTTCTCCCCAGTTCATTACCCTTGAGAAGAAGACCGGCAATACTACCACTACTACCACCAATAGCAACAGCAATAACAATAACAATAACAATAACAACAATAACAATGGTGGTTCTAACCGTCCCACTCTCCAGATAAACAAATAAACGAAAGAACAATTATCTGTAATGAATAAGGCCGCTCCCTAGGGAAGCGGCCTTTATATTTAAACTTAATCAATCTTCAAAACAAAAAGGGACTTCTGAAAGAATTTTGCAAGCGTGCGTTATAAATTTGGGGGGACGAAACGCTTTGAAACGCCTGCAGATTTGGGGACGATAGTGATGGCTCTTTCAGAATTGTTGGTCGCCTCACGGCGCCAACTGTCCCTTTCTGACAAAATAACAAACAACCTTTTAGTATCCGTAATTTGACAAAACTTGCAAAACTTGCAATTTTTTTTCAATATTTATCCAAAAAATGTCTTCATAACGGTTCAGCCAGGTCAGCTGTTTCTTGGCATATTGCCACGTATGTATCTTAATATCAGCAAGAGACCGTTCGAGCGAAATATCTCCGTCGAGGTAAGAAAAAATTTCTTTATACCCTACAGTTTTTAATGCAATAAGGTCGCGAAAAGCCATCAGACCGGCCACTTCTTCCACCAGACCCATGTCCTCCATCACGTCCACACGACGGTTTATTCTATCCTTGATAATCTCTCTTTCGGCCCGCAGACCTATTTTAACAACCTTGAACGGACGGGGGCGTTGTGTCTGTTTTATTATCTGACTATAGGGTTGTCCCGATGTAAGAATGACCTCTAAGGCACGTTGCAATCGTACAGGATTCTGTCTGTCAACCTCGGCATAATACTCAGGGTCTAAAGCCTCCAACTGACGTTGAAAACTTTCTATACCTTCCTGTTTTAATTGAAGCTGCAATTCTTCCCTTAGTCCAGGCCGAGGGTCGGGCAAGAGAGCAATTCCCTGACACAAAGCATCCACATACAAACCCGAACCGCCTACAGCCACAGCACATTCTTTATCCCCGAACAGATCCTCCAGCTTAGCCAACGCGTCCTGTTCAAAATCAAATGCATTATAGGAATCGACCACCGAACGATGAGCGATAAAATGATGCTTTACGGCAGATAATTCTTCATCCGACGGACGAGCCACCCCGATGTTCATCTCCTTGTAGAACTGACGGCTATCGCACGACACGATTTCTGTCCCCAGCCTCTTGGCCACTTCAATAGCCAATGCCGTTTTGCCTATCGCAGTCGGTCCTACTATGACAAAAAGAATCTTCAAATGGGGGATTATATGTGGATAATAAATAATTGCGCTAATAATCAGTCCCTACTAACAACCTTCAACTGGAGTCAGCCCTAGTTTCTGAGCCTCTTCCATCATCATCTTCCAGGCAGATTCCCTCTCATTAGGAATAACCCCATCGAGAATCGCATCTTTGATAGCATCCTTGATTATGCCTATTTCCCGACAGGGAGTAAGGTTAAAGGTCTTCATGATATCCTCGCCGCTTATCGGAGGCTGGAAATTGCGGATATGATCTTTCTCTTCCAACTCCTTCAACTTCTGACGTACAAGCTGGAAATTGGCCAGATGACGCTTCACCTTCTGCTCATTACGCGAAGTTATATCGGCCTCACACAGAGTCATCAGGTCTTCAATATCATCTCCTGCCTCAAAAAGAAGTCTTCTCACGGCTGAATCCGTAACAATATCTTCAGAGAGGACGATAGGGCGCATATGGAGCATTACCAGTTTCTCCACATATTTCATCTTAGCGTCGAGGGGGAGTTTGAGCGAAGTAAAGATTCTCTTTACCATGTGAGAGCCCTTTGCCTCGTGACCATGAAAAGTCCAGCCCAGCTTCTCGTCGTAGCGCTTGCAGGCCGGTTTTCCGATATCATGAAGCAAGGCTGTCCAACGTAGCCACAGATCATCAGAATTCTCAGCCACATTATCCAGCACCTTGAGGGTATGGAAGAAATTATCCTTATGGCCTCTCTGCCCTACGGTATCCACGCCTTTCATCTTTGCCAGATCGGGCATTATGATAGGCAGGAGCCTGGCATCCATCAACAGGCGGAACCCGATTGAAGGAACAGGAGAGAGGAGTATCTTATTGAGTTCGGTAGTAATACGTTCTGCAGAAACGATCTTGATACGGTCAGCATACTGGCGGATGGCAGCAAAGGTCTCCGGCTCGATATTAAAGCCCAGCTGAGTCGCAAACCGTATGGCCCGCATCATTCGCAAAGGGTCATCGCTAAAGGTAATACCAGGCTCGAGAGGTGTCTTGATTATTCCTTTGTCCAGATCCTGTATGCCGCCGAAGGGATCGACCAGCATACCGAAACTATCAGCATTTACGCTAACAGCCATAGCGTTGATTGTAAAATCTCTACGGTTCTGATCGTCTTCAAGTGTTCCGTCGGTAACTACCGGCTTACGGCTTTCGAAATGGTAGGACTCTCTTCTGGCTCCTACAAATTCTATCTGCAGGTTTTCATCTCCGTTGCGATAATGGAATGAGGCGGTCCCAAAGTTCTTGAACACGTGGACTTCGGTATTGTGGCCCACCAGTCTGGCAGCAGCCTTTGCCAACTCAATACCATTGCCTACACACACAAAGTCGATATCCGTACAATGGCGTTGCAGGAAATAGTCGCGCACCACGCCGCCTACGGCAAATGCACGTACCCCCAACTCGTCGGCCGCCTGGCCTACTATCTTATATATTGGGTTTGTCAGTTGAACATCCATATCTTATCACACTTGAGAATTAGTGTGCATCGTAGTCTATCTTACCGCTGAAGTTTCCTTTGATATCATAGAACTCCCACACACCGGCACGATGGCCATTGATATAGAAGCCTCGGAAATAAGGAATACCATTGTCGCCATAGCTGTTGTAGGCACCATTACGCTTGCCTTCAATAAAGATTGCCTCCAGCTGGAGCATACCGTTGGGATAATAATAGGTCCACTTGCCGGTAGTATCATTATTCACCATCAGGCCGCCTCCCTGTGTCTTGAAGTCGACATCGTAGAGTCTCATTACCGTAGTAGAGTCGCCCTTGACACAATGCAGCTCCACGGGCATCAGACTCTCACTCATGGCGCTGGTGACTATAGTATCATATTTCTTATCCAGAAAGCTGTTCTGCTCGCCGTTGGAGTTATACTCCCATTTCACAAACTTGCCGTTCTGGCAGGTTGCCTTGGCAAACAGTTTTCCGTCGGGGTAGAAGTATTTCCATTCGCCGTCGGGCTGTTCATCATTGCCTTTGAAATGAAACTCAGAGTGAAGCTTACCGTCCTTATAGAAACTCTTTTCTCCTATCTTAATCTTGTTGGCATCTTCTCCTTTCACTATGTATACCACCTTAGGATTGCCGTTCGGATAGGTCTCTACCACCTCTTCGCGACTACCATTACAAGCTGCCATAAGCATTGCAACAGTTATAATCAGCAGGATTTTTTTCATTATATTATACTATATGTTGTTGAAATCTTTATTATTATACATTCCTTCCTTAACCGGAACGGATTTGCAAAGATAGTAATATTTTATAATATAGCAAAAAAAGAGACACCTTGCCGGGATGTTCACCCCTACCCTACCGGCTCTTCAGATCAAGATAAACCGGAAGATGATCGCTGGCACCACCCTGATAACGGGGTCCGGAATAAGTGCGACGGGGATGAGAAGACAACCTTCGGGGATCGTCTGTCACCAGGCCCGTCAATCTGAAGACACCCGCCTCCGCTTTCTGCTTCTGATTCTTCGACACAATCACCTGGTCAATATAATCCCAATGGCCTTGATAGCAATAGGTCCCTTCCCCGGGTGGAAGCGTAGCCATCAGGTTCTCATACTGGTCGCAGGGCAATCCCAGTCCCTTCAGCATAGGAGGTTCCAGGGGTGTCGCGTTAAAATCGCCCATGGCTATTACCGTTGCCGAAGGGTAATCCGTTCTTGCAGAATCCATAGCCAGCCGCAATCTCCGAGCCGCCTCCATCCTGTGCTTCTCGGCCGTCGCCCCTCCTCTTTTTGACGGAAAATGGCAGACAAACATCACAATAGTATCTGCCTGGGACGTAACGCCCGACACCTGAAGTATGTCTCGGGTGAAATAATGCCCGGACGTGTCACTCAGAGAGATCGTCCTTGTCCGGAACGGTCTGAACCGCAGACTGTCATATATCAGGACGCAATCCACTCCACGCCGGTCGGGCGAATCGTAATGCACAAATGCATAGCCCGCCTTCCGCAACGGAGTGTTTCGGCACAGATCATTCAGCACCCTGTCGTTCTCCACCTCGGCCAGCCCCATTGCCATAGGCGCATCAAGAGCCATAATGGTCTTGTAGATCTGGTTGAGTTTTTCCTCATACCGCTTCTGCGTCCAATGTTTTGCCCCACGTGGGGTATACTCATCGTCAAGGGTAAGTGTGTCGTCGTAGGTGTCGAACAGATTCTCTACGTTCCAGAATGCTATCCTCTGTGCTCTGCATGACAATGGCAGCCCTCCGATATAGAAGGCTGCCATCATACATGCTATCTTGATTATCTTTTTCAATCTATTTTAGTTTGCTCTCACAGTCGATGCCGTACCCGAACCCGATGCCGTTGCTCCGTCATATAATCCGTGCCAGCTTTCGCCACCGGTGATGGTTGCACTCTTGTATACTGTATAGTTGGCTCCCTGGCTGATATTCGGACAGCTAAAGATGATGCTTCCGTTGCTGCTTCCGCCACCTCCTGGAGGAGGTTTGGTACCGTTGCCTTTTCCAAGCGACACCTTAGCATCATCGTAGTTGATAAAGCCGCTGCCACTGAACGTGCTGTTCTTGTAGACCAGAAGCGTATCGCCATTACCGTCGATAACCAGCAGTCCGTTGTTGCCGTTATTGGCGCTGCTGATGCTTATCCAGCGTTGGGTGCTGCTTCCGTTGGGAGTATCCCATGCGCCCATCGTGCCTCCCTGGGTGATGATGGTTCCGCCATAGATTGAGAAACGTCCGCCTGCATCGGTTGCAGCATCGATACCTACCTCGTTACCCTTTACCAGAAGGAGTCCTCCATAGATATTGGTATTGCCGTTGCAGTCTATACCGTCGTTGCCGCGGGAATAGGCCCACACCCGGCCGCCTCTAACCTCGAGGTATCTGGCTGCGTTGATAGCATCATCGTAGGCGTTGGCCTCAACATCGCCGCCATAGATAAAGATCGAATCCTTGCTCTCTATAGCCTCTCCGGTAGGATCTCCGATTGTCTGGGAGCAATACGCCTGCAGTCTGCCGCCATAGATATAGATATTGCCTTCGATACGGATACCTTTAGCGATACCCTTGAAAAAGTCATCGTCGCCGGTACTTCCGCCAGGCCAGTGGCCGCCGCCGCCCCAGCCGCTGGTGGTTGCGTTTACCGTAGCGCCGGAGGTCTGCACATATACATGGAGCTTATCGCTGATAGTGCTGTCCAGACCCACATAGAGATGTCCGTCGGCAGAGATGCCTCTTCCGCCCAGGCCTGTACTTACAGCACTTATCTTACCGCCATTGAGGTAGATATTGCTGTCACTCTTGATACAGGAGCACACATAGCCGTCGGCTGCGTTGGTACCCGATCCGCCCAGGCACGAGCCTGCTCCTGCCGTGGTCATGGTAAGATATCCGCCGTTTACAATGGTATTGCCGCTGGTACTGATGCAACGGCCGCCATTATTGGAAGAAGGGATCGCTATCGTCACATTTCCGCCATTCATCACAAAAGCGCCGTCGGTCTTGATGCCGCTCGAATACGACTTGTCGAAGGTGCCGTCCTCCAATGTGTCGATTATCAGACTGCCGCTTGCAGTAATATTGAGTGTACCGGCTTCTATCGTAACATCCCCGTCGGTCTTGATTGCCTTTGCCCCGCTGGCGCTTACGCCGACGGTTGTGTTGCCGCCCAGGAATATCACGCCGTCTTTGCCCTGCAAGCCGTTGACCGACATGCTGGAGACAGTCATATTACCTGTGCCCTGCACCACCAGTTCGCCCTTGCTGTAGAAGCAGGCCTTTCCGCTGTTGGAGCCGTTGTCGGCAAAGGTATTGGTGGTTCCTTCCACCAGATGAACCACGCCCTTCTTGGAGTCCTTGATATTCACAGCCGGCTTGCCTTCACAAGTGAGGTTTACACCATTGAGACGAAGAATGAATTTCTTATCCGTATTGAGCTGGAAATAGCCGTTCTGACTCTGTCCCCTCAGTTCGTACACCAGATTGGTAATGCCGGCAGCAGAGGTAACAGCCACATTCTGGCCGTTGCAGCTGACGGTCACACCGCTGGCAGCATAGGGATTCACCACCGCCACGCTATCTCCCTGCCAGGCAATACGGATGGCAGCAGAGGTGTCAATGGCTGTTGTATCGATGATAACGGTAGTATCCGTAACGGCAACCATAGCAAAAGTCATACTGTCGATGGAATGGATATTACGGCTCCACGTGCCGTCTCCAAAGTAGAAGGTTGCAATTCGGTTGTGACTCTTGATGCTGTCCATCTGCGAGGTCGGCAGCTGAAACACCACATTACCCTGACTGTGTACGCGGACCACCCGCTGGGTATTCTGAGCCGTTGCCACGCAGCCCAATATGACGGCTGCAAAGAAAAGTATTATTCTTTTATTCATAATTCACCCCTTCCCTTTAATGTTTATACACTTTAGATACCATCTTTCCGCATTTCAGGAGATAGATTCCCTGAGGCAGAGCCGAGAGGTCGACAACAGCACCATCCGAACATTTGGTCTTCATCACGCAGGTGCCGGCAAGCGAATAGATCATCACGTCGCTCTTTGCTGCGCCAATACCTTCCACCACGACCTTTCCCGTTGTGGGGTTGGGGTACACCTTCATTCTTACGGCCTCAGCTGCATTTACCGAGGTCTCGTCTTCCGAGAAGGTAACGCGAGCCACCTGGTCCATGGCAAACGACTGTTCCGTTCCCGTCAGGCTCTTTACTTTTACATTGTTCCCGTCAAAATAAATTCCGCCCTCTTCACCTAAGGTTAACGAGGTTGTGCCGCCACTCGCGGTATGGATGTTGGCTACCGTGTTCTGGGCCAACGCCGCGCCCGAAGCCAGTAGCAATGCCATCACAAAAAGAATACGTTTCATATTGATGTCTGTTTAGATAATTAACAAAATTACGCATCCTTTAGTATCTCCAGATTTCAAAAACTTGCATTCCGGACCGACATTTTTTTGTTATTTCTGATCATTCCGTCTGTAACACCCGCCGAGATAGCGCAGCCCCTAAGCCGCTTCAGGCGTGTTGCGATATCCCCTACTGTTTCATCCGATTACACCACTACACGCCACCCCTATCATCCATCAGCCCGCCCCTCCTTCAAGTGAACAGAAATCTCTTCGATGCCATTTCCAGGAGCACCTCCACCGGTCTCTCCGGCACAGAAAAGACAATTCAATCCGACACCTGCCCTCCCGCATATTGAACAATATCGGCTCTTTCGTTTCATCGCCCGTTGAATCATTATCCCACCCTATTGATATCGATAGCGCAGCATTGATAAGCCTCCAGTATGAAGAAAAGTACTATACTTTTCGATAGCGATAGCATTGATAAGCCTCCAGTGGAGGGTTTCAAGCCGCAGGCGCACGCCCGAAGGGCGGCTAAGGGAATGCGAGTTGCGACAACATAAAAAAAAACCGACCACGAATGGCCGGCTGTAAAATCGTTTGCAATTCAAAAATCACAAATCACAAATCACTTTTCAGTGATCGGTTGTCGGTGATCGGTTGTCAGTTCACTATCTGTGAAACATTTTTCTTGCGCAGCTGGTTATCGAGTCGAGAATAGCACTCAGTACTGCGATGATGGCTTTGAGCCATTTGCCCAGCTTAACGGGGTCGATGTTTTCCTGTTCTTTTTTCATAGTTCTTTCCTATTTGACGCGGAGGCCATGTCGGCAGAGGAGGCGGAAGCAGCGGTCTTGCGAAGTTCGTCGACAATGGGGCAAGGTGGATAGCTAGGACATTGAGACACTGCATTGATAGCACTCCGCAGTTTGTTGATCTCTTCTTTGAGAGGGTTGACAATGTTTTCATTGAATTCTTTGACAAAGGTGGTTGAAACGTCGAGTTCTGCTTTTTCGGATTCAGCCCTGCGCTTGCGGCGTTCCGTGAGCCAGCCAGCTCCGCTGAGGAGCGTAATCAGAGCCAGAATAAAGTCTAATATCGGGGTCATAATGATTTGTTTTTAGTTGTTTTAGAGTTGGTTATTTGTGGGCTTTTATAAACACAAACCTAGATTCTTGTGTGGACCTATTAAAACACAAACCTGGATAAACCTCCTTGGTCGAGGGCGGGACTCTCCGAGTCCCTTTGGAGGGCAGGTGTCGCCATGAGCTTAC
>JAKSMQ010000008.1 GCA_024400565.1 Bacteroidales bacterium
ATCTGTGATTAAATATTAGGTGGTTGGAAGGCTCCTATTTATCGGGGGCTGATTACTGATAATCTGGTAATCGGATGTTCTGAATCTCGGAAGCGCTTTTCCCCCTTAATAATGAAAAATAGATTGGAGAGGTGAAGCCGTTACGAAATTAGCGTATATTTTTTCAGGAAGCCAATACGACCAATATAGAACCTGCTAAGTGATGAACTTGTATCCTCCGGACTTGAGTGCGCACTTAGAGTGACCAACGTTTGCAGAAATAGATAATCATATCTACAAACTCAGGGTAGTCAGATTTGTTGGTATTGAGGTTCTGCACCATTGTGTTGATACGATGCTTATCCATAGCCCCTACCATGAGCAAGGTGTCATCGATAACGCTCTTACGCATGTGTACAAGTGTGTCGAGATTGAGATTCAAGACAGAAATGTACTCCACGGCTATCTGCTGTTCTAGTGTAAGTTGATCGGTTGCTGGTATTTCCCTTGTGCTTGTCCAAGGGCCTACAGGAAGGATTTCTCCGTTGACATTATACTTGAAGTAATCAGAACAATTGTGCTGACGCAGAAGATTAATATTGATCTGCGTATTGTGCTTGTGCTCGCCACAATGCTGCAAGCGTTTTTCCAAACCCTTGCTCCGGTTGCAACATGCATAGAGGTTTTCGTAATCGAGTTGGAGGGGAATGTTGGTATCTTCTGGGTAGAAGTGCTCATTGTGTGAACCTGTGGCATTATCTCCGTTGTGTTGGAGTATGCGTTGCTGACAATAGCAACATATACGGCCTTGTTCGTGTCGTAACTGGTGGTTCAGAATCTTCTTAACGGATTCGTTCTGGCCTTCTGCATTGACAATACTACCCAGGTTGTCGTATTTTTCATCCAACCCCTCTCTTCTCATCCATCCCCGTTGATCTTCAAGTAATTGTCGTGCCGGTGAGGTTAGAGGTTTATCTATGTATCTCATGATTGCGCTGCCTTAAAGAGTCTCAACATGATATCTGTTCTGCGAAGTTCGTCATGATCTTTGCCAAGGTGTTTTTCCAAGTCTTGACGCATTTGTAAAGCCTGTGGTGTCTCACCTTCTCCTCGTTCAATCAAGAGACGGTACTCTGCCAAGGCGTTATCAAGATCTTGTGATCCAATAGGCGACCCCATGGCCTTGAGAATCTGGTCTGTTTTTTGACCATACTGATTGGGGAAATCATATACCTGTTGGTCGGCAATACTGAAAATTTTTCCTTCCTTAACGGAACTGATGACCAAAGGTGCGTGCGTGCTCATAACAAATTGTATTTGTTTAAACACTTTTGCCAGATCATTTACGATATGTAGTTGCCACTCTGGATGCAGATGAAGATCTATCTCATCAATCAGTACTACTCCAGGTGTAAGTTCGGCTGCATTCTCACCGAGATAAGGATTGAGAAGATAGCAACGAAGGGCGAGTTCCATGGCAAGAGACAGTACGCTACGGACTCCATCAGAGAGTGCATTGTAAGGCATCTGCTCACCATTGTCGAGCTTAATGATAAGACGATCCTGTTTGATGTTATGCTGCAGTTCCTTACAATTTGGAACGCACTGGCGTATTACATCATAGACAAGTTTTAGAATTAGAGACGGCTTACCTTCTTGGATTTCTGCATACGTTTCCGTACGAATGATATTGAGGAAGAACCAGCTGTTGGACATTGCGTCCAATGCATTATAATAGCCACGGAGACGACTACCATCGGCTTCGAGTCCTGTATTTTTTTTCTCCTTTTTGTATCTATCGGTTGAATAGTAGGCAATGAGCGGAATAGTTTCATTCTCGCTATTGCGGATAATCTCCTGTATTCGAGATGAAAGGGCTTTTACTTCTTTAGGTTTGCTAAATTTGGTTTTTCCGCCTTTTTTTTCTAACCAACGATCCCAAGTAGCGGTTTGGCTCTGAGCAAGATGAGCGTCCAAGTCCATTGTTCCACAAATTTTTGTATCAAACTGGGACTCGAGGTTATGAAGTCTGACGTCATCTTCGGTAATGGCAGGCATCGTTATTTTATTCTCTACTTTGTCTATCTCACAATAGATACCGCCAAGAAAAATCCTGATTGCTTCGAGAACAGATGTCTTACCAGTACCATTGACACCTACCATTATATTAATGTGTGGATGTAGAACAAGTTTCGTAACTTCATAGCAGCGGAAATTCTTAATGTCAACGTTCTTGATTCTCATATTTATTCTTTTTTAATGTATGCATTCATTATTGCTGGCCTGTTTTAAATGCATTGGTCTGTATGAGCTGCATGAATGCATCATGTTTTGAATGGGTTCCAATACTGAGATCGGATGCAGAAAGGACTTTAGTGATGTTTAAAAAATAACTTGGGACACATTAATATAGGAACCCATACGCATTTGAATTCTCCGGCTACGCCTATCGAGGCATTCACTGGATGCATAATGTTCTCCGGCTTCGCCTATCGGGACACTCACTGGGTGTCCCTTCATATCCTTCAGAACGCTATCGAAAGCCACTGGCTTTTAGATTGTTTTCCGCTTTGCTTGCCCTGCTACATGTGTTTTCTCCGCTTTGCTTGCTCTGCTGCGCAATCTCTTCGAGAACGCTATCGAAAGCCACAGGCTTTCTTATTGGTTCTCCGCTTTGCTTGCTCTGCTGCGCAATCTCTTCGAGAACGCTATCGAAAGCCACAGGCTTTCTTCATCTCAACAATCTAAAGCAAAATCGTATCAACTTATTACTTAAACAGCACTAAACATCATATTTCATTTGTCCTGTGCAGCAATATATGACTCAATAAAATCGGACGAGAACAAATCAAAATTCGACAATCCTGTCATGCGGAACTTCCAGAAGAGTTCCGAACTATTGCTATGGTTAATTGTTGAAACCTTGCTAACCTTTCGACGAAGAACATGCCAATTATTAATATCAACTACATCCATCAAGAATGCATCGTTGGAACTGGCAATCAATTGCAATCCATTCTTCTTGCAGTCCTCAAAGACCATCTTGCCAAGGTTAATAGAGCGCCCATAGTCCAATCCTTCACCCAAATCATCAATAAGCATCATACTGATACGGTCACTATGCTTTATGTACTCCAGGAAGGCAAGAATATAAACTGTACGCAACATTCCACTAGACAACTGAACGTCTACAAGTTGCTCAGATATTCCTTTTTCTTTTACTTGCACCAGTTTCATGTCTGTACTGACTTTTATGGTTTGAATGCTTGTAAGATTATATCCAACCTCCTTGGCTCGTTTCAGTACATTCTTCTTATCCGTTTCTGACAATTTATCAACAATCTCATAGAAAGGAATAGGTGCAAATATTTTTGAAGGAATAATCGTTGTGAACGGATTGATGTCCGAACAAGATACAGATACAATGCCTTCTGCCCAAACCATCAGTTTCTCAATATCAGGGAACGAATTCTTGTCACGGCGAATCTGAACAATAAGTTTCTCTGCCGGAGGATTGATGGTCTGACCTTCATACGATGACATTGATTTAGTGCGTTTAATCAGAGTTCGACCACATACACTTAAGCTCTCTTTTTCTACAACACCATCCTTTACCTTGAAGCTATAAAGCATAGACCACTCAGCATCATTCTTGTCTAAGAATGACATCTCGGCGCTAAAATCACGACCTCCGAGAATAATTTGCTTCATCTGAAGAAACGAAGCCTCATTCTGAATAGCATGTATAGTACGGGTTTTGCCAGTAGAATTTCTACCGACAACAAGGTTCACTGGATTCAAAGGTTTCAATCCCACCAATTCCCAATTTGCCTCTTTATAACTAAAAGCGGACAATAACATATTATATACTAATTATGATGCTTAATTAGCGACTACTGCCGATTAATGATGATCGATTCGCGATTATTGATTGCTATTTCACTAGACCTTTCTCCAAATACTCTGCGAGGTTGGTTCGCATCACACCGGCGACATGATCGGCAGCTACTTTTTCCATATCGTGGCGAACCATAATCTCTACCAATCTCTCGAAACTGGTGGTTTGGGGTCCTTCGACAGGCTCAGGAACCGAAGTTACTGAGAATGGCGATGGACGGTTGGTGAGCTTGTCGAACCACCAGCCAAGTTACTTTGATTTGCTTAATTGAACTAATAATTCAATATTGCCTTTGATCAATGCTTCCTTCTTAGCACGAGTCCACTTTTTAACCTGTTGTTCTCGATTAAAGGCTTGCTGAATTGTAGGGAATTCCTCTTTATATACTAACTTAATGGGTAAATGTAGTTTTGTGAAATACGAGCCTCTACGAACTTGTAGGTAATCTGCAACTTGAGCACCTTGATGCTGCATAAGGCGTAATTCCAAATCGGAAGTGCTGCCAACGTAATATTGACCGTTGGCACACTCCAGAATATACATATATCCTTTCTTATTATACATTTACTTGATATCCTTCGATAAACTCAGGAACCGCCTTGTGTTATTTCACAAGGCCTTTCTCTAAATACTCAGCCAAATTTGTTCGCATTACACCAGCCACATGGTCTGCTGCAACTTTTTCCATATCATGTTTTACCATGATTTGAACAAGTTGCTCAAACGATGTTGTTTGGGGATTCCAACCCAGTTCGGTCTTGGCCTTAGTGGGATCGCCCCAGAGGTTGACAACGTCCGTCGGACGATAGAAGTCCTCAGAAACAGCAACGACAACCTTGCCGGTCCTGACATCAATACCTTTTTCGTTAACTCCTTCTCCTTCCCACTTCAGGTTTATGCCAGCATAGTGAAATGCGAGCGTAGCAAATTCTCTGACCGTATGCTGAACGCCTGTAGCGATAACATAATCTTCGGGTTTGTCGTGCTGGAGTATGAGCCACATACACTCGACATAGTCTTTGGCATATCCCCAGTCGCGCTTGGAATCGAGATTACCCAAATAAAGACAATCCTGCTTGCCTTGCGCAATTCGTGCTGCTGCCAAAGTTATCTTGCGAGTCACGAAGGTCTCGCCTCTGCGTTCACTCTCATGATTGAAGAGGATTCCCGAGCAGCAGAACATGTCGTACGCCTCACGATATTCCTTTACAACCCAAAAGCCGTAAAGTTTAGCCACAGCATAGGGGCTATAGGGATGAAATGGCGTTTTTTCGTTCTGAGGAACTTCCTCAACCTTTCCATAGAGTTCTGATGTTGATGCCTGATATATCTTGCAGGTCTTTTCCAAATGGTTGGTTCGGACAGCTTCCAATACACGGAGCACGCCAACAGCATCTACGTCAGCAGTATATTCCGGCGCATCGAAACTTACCTGCACATGAGACTGGGCGGCAAGGTTGTAAATTTCTGTCGGTCTTACCTCGCCTACGAGCTTGACAAGAGACATTGAATCGCCCATATCAGCATAATGCAGATGAAAATCGGGCTTGCCTTCAAGGTGTGCGATTCGCTCACGATAGTCTACCGAACTTCTTCGGATAATACCATGAACGTCGTATCCTTTGGAGAGGAGGAATTCACTCAGATAAGAACCATCCTGCCCAGCGACGCCAGTTATGAGTGCTATGTTCTTTTCCATCATTACCGTTCTGCTCTAATAGGGTTGTTCAAAAAGTCGTTATATGCCAATCGGATGCCGTCTTCCAATTCAGTTTTGTAGGTCCATCCCAATGCTGTAGCCTTGCTCACATCGAGAAGTTTGCGGGGTGTGCCGTTGGGACGGGTTGTATCCCACTTTATTTCTCCTTCGTAGCCAACAACGCCGGCTACCAGTCTGGTCAGGTCCTTGATAGAGACCTCTTTGCCTGTTCCGGCATTTACGGTCTCGCTACCCGAATAGTTGTTCATCAAGAACACGCAGAGGTTGGCAAGGTCATCAACATACAGGAACTCCCGTAACGGACTTCCATCGCCCCAGCAGGTCACTTCTTTCAGTCCGGACACCTTTGCCTCATGGAACCGGCGAATCAAGGCAGGCAACACGTGAGAGTGTTCGGGATGGTAGTTGTCGTTAGGGCCATAGAGATTGGTCGGCATTACCGAAATAAAGTCGGTACCATATTGTCTGTTGAGGTACTCGCAATATTTCAAACCCGAAATCTTTGCCAAAGCATATGCCTCATTTGTCTTCTCGAGTTCAGAAGTGAGCAGGCAACTCTCCGTCATGGGCTGTGGAGCCATACGGGGATAGATACAGCTGGAGCCGAGGAACTCAAGTTTCTTGCATCCGTTCTTCCATGCTGAATGGATGACGTTCATCTCGAGAATCATGTTCTCGTACATGAAATCTGCCAAAGCGTTCTGGTTGGCGATGATACCTCCAACTTTGGCGGCTGCCAGGAATACATACTCGGGTCTTTCGGCTGCAAAGAAAGCTTCCACCTGTTCCTGTCGGGTAAGGTCGAGCTCGTTGTGGGTACGGACTATGATGTTGGAATAGCCTTGACGCTGCAACTCTCTAACTATGGCACTTCCTACCATGCCTCTATGTCCGGCAACAAATATCTTTGAATCCGCATTCATGTTCCCGTCAATTTTTCTGTTCCGAGTCAAATATCTTTCCCATCAGCTGCCATTTCTCGGCTGAAGTGGCGTTGGGGTCGCAGCCCTGGAACTGACTTACGTAGGCTTCCCATTCGGCCTGTCGCGGGAGAGTGGCCAGACGGGCCATGTCGCGGTCCCACTCAAATTCGTCGATGGTGTCGACAATCATGAAAAGGACATTGCCCTTGGCATAGATCTGCATCGACAGGATGCCCACCTGATGCTGCCCTTCTATAATCTCGGGCCACACGTGGCTATGAACCTCTATGTATTTCTCGACCAGCTGCGGGTCGTCCTTGAGTGTAAGGGTTTGGCAAAATCTTTTCAAAACCGGGGAATGAAATTAAAACAGGCGCGATACTCACGCGTAATATAATTACACCAAAACTGTACTATGAAAAATTCTTCTCTTCCCCGCGGGTTGGGCGCAGGTGAATCAACGAGGCGTTGATAGACTGAGAAGACTTGTACATTGCTGCGACAGGAGCACTTCACAGTGGAGTATATGTTGAGGAAATAAGGCCGTTCCTGATTTCCTCCTATTTGTCAAAATTTGCTGGAAAAATCCAGCCCTCCAGATAAACTTTACGCAGGTGCTTATTATTTGTTTATCACATGCAAAAATAATAAATATATATTAATCTACAAAATAAAATTCATCGATGCTTGAGAGGGCTTCTTTTAAGAACTTGAACCATAACGATTTACGAAAGCGATAAAATTTACGAAGAAATAGTCTTTGCGGCCAGTTTTGCACAAATTTTAACATTCAAAATCACGATTTACAACAAAATTCCCCTCAAGTCGGTCGGTAAAAAGCATGCAAACTGTACCCTCGTCCGGGGCCGTTCCGTGACGAGTTGCACGTTGGCGGAACAAGATTCCTGAGGAGGGCTGAAATGGGAGAATATCGGATGCTAGAGGGCGGGTAAGGCGCTCCGGCGAGAGCCCTTGAACAATGAGCCGACAAATCCAGAACCGACCGTCTGAATATAGTGGTTGTATAGTGCCTGTAGACTGCATGTAGGGTGGTTCTAGCCCTGGGGGTAAAGAAACTGGATGGGAGCACCTATAGGGAGACGGCCGGAGTCAAAAACCGGCCGAGTCGGTTGACGAGATTTAGGGCGAAATACGCCCGACAGGTAATGGATTATCCGAACACGATCCTCATCAGACGGCCTGTTGTGTCCCCAATGGTAGCATCAAGCGCCCAGATAAATCCCATTTTATTCCCGCTTTATTCCCACTTAATTCCCACCGAAATGTTAAAAAGTGGGAATTGAGTGGGAATTGAGTGGGAATTAAGTGGGAATTAAAGGCTCGCTAGGTCGAAGGATAGTGGGTGCTTGATGGAGTCATTATAGGGGGGAATGAGACCCACCGGAATGATAAAGAAAGGCCGCCCCTACCCTCTTGGGAGAGAATAAAAAAACGTTTCCCCCAAGTGAGGGAAACGTCATAGATAATAAACTAGGAATCAGCCTTATTGCTTAAGGGCATTAATCAGTTGCATGATTGCAGTAATGGTCTGCATTTTCTCGCTAACATTAGCGGAATTGAAGTTGGAACTGATTCCGGTAGTATTCAGAAGGGAGTTTACGATAGAGGTAGCATTCTGAGCGGTAATAAGATTTCCGCCAGCAGAAATAAGACCTGTAGTAAACTGTTTCTTATAGTCGGCGTCATCCTTGTTGGAACGGAGCGCGTTGTAACAGTTGATGAGAGAGAGGATGTTGGTAACATCGTTGGCGTTGGTAATGGCAATCTTGCCGTTAGCCTGCTTGCTGTTATAGAGCGCGATGAGTGACTGGCCACAGGTCGATCCGGCCTGCTGGGGTGTTGCCACTCCGCCAGTAACAGCTGCGGAAGTAGCGGCGTTGTTGGAAGAAGAGCCTGCTCCGCCAAGCATACTGCAGGAAGCAAGGGTCATGGAAATGGCCATTAAAAGTACAAATCCGATTTTTTTCATGTTTCTAATACTTTGTGATACTATTTTTATTGATTGATTTCTAAACATTTGTCAGGTATGATACGTCTCCGTATCGGAATGCAAAGTTAAGTTTTTTTTGGAAATAAGAGAAAATCTTCGTATTTTTGCACTTGCTATTTCGGAGGTCAAACTCTGCAGAAAACTCCGAAACGACACTATTGCAGCACAATAAAAAGACGAGCCCTTAAAAGCTGCTATAATAAAAATAAAATAGAAAAACATTAACTATTATACGCATTATGAACAATACCATTTTCACCTTCCCCAAACCCGAAAACGAACCCGTACTTGGCTATGCTCCCGGCAGTCCCGAACGTAAGGCTATCCGCAAAGCTCTCGACGAACTTTACAACACCGTAACCGATATTCCTATTATTATAGGCGGCAAAGAGATTCGTACCGGCGACATGGGCGAAGTAGTAATGCCCACCGAGAACAAACACGTACTTGCACGCTATCATAAAGTTAGCGAGAAGGAAGTCAAGATGGCTATCGAAGCTGCCATGGCAGCCCACGAGGAATGGGCCAACACTCCCTGGCTCGAGCGTGCCAGCGTGCTTCAGAAAGTGGCTACCCTCGTTGCAGGCAAATACCGCTGGCTGATCAACGCAGCCACTATGCTCGGACAGGGCAAGACCACCATGCAGGCCGAAATTGACTCTGCATGCGAGCTGATTGACTTCCTCCGTTACAATGCATACTATGCTTCTCAGATCTATAGCGACCAGCCCTGTAGCGACAAAGGAACCCTCAACTATGTTACCTACCGTCCTCTCGAGGGCTTCGTTCTGGCTGTAACTCCCTTCAACTTCACCTCTATCGCTTCCAACCTGGCTATGAGCCCCGTACTGATGGGTAACACCACCATCTGGAAACCCTCTCAGACCGCTCTCCTCTCCAACTACATCCTCATGAAGATCTACAAAGAGGCAGGTCTTCCCGACGGCGTAATCAACTTCCTCCCCGGCAGCGGCGCCCTCATCGGCAAGGTTGCATTCGAGAGCAAAGACTTTGCAGGCGTTCATTTTACCGGAAGTACCGCTACCTTCAACGGTTTCTGGAAGAGCATCGGCGACAATATCAACAACTACCGCACCTATCCCAAGATTGTGGGCGAGACCGGCGGCAAGGACTTCATCTTTGCACACGCTTCGGCCAACGCACGTCAGGTGGCTACCGCTATCGTACGTGGCGCTTTCGAGTTCCAGGGGCAGAAATGCTCGGCAGCCAGCCGCGCTTATATCCCCGCTTCGATGTGGCCTGAGGTCAAACAGATTGTCGGCGAGCAGATTGCAGACTTCCGCGTTGGCGACGTTCGCGACTTCGGCGCTTTCGTAAATGCCGTCATCGACGAGAAATCGTTCGACAACTGCATGGCCTATATCGAGCATGCCAAACAGAGTCCCGATGCCGAAATCGTATTCGGCGGTACCGGCGACAAGAGCGTAGGCTATTTCGTTCAGCCTACCGTAATCCTTGCCAAAAAACACGACTACAAGAGCATGGTAGAAGAGATCTTCGGACCTATCATCACCATCTTTGTTTACGATGACGATAAATTCGAGGAGACCCTCCATCTCTGCGACAGCGATACCAAATACGCTCTCACCGGCGCTATCTTCAGCACCTGCCGCAAGGCTCTCCACCAGGCAGCCGACATCCTACAGTATGCTGCAGGCAACATCTACTACAACGACAAGCCCACAGGTGCTGTTGTTGGACAGCAGCCCTTCGGCGGCGGACGTGCCAGCGGTACCAACGACAAGGCCGGTTCGTACCTCAACCTGTTGCGTTGGGTTAGTCCTCAGGCTATCAAGGAGACCTTTGCTCCTGCCGAGAACTACAGCTATCCCTTCGTAAGCGACGCAGAATAGTCCCTGACGAAACTGAATGATAATGGGGCGCGCCACAATGGATGCGCCCTATTGTTCTCTTTATCACAATACTATCAAAGCATAATGAAACGGTTTCTCCTCTTCCTGCTGATACTACTCCCTATGGTAGCCGTATGGGGGCAGAACAGCAAGGTATTGCTCGAAACGCCCGAGAAATCGTGTCATGCCTCCACCCTGGCAGAGCTGGAACCCGGACGTTTCCTGGTAGCCTATTTTGCAGGAGATTACGAGCGTCATCCCAACGTAAGCATTTATATTCAGGAAGCGCAGATGAAGCAAGGCCGATGGAGGGTAAAGAAGGCTCGCAAGGTAGCAGACGGACTGACCGACGGAAAGCAATACCCCTGCTGGAATCCTGTGTTGACGAAGCACCCCGACGGAAGACTGATACTCTTCTACAAGGTGGGGCCCTCGCCGCAGGAATGGTGGGGGATGATGAAGACCTCGTGGGACAACGGAAAGAGCTGGAGCGAAGCCCAGCAGCTGCCAGATGGGATTCTGGGTCCTATAAGATGCAAGCCCATCTGGACAACAAGAGGCCTGATCTGCGGCAGTAGCGAAGAACGGCTTGACGCCAAGGGCAATCCTATCTGGACTGTACACATGGAGGTAGCCGACAGCAGCCTGACCCATTGGAGTCGCTACGAGGTAGATTGCGACACCTTTAACGCCATCCAGCCGGCTATCGTCGACTATGGAGACAGCATGGTAATCTATTGTCGTACACTCAACAATTGTATCGCAACAGCATCCTCAAAAGACGGAGGAATAACCTGGTGCAGACTAAAGCCATTCCGGATGGCATTATCCGAAGGAGACTCTCCTCAAGTGATGCCCAACAACAATTCGGGTATCGACGCCATATTGCTAAGAGAGCGCCCTCTGTTTGCCATGAACCCCGTGACGGGAACAGACTACTCCAGAAACAGGAACCGGCTGTCGCTAATAAGCGAAGGTACTTCCCTAATGGTTGAGAACCAGGAGAAAGGAGAGTTCAGCTATCCTGCCCTCATAATGGGTAGCGACGGAGCCTTTTATCTCTCTTACACATATAACCGCCAGAAGATAGCACTCATACGGATTGAATCAGATTAATCGGGGCCGTTCAACCCGGTCGTTCAGATTACCTCTTTTACGTCTGTCTGATAATAAGGAATCGCAATTTTCAGATCAGATATTTCAACTTTTGGCAGGTAAAAAACAAAGCAACATAATAAAAATATGTATTACGCGTTATTATTTATTGTATGCGCACGAAGAAACTCTTTTTCCTAATCCTGCCACTCCTTATTGCAGGCATATTGCAAGCCCAAACCCGAGCAGCCCACTCCGTGCTGAGGGAAGGCTCCTGGCATAAGATGGCTATCGTCAATACAGGAGTATACAAGCTTACGGTCAACAATCTTCCCGTTCTGGAGGGAATGCCATTCAGTCAGATTGCTCTTTTCGGCAATGACGGCGACCTGATGGACGAAGACAACCGCACACCCGAAACCGACGACCTGCAGCCCGTACCTATGAAAGTGGTAGACCACAACGGAAACGGAGTATTTGATGCAAGCGACTGCATTCTCTTTTATGCAGAAGGCGTTACCACCTGGCGATTCAACAGCTATTCCTCTCTCTATTCCCACACGCTTCACCCCTACTCTACAGCCAATTATGTCTACCTGAGAACCGGAATAGCAGGAACATCTACCATTATAAGCCAGGAAAGCGCACAAGCCAACGGGACTGAAGTAAACACTTTCCTGATTCACGGTCTTTACGAGCAAGACCTTACCAACACCCACAATACGGGTCGTATATGGGTAGGAAGCCGTTTTGCAGGCAACAGCGAAAAGACCTTTACCATTACCCTCCCCTCGGCAGCATCCTCAGGCCAGATATGGACACGAATAGGACTGGCCTGTCCCGATAGAAACGGTTATTTCGAGGTCTCACATCGCGGACAGACCCACAATTGCCACTTCGACCGCGGACAGAACTACGTACAGTTTGAGAATTCATTCAACACAATCAATAGTTCAAATCTCGACTTCTCCCTACAGTTCAAAGGCAACAGTAATGCCGCCCTGGGATACCTTGACTTTATTGAGGTTGAAGCATTATGCACTCCCCAGTTCAGCAATCAGCAGTTCCTTTTCCACGGGACGGCGAGCGAGAACGACGGACATTCCTCTCATTACATTACCGCCAACAACGGGAATGCCTGTGTATGGAACGTGAGCAGACTCGACTCTGTTGTTGAACTCAATACAACCCTGAGTGGCAACAGACTATCTTTTATCGACAAGACCAACACCCGACGCGACTATGTGGTATTTACACACGACCAGGCCTATAGTCCGTCCTCAATCAGAGCTCTTGACAACCAGGATATCCATGGATCAGCTAACCCCGACATGGTAATTGTCTGTCACTCTCTTTTCATATCCCAGGCGCAGAAACTTGCCAATCTCCACAGCGTGCTGGATGGTATGGAAGTTCTGACCGTAACCCAGGACCAGGTATTCAACGAATTCTCCTCCGGCAAGAAAGACCCCATGGCCATTCGCGAGATGATGCGTACCTTCTGGCAACGTTACCAGCAGAACAACTCGCTACGTCAGCCACGCTATCTGCTTCTGTTCGGGAAAGGAACATTTGATAACAGAGACATACTTCAGAATGAATTTCCGACAGTAGTCACTTATCAGGCAGGAAGCGGATTTACGGACGACTGTAACGTGTCGGCCAGCGATGATGCTTTCGGATTCCTCGACAATAACGAATACAGCATTACAGGCAATGGTCTCGACCTTGGCATAGGCCGACTGCCGGCCAAGAATACCGCCGAGGCTGACAGACTGGTACAGAAGATTGAGAATTATATGATGAGGGTAGACCTGGAAGAGGAGGCAATACGCGGCGACTGGAGGACTTATATTACCCTACTTTCCGATGACGCAGACCCCAGTCAGACGGGAGACGTAGAATTCTGCGCCTCATCAGAATACCTGGCAAACAGAATCAACAACATCTATCCCGTCTACAACCTTGACAAGATCTACGCCGACTCCTACACCCAGCAGAGCGGCACGATAGGAAGCTACTACCCCGATGTCAACAACGCGCTCAAACAGCGTATGGACTATGGATGCCTGCTCCTCAACTATATCGGACATGGTTCTGAACAATATATTGGGACAGAGCGCTATATGGAATTCTCAAATATAGACAACTATCAGAACAGCAATCGTCTGCCATTCTTTATTACAAGCACATGCAGTTTCGGCAAGTACGACAAACTGGAGGGAATCTGCGGTAGTGAAGCCTTTATCCTGGCGCCAAATGCCGGTATAGGATGTATTGCGGCTGCACGCCCCATTTCACACCTCCGTTCGTTCAACAGCACATTGGTTTTGAACACACTCAACCCTGCCAACACAATCGGAGACGCGCTCCGCATCACCAAGAATGACGAGCATGCCCAACAAAACAACAGCATAACTCTTATGGGTGACCCTGCCCTTAAGCTGACCTTCCCCCAATATGAGGCAGTTGTAACCAGGATTAACGGAAAAGCGGTCAACTCTGATGAGAAGGATAGCGCAGAAGTATTATCGAGAGTGACCATAGAGGGCGAAATCCGCAACCAGAACGGACAGCTGCAGAACGATTTCAATGGACTCATCTTCCCAATAGTATTCGACCGTCCTGCCTCTTGCCGCACCCTTGCCAACGACAACGAGGGGACAGAGGTAAACTTTACGCAACAGAAAAGCGTGCTTTACAAAGGAAGAGACTCGGTACATAACGGACATTTCAAATACGACTTTGTTGTACCGCGCGACGTAGCCTATCAGTTTGGCGAATGCAAACTAAGCCACTATGCCAAGGACCTGGGGTCGGGACTTGACGCTATCGGCTCGTATAAGAATCTAATGCTGGGTGGTTTTGACGAAAACGCTCTGGTTGACGAAACCCATCCCGAGATAAGACTATACATCGGAGATTCATCCTTCGTAAACGGAGGTCTCACCCATGAAGATGCCACTATCTTTGCCGTTCTCGATGACGAGGTGGGAATCAACGCCGTAGGGAGCGGTCTGGGACACGACATTACAGCCGTCCTTGATGGAAACAACAACGACCTGATTGTACTTAACGACTTCTACGAGACTGACATACGCAACCCTCATCGAGGCTATATCAACTACCAGTTCCAGGATCTTGCCCCCGGACGCCACACGCTCACGCTTAAGGCCTGGAACATCTACAACTACTCTGCTTCTGCAAACATCGAATTTGTTGTAAGAAGCAGCGACACAGCCCAATTGGGACGACTCATCTCCTACCCCAATCCTGCTACAGACCACACCACCATCGTAGTAGAACACAACATCAAGAGTGCCATTACGAGCGCCAGAATAGATATCTACGATATGAAGGGACAACGTGTGCAGAGATTTGACGTACAGCCAGTTAAAGGTTCATCCACGCTAGGTCCTGTTGACTGGAATCTCTCCAATGGCTCGGGTGCAACTATTGGAAACGGAATTTATCTGATTCGTTCAATCGTCACAACAGATCAGGGCGAAACCCTTGTAACGACCTCGCGAATGATAAAAAATAAATAATACATACAATATTTATCTTTTTCTATCGTTAATAGAAACATCCTAAATAGAAACTATTCTCACTTTTATGCGAAAAATAACCACTACACTTTGCTTTGTACTTCTGGCATTCTTTGCCAAGGCTCAAGGCAATTGGAACTACGCTGGACAGACAAATAATTTTATCTCAACCGGTATGCCCATCCTGATGATTTCGCCCGACGCAATCTCGGCTGCTATGGGTGATGCAGGTGTAGCCTCTACTCCCGATGCAAACTCTACCCATTGGAACAACGCAAAATTTGCCTTTACCCAGGATAAGATGTCTGTTACAACCACCTATACTCCCTGGCTGCGAAACCTGGGTGTGAGCGATATGAATCTACTCTATCTGGGTGGTTATCGCCGACTCAACGACCGTAGTGCCGTTGCAGCCTCGCTCACCTATTTCTCTCTGGGTGAAATCAATAGCACAGGAGAAACCGGCGAAGACAAGGGAACCTTCTTCCCCAACGAGTTTGCTGTCGACGTAACCTATGCCATGAAACTGGGCGACAACCTCTCTCTAGGTGCTACCGGACGTTATATGCGCGATGACCTTACCAACGGACAGGATGTTGAACATCAGTCCACCAAGGCTGCCAACGCACTTTCTGCAGACGTAGGTCTCTACTATCAGCAGACCATCGACAAGAACCAGAGCGTAGCTGCCGGCATTCATATCAGCAACCTCGGTTCCAAACTTCGCTACAGCGACGACGATACCGAAAGCGAGTTCCTGCCCGCTAACTTCCGCATAGGCGGTCGATACACCTATCTGGTTGACGATTACAACAAGATCAACTTCATCCTCGACCTCAACAAGCTTCTTGTCCCCACTCCTCCTATCAAGGACGAGGATGGCAATTATATCAGCAAATACTACTCCAATATGGCTGAGTACAACCAGACCGGTTCTGTTCAGGGTGCCATCAACTCTTTCTTTGATGCCCCCGGAGGACTCAAGGAAGAGATTAGCGAGTTTACCGTAAATGCAGGTGCAGAATACTGGTATCAGGAGACCTTTGCCGGCCGTATAGGTTATTTCTTCGAGCCTTCTAGCAAGGGTGGCCGTCAGTACCTTACCCTCGGATTTGGTCTACGTTACAACATCTTCACCTTCGATTTCTCCTATCTTCTTCCCACAACCACCATCGCAAACAATCCTCTGGCCAACACGATACGAATCTCCATTGCTGCCAACTTTGCCAACAGCAAGAAATAACCCCTTCACTCGAAGAAGCCCCCACTTAGCGACCATCTATCCACCACACAAGCACCACACTCTCTATGATTAGAACAGGTATAGGCTACGACGTACACCAACTCATGGAAGGGCTCCCCCTCTGGCTAGGTGGAGTCAAGATCGAACATACCCACGGACTGGTAGGACATTCTGACGCCGATGTGCTCATCCACGCAATATGTGACGCCCTCCTAGGGGCTGCCGCCTTGGGAGATATCGGTAAGCATTTCCCCGACAACGATCCTGCCTACAAGGGTATTGACAGCAAGATTCTGCTTCGTAACGTATGCCAGTTGCTGAGAAGCAAGGGATATTCAATCAACAACGTAGACAGTATACTCTGCCTGCAGAGGCCCAAGATTGCTCCCTATATCGAGACTATGCGCAACACCCTGGCAGATTGTATGGGACTGGACGTTGACCAAGTGTCGGTAAAGGCAACAACTACTGAAAGGCTGGGCTTTGAAGGCCGGGAAGAAGGTGTAAGCGCCTATGCCAGCTGCCTTATCGAGAAGTAAACATCCAATCCGCCAACAAGCCCCAAACAAACACACCCTAATAGTGGAAAAACAAAAGACTCAGACACAACAGGAAGAAGAACTGGCTACCCTAGAAGATAGCGGCTGCAGTCTCATTCTTCACAACGACGACTACCATACTTTCGACTACGTAATCAAGGCCTTGATGGACATCTGTCGCCATACCTATGAACAAGCCCAACAATGTTCCATACTAGTTCACTATAGAGGACGTTGTACCGTAAAGACAGGAAGTTATTCCGACTTACTCCCAATGCATACAGCCCTTCTCGACCGACAGCTTACGTCCGAGATTGAGCGATAAAAGTAATATTGAACTACAAGACAAATGGCGTCATTCGGAAAATGATTTGACGCTATTTCTTTTTGTAATGCGGATGAAAGGTTAAAATAGTGTCTCGGAGTATCTTGGGGGAAATATGGGTGTATATTTCCGTAGTTTTGATGGAGGAATGGCCGAGCATCTGTTGAACAGCCCTAAGGTCTGCCCCATTCTGTACAAGTTCTGTCGCGAAACTGTGGCGCAGACTATGGGGACTTACTTCTTTTTGAATGCCAGCCTTCTCTACTGCCTCCTTCAAAAACTTAAAGATAAACATTCGGGTAAGATGATGTCCTCTACGACTGAGAAACACAAATTTTTCTTCCCCGGACTGGGGTTGAACTTGGCTACGGACTGTGAGAATGTATTGTTTGAGCTGTCTGAGTGCTTGCTGATTGATTGGAACCCAACGCTGTTTATCTCCCTTGCCGGTAATAAGCAACGCCTCTTCTTCATCGTAGATATTAGAAAGTTTGAGATTTACAAGTTCTGACACCCGGAGGCCGCATCCATAGAGGACCTCGATGATAACAGAGTTGCGAGCCTGATCAGGCAGAGAAAGGTCGAAAGTAGATTGAATGGCAGTTATCTCTTCGTCGCTCAGCACATCGGGAAGATGTTGCTGGTTGCGGGGCATATCTATAAACTCAGCAGGACTCTCCATAATATCGTCCACCAGCAGAAGATAATGAAAGAAACTGCGTATTCCCGCAAGGATTCTCTTCTGGGTAGCAATAGCAATCTCGGTCTCATTGAGTTCAACCAAAAGAGACTGAATATCCTCTTGGCTAACCTGTGTAGGTTCTATGTTGTTAGTCTCCGCATATCGGGCCAGATGAGATACATCACGCAAGTAAGCCTCTACGCTATTTGCCGCCAGATGGCGTTCTAGACGCAAATAGGTCTCATAATTGCGTATATACTGTGGCCAGACGCTCATAAATACAATCAATTATTTCTTCATCTTTTCCTGTTCCAGATACCACTTGATAAAATCAAATATGGTTTCCTCTTTGCCATTTCGAGGTTTGGGTTTGGCATCGAGGTTAACCTTACCATATTGAGAAGCCCTACTCTGAATCACCCCTGTCTGACGGCGGAAATAAGGCGTACGGGTTTCGGGATTACGCTTTAGGGGACTGGGAAGTGTAACAGCCAACTGAGCAGCCTCGTTACGGGTCAACGTCTTAGCAGAATGCCCAAAATAATGTTGAGAGGCCGCCTCTGCTCCGTAAATACCATCACCAAACTCAATAATGTTGAGATAAACCTCCATAATGCGTTTCTTACCCCATATCCACTCTATCATCTGGGTAAAATAGGCTTCAAAACCTTTTCGGATTATGTTGCGCGAATGGGGAAGGAAGGCATTCTTGGCTGTCTGCATCGATATAGTACTGCCACCACGCACACGCTTGCCCCTCTGGTTTTCACGATAAGATTGTTTCATCATCTTTATCTCAAACCCTTTGTGTCGCATAAAGTTTCCATCCTCCGACGCTACGACGGCATTTACCAGATTGGGGGAAATCTCGTCGATAGAGACATAATCGCGTTCAAACCTCACTTTGCGCTCGCTAGAGAAGAGTTGTTGGTTGAAGCGTTGTACCATAAGGGGGGTAAGAGGAGGAAAAATAAACTTATACAGTAGAAGTAAAATATGGGGCAAAACAATCATAACAAGCAACGTTATCCAGCAGAAACGCCATATTTTCTTGCCTAACGACCGCTTTTTTATCTCATCAACTTCGATAGTTTCTATTGATTCAGAGTCTATTTCCATACTATAACGTAATTCAAAAACAGATGCAAAGATACAAAAAGCGATTGGTTTGGCAATAAAAAATACGATGTTTTGAACCCATCCTCTCAGCAATAAGGCCTAAATTGAATTTTTCTTTATCCGATTGAAGAATTTTTCGTATCTTTGCACCCAAAATATTTTTGCTTTATGAAGAAACTTTTTGTTGTTATGCTGGCTGCACTTTGCGCGTTGACAGCATGTAAGAAAGAAGAAGTCGGCAACGACGTGACGACTGACGATGGCGCTATTCACTCTCTGTTTTCGGTGGGAGAATCCAAACAGGTACAGTTTTCAAAGGGCAATCTTCAATACCAGGCCATCTCAGGCACATGGAGATTTGCAGAAAACCAATATGACTACAAGGGAGAAAGCAACGCAAGCATCTCAGATGTATATAGTGGTTGGATAGACCTTTTTGGCTGGGCTACCAGCGGATGGGACTGCGGCAACGTATATTATATGCCCTACGACAAGGACTTTGTGGACAACGACGATATAGGAATGGGATATGGTCCTTTACCTGTTCCCGACTGCGACCTTGTGGGTGAGAATGCTAACTGCGACTGGGGTGTATACTGTTCGATAAGCAACGGCGGAAATGAACCTGGTTTGTGGCGAACCCTGTCGGCCGACGAATGGAACTACCTTGTAAAAGAACGAACCAACGCTACCCAGCTGTATGGCGTAGCCTGCATAGAAGGAACCAATGGCCTTGTACTTCTGCCCGACAACTGGACGATGCCCGAGGGGTGTACTTTCCATACTGGAGTAGGCATTAGCTACGATCCTTCATACTATGCTCAAAAGAACAGCATGACTGTTGAACAATGGCGTGTAATGGAGAAAAACGGAGCTGTATTTCTCCCTGCTGGCGGTACCCGTCTTGAATATGCTCAGATGGACTTTGTTAACGATATCGGAGGATATTGGTCTACAACTTCGTATAAGGACAATTCATACTTTACCGAATGTGCTTATGTATTCTATTTCCAGAGCGACATGGTGATGGGCAAGAAGTTTGACAGCATGCGTTCTTGGGGACGTTCGGTACGACTGGTTCGCGACGCAGAATAGAGAAAAGCTAATGTGATGAGGTTGCTCCTAAGGGGCAACTTCATCCCTATCCTGGTCTATTTACATGCCTCAACTACTAGATTGTTTATGGAGAGGTATTATACAAGACCAAAATAAACAAACATCTAAAAAGATTCCGAAGGGATTCGATTTCCATACAACTCAAACTCGGAATAATAGATAAAAGAAGGAACTACACTTGGTAATTCCTTCTTTTTGGTTGTCCAACCAGGACTCGAACCTGGACTGACAGAACCAAAACCTGGAGTGCTGCCATTACACCATTGGACAATCCTTTTGCTTCAAAAAAGCGATTGCAAAAGTACTAAAAAATCCTTAAACGGCAAAATGTTTTTTGCTATTTGAAGTCTTCAGGTTACTTTTGTATGTTATTTTCAAACAATTGCAACAACAAAAGAAAAGGATGCGACATTATCTGCCACATCCTTTTCTGGTATTCTGAGGACCTCTATTCTCCAAATTTGGGCAATTTTATTGTGGGGAATTCAAGGCTCTTGAAGGCTGAGAAGAAACCTGTTTTGCTGTCTCCATCGTGGTTGTATATGGAAGCTATAAGGTCTTTGTATTTTGCCTGAAGCACGTTACGTTTTACCTTGAGGGTCGGAGAAAGAAGGCCATTGTTGGCGGTCCACTCTTCAAGAACAATACGGAAGGCCTTTATCTGCTCGTGGGGAGCAAATTCCTTGTTATATTGCTCGATGATACTCTTAATCTTCTTCTGGGTTTCGGGCATAGCAATAAGGGTTGCATTGTCGCGATAGTGCATGTGCTGTTTGAGAGCCCAGTAGTGAAGCGTATTGAAGTTGGGTGAGATGATGACGGAAGCATACTTCTCGTTTTCGCCAACTACGATACATTGGTCGATAAAGTCCGATTCGCTCAGCTTGTTCTCGAGCACCTGAGGAGCGACATACTTGCCGGCAGAGAGTTTGAAGATATCCTTCTTGCGGTCTGTAATCTTAAGATAACGTCCAGCCTCGATTTTTCCGATATCACCTGTATGAAACCAGCCTTCTTCGTCGATTACCTCCTTGGTAGTCTCGGGATCCTTGTAATAACCCATCATAACATGAGGTCCGCGAGTGAGGATTTCACCATCTTCTGCAAATTTAACCTCAACACCTTCGAGGATAGGACCTACAGTACCGATACGAGCAAGATTAAGTTTGGGATTGTTTACAGCAATAACGGGAGAGGTTTCGGAAAGACCATAACCCTCGTAGATACAGAGGCCGGCTGCGCCAAATAGACGTACCATACGGGGTTGAATCTTGCTGCCGCCAGTAATGATAATGAGTCTCTTACCACCTACTTTCTCGCGCCATTTGCTGTAGACCATCTTGTCGTAGAACACCTGGGTAATCTGGAACCAGAGGTTGAATTTCTTGCGGGTATAGTCGAAATGATAGCCATGCTTGAAGGCTCTGTTGTAGATTTTCTTCTTGATGCCCTTCATGTCCTTGCCTGCCGAATAGAATTTGTCGAAGAAGGTCTCTATTACACGAGGAACGGCGCAGAATCCGTCTACCTTGACATCGGCCAAGTCGCGGGCTATTGTACCCATATTCTCGGCATAATAAATGCTGATACCCAGGTATTGCCAATGATAGTTCATGGAACGCTCATAGACGTGGTTGAGAGGCAGAAAAGAGAGAACCTTGGCATTATGGTCGAGAGGCTGAACTTTGGTATGTGCCAGGAAGTTGGAACAAAGATTGCGATGGCTCAGCATAACGCCTTTGGGCAGACCTGTTGTACCGGAAGTATAGATGAGCGAAGCCCAGTCTTCGGGCTTGATATCACGCTTGAGTTCCTCGAGGGTGGTAATAAGCTTGTCGCGGTTGGCAATACCGAGCTTGAGTATTTCGAGAATGCGATGTTCACCTTCAATCTGGTTCATGGTATACACCTCCGGGGGATTGTCCATCTGCTCCAATGCAGGCTGAACACGCTTGAGCAACACGTTGTTGCTGACGAGAATCAGCTTACACTCGCTATGTTTGAAGATGTGTACATAGTTCTCGGTAGAGAGTGTAGGATAGACAGGACAATGAACGATACCCGTCATGCTCAAAGCCATATCCACAAAGTTCCACTCAGGACAGTTGTTACTGATGGTCACGACGGTATCGCCACGCTTAAGGCCCATAGACAAGAAGCCATAGGCCATAAAATGTGCAAATTTGTAATAGTCGTGTGAGCTGTATCTGACCCATTCTCCATTTACTTTACCCGCCAGGATATCATCCTTGGGATAATTGATTACCAAATGGTCGAGAAGGTCAAAAGTACGATTGATTTCAATATTCATATTGTTCAAATTTATTGCAAAGGCTTTTCTCTAAAGCGTCTTGTTTAATAGGTCTGAAGAACCTTTGCTGTCAATTAGTCTTTTTTTATTTGCCCGAACTGCCAGGACCTAAGCCACAACAGAGGGGTTGGGGGTTAATTATTATTCGGAGCTAAGTTCGCTTTCGGTAATTCGTTTTTTCAGTATCAATACGTTCCGTTCATGCAGACGCTTATACTCCATAGAATCCATTATCTGTCTTACAAGGTGTATTCCCAATCCTCCCACCGAACGATCCTCAAGAGGAGCGTTGATGTCGACCTCAGGTCGGGATGTGGGATCAAAAGGTATACCGTCATCTATGAGTTCAAAGGTAATCTCGTGGTTGAGAACCTTGGTTATCAGATCAAACTGATGATTCTCATTATCGTTGGGATAGGCGTAGTTAATCACGTTCACAATCACCTCTTCGAGTGCAAGATTGAGGGTATCTACAAAAGCATCAGAGAGATCAAAGAGACGGGTCATACGATAGAGAAGGACGTTGAGTTTCTTCAGTTCGTTGATGTCTCGGTTAAAGGTTATCGTTTCTGCAAAAGGCTTGGGAAACAGCCTGGGATGATGAATACGGACAGCAAGAGCTGTAATATCATCATTCTGGTCGTTTTTGCCTATGAAAGTATTAATATTCTTGTTTATGATGTCAATAACCCGTTGCGAGGGCAGACCGGCACATCTGGACAGCTGTTTCTTGAGGCGGTTCAAACCATAGAACTCCAGTTGCGTGTTTTCGGCCTCCGAGATACCGTCGGTATAGAGATAGAGCGTCTGACCCGGACGGATTGCCATATTCTGCTCCTTGAACTGATATTTGGGTATACATCCGAGGGGAACATTTGCCTCGGTAGGCATCTCATCAACCGTTCCGTCGGCTGAGAGTATGAGGGCAGGATTATGTCCGGCGCTACAATAGGTTATAGTCTCATCCTGAGGATTGATAACGCCTATAAAGATAGTAACAAAGAGATCGGAAGTGTTGGTCTCAAGAATGACATCGTTCAGGAGTTCCATGATCGTGGCGGGATCCGAACCCGTATAGATACTCGAACGGACCATGCTTCGCACCTCTGCCATCAGGAGAGCAGCTGGCAGACCCTTGCCCGATACGTCGGCAATAGCGATATAGACACGGCTGCGGCATTGGTCGATATAATAGTCGTAAAGGTCGCCTCCCACCTCACGTGCAGGACGCAGCATGGCCGCAATATCGGTATAAGGACAATCGCGGAGCGTCTGGGTGGGTTTAGGAACCATACCCAGCTGAATCTCACGGGCCATATCGAACTCGCTCTCTATACGCTGTTGAACAGCAGCCTGATCCTTAATCTGCGAAATATACGACTTTAGGGAAATCGTCATATTGGCCAAAGAGTCGCGCAGTTCTTTGATTTCGTCATTGTGTCTTACCGCAGGCAATTGGGCGTCAAAATCGCCCTCTGCCACCTTTCGGGCCGAATCTGCCATAAGCATCACAGGCTTGGTAACCGTTTTAACGGCTGTTCTCACCAATGCAAAAAGCAATAAACTTGCTACAAGAGCCAACAACAGAAACTTTTTAGTATGACCACCTGACAGACCATAGATATCTCTGTTAGAGCAGACCAAAGCCACAGACCACCCCGAGGTGGATACCGGAGCATAGTAGATAAAGAACTCGGAATTGCCCGACCCGATGGTCGTGCTTCCGGTCTTTCCTTCCTGCATACTATGGGCGATGCTTATCCAGTTGGAGTCACCTGAGTCATTGTAGTAGGAATAGATGGTATGCGCCAGGATTGCATCGTCATTAGGATGGACTATGAGAGAGGCATCTCTGCCAATCATAATGTTGTACGACTCGGGGAACGGTTTGATGTCGTTTACAAATTTCGTCAGGTAAGATACAGCCACATCTGCCGTGATAACACCCACAACTACGCTATCGGGAGTAAAAATAGGCAGAGAATAGGAGCAGACCAGATCTTTATCGCCATGAGAAAGAATGTAAGGATCGGTCCAGTATGCTTTGTGCAACAGCTTGGGAATGAGATACCAGTCCATACAGAAGTAGTCATAATCCTCCGAACCCATCTCTTCCATCCTGATCAGGCCATCATCATCGCGCTTGGCATAAAGGCAGAAATAAGATCTGTCAGCCAAAAACTCACGTTCAAAACTGATACTTGCGCCTACAATCTCAGCATTGTTATCGACTATCTGAGTCAGGTATCTCGAAAACGAGGATTTTTCGACAGGACCACGGAGTATCTCTGTCTGCAGACTTGGCATCAGATTACCCACAGACTGCTCCACATTTTCCAGCACATTGCCTATCTCAAGGTTGATGTATTCAAGCTGGATTGAAGCTTGGCTGTTGGCGTTGTAGCGGGCCATTCGCTGAGACCAGGTGTTGTCTACAAGGGTAATGATGACAAAAAACAAACCGGCAATAGCACACGTAATGAGGGACAGTCGTCGAGAAAACGATAGTCGGATGATGTTATTGCGGCGTTCTTTAGTCATTTTAACATTTGACAATGGTCTGTTTTTTCAAAATCGCATTCTACAAACGGCCATTCTTTCTCGTCAAAGAGAGGTTACCATTTGGTTTTCAGAACATATTTGACTCAAATCAGACCAACTGTACAATTGGTTTTGAATGCAAATATATAAATTTTATCTCACATACGCGAAAAAAATATGTTAAATTGAGGGATAATCCACCAATATTATCTCCATAAAAAATAACAAAAACCCCTATTCAAATGCACAAAAAACTTTTCAAGTCCATAGATTCAGATAAACTGACGGTAAAAAATAGCCGTCATTTCGTCTCTCCCGATTCTCTATCCCCAACCAACAAGAGGGAGACTTTCAGTCAAAAACAATGAACAACAAATTTTCTATGACACAAGTTCCTTGAGTCTTTCAATAGCGTCACGTATGCTTTTGGTCCTCTCTACCACTAGCGACAACCGTTCAGGAGTTTCTTTCAGCCTCGACTCTGTTGCATGATTTTGGGAAAACCGGATAACCTTCGTAAAATTGGGCGAGGTATAGAATGGACTTTGCTGGTTGCTGACCAGATGGCAGATCATCTTCTCTCCCTTGAGCACGAGTTTCTCTATGCCGAAATCCTTGGCCATCTGCCTGAGGGTAATGGTCTCGATAAGCTCTTCCGTTGCGCGGGGTATAGGTCCGAAACGGTCTATCAGACGGTTGCGGTATCGGTCCAGTTCCTCCTCGGTAGAGAGGGCGTTGAGCTCCTTGTAGAGCAGCAGACGCTCGGAGATGGACGTAACATAACTGTCTGGCAGCAGGACTTCCAGGTCGGTTTCTATCTGACATTCCTTGACATATTCCCTGCTTTCCTCCTGCTCGTGGGCAAAGAGTTCCTTGAAGTCGGACTCCTTCAGCTCTTCGATGGCCTCGTTGAGGATTTTCTGATACATCTCGTATCCTATCTCGCTAATGAATCCGCTCTGTTCTGCACCCAGTATGTTGCCGGCCCCACGTATGTCGAGGTCGCGCATGGCAAGATTGAATCCGCTTCCTATCGTGCTGAACTCCTCGATGGCCTTGAGACGCTTGCTGGCCTCGTCGCTGAGCAGGCTGTAGGAGGGTATGAGCATATAGCAGAACGCCTTGCGGTTGCTGCGTCCCACTCGTCCGCGCATCTGATGGAGGTCGCTCAGACCGAACTGATGCGCGTTGTTGATAATCATCGTATTGGCATTGGAGATGTCGAGACCGTTCTCGATGATGGATGTTGCCACCAGCACGTCTATCTCGCCATCAACAAACTGGAGGAGTATCTTCTCTACCGTCTTGCCGTCCATCTGTCCGTGAGCCATGGCTACCGTAGCGTCGGGGACCAGACGTTGCACAAGACCAGTCATTTCGGGCAGATTCTCCACGCGGTTGCTCACAAAGAAGACCTGTCCTCCACGGGCCATCTCGTAGTGGATAGCGTCGCGGATAATCTCTTCGTCAAAGCTGCATATCTCGGTCTGAATGGGCTGTCGGTTGGGCGGAGGAGTCTGTATTACAGAGAGGTCGCGGGCACCCATGAGCGAGAACTGGAGCGTTCGGGGAATGGGGGTTGCCGTAAGGGTGAGACAGTCCACGTTGACCTTCATCTGACGTAGTTTCTCCTTGTGGCTTACGCCGAATTTCTGTTCTTCGTCGATGATAAGCAATCCCAGGTCGTGGAATTTCACATCCTTGCCTGTTACGGCATGGGTGCCGATAATGATGTCGAGTTTGCCGTTTTCGAGGTCTGCCAGCAGCTTTTTCTTCTCCTTGGCGGTACGGAAACGATTGAGATAATCTATGTTGACCGGCATGCCCTTCAACCGCTCGCAGAAGGTGTTGTAATGCTGGAATGCAAGGATGGTACTGGGCACAAGGACAGCCACCTGCTTCGAGTCGCATACGGCCTTGAAGGCGGCACGTATAGCCACCTCGGTCTTGCCGAATCCCACGTCGCCGCACACCAGTCTGTCCATCGGGATGACGCTTTCCATATCCCCCTTCACGTCGAGGGTTGCCTTCGACTGGTCGGGAGTATCCTCGTAGAGGAAACTGGCTTCCAGCTCGTTCTGCAGAGAGCTGTCGGGACTGAAGGCGAAACCCTTGCTGGCCTTGCGCTTGGCATAGAGCGCTATCAGATCCTTGGCAATATCCTTTACCTGGCGCTTGGTCTTCTGCTTGAGGGCCTGCCATTGGCTGCTGCCCAGCCTGTGCATGGTGGGCGGCACGCCGTCCTTGCCCACATATCGGCTTATCTTATGCAGACCGTGGATGGAGATATAGAGCGTATCGTTGTTCTTGTAGGTGAGACGGATAACCTCCTGCTGACGGCCGTTGTTGGTCACCTTTTCCAATCCGCTGAACCGGCCTACGCCATAGTCGATATGGGTCACATAGTCGCCCGGCTTGAGTTCAAACAGCTCCTTGAGTGTCAGCGCCTCGTGGTTGTGACTCATGTCGCGGACGGTATATTTGTAGTAGCGTTCAAAGATCTCGTGATCGGTATAGCAGAGAATCTTCTCCTGGTGGTCGATAAAGCCATGATGGAGCGACAGCTCGATGGTGGTCTCCTGGATGGCCGACTGGCTGGTGATATTGCCCTCGCCCATGGCCTCGAATATCTTGTCGAGTCTGCGTCGTTGCTGTTCGTTGCTTGTGCAGATAATGAGCCGGTAGCCCTTCTCGGCATAGCTGTCGAGACTCTGGCGCAGCATGTCGAACTGCTTGTTGAACACGGGTTGCAGCTCGCTCTTGCCCTCAAAAGAGACCGACTTGTTGAAGAACACCGAATTTCCGATTTCCACCACCGTACATTCCATCAACTGTTTAAGAAACTCGTTGGCCGTGCTGTAGAGCACATTGGGAGCCGAGGGCCTCAGGGTCGAGGGGATATTGGGATCAATCTTGTCGTATTCGCTCCGTGCCACGGCAAAACTGCGTTCTATGGTCTCGCTGGTATGCATCAGCCCGTGGGTCCATACCACGTCGTATGCGCCGAAATACTCGAGCAGATTCACCCTCTCTTCGTGCTCCGCCTCGTCGGGTTCGCTCTTCAGCGATTTGCCGAGAATGCGACGTTCTTCGGCCTCCATATCCCTGTTGCGCTTGCGTTCCAGGTTGGGAATGATGGTAATGCTGTTGTGTTGCTTGAGCGAGAGCTGGCTTACGGGGTCAAAGGTACGCAGGGAGTCGATCTCCTCGTCAAAGAACTCTATACGGTAGGGATTCTCGTTGGCATAGGAGAAGACGTCGATGATACCGCCTCTCACGGCATACTGACCTGGTTCTACAACAAAATCCACCCTTTCAAAGCCATACTCCATCAGCACATCGATCACGAAATCGGCCGTCAGCCTGGCTCCCTTGCTTATCTGAAGGGTGTTGCGGGCAAGTGTCTTCGACGAGATTACCTTCTCGCACAGGGCTTCGGCATAGGTCACCACTATCAGTTTTCGGCCTGCAGCCAGCTGTTTTACGACCTCGCTCCGCTGGAGTATGTTGGCATTGTCGGTATCTTCGTGCTGATAAGGCTTACGGTAGGAGGAAGGAAAGAGCAGGGCACGCTTCTGGTCAATCTCGTAAAACTGTTCTCCCATCAGGTTCTCGATATCATTGAGCATATAGAGCGCATCTTCCTTCGAAGCAGCAATAAAGAGATGACAGCGGTCGGGAGTAGCCATAGCCGTAGCAGCCCCCGTCAGCGAGGGGAGAGAGCCCGTAAGTCCGGTAAGATGAAGGCGATTCTTATTGTCTCCCAGAGCTTTTACAAGTTGTCCGGTCAGTCGGGAATCGCGATATAGATCAAGAAGCGTCATTGGCCTTTCGTTTCAAACATAATTAATAACGTCGATTTATAATTAATATTGCATTCCGTTCATCAATCAGAACTGATTTAACTTGTCTGCAAATGGTTAAATATTCTCAATACGGCAATAAAAAAGAGCCGGAGTGCGTTATAATAAGAAAAAAAACGCTTTTACTATGGATTCTATCACCATTCTCTGGGCCGACGACGAAATCGAACTCCTCAAACCCCACATTCTTTTCCTCGAAGAGAAAGGCTACGAAGTCATTCCTGTAACCTCTGGCGTAGAGGCAATCGAAGAAATGGAAGAGCAGCCCGTCGACCTGGTATTTCTCGACGAAAACATGCCCGGTCTCAGTGGCCTCGACACGCTTCCCATCATCAAGGAGAAATACCCTCAGGTTCCGGTGATAATGATCACCAAGAGCGAAGAGGAGCACATCATGGACGAGGCCCTGGGCAGCAAGATCTCCGACTATCTCATCAAGCCCGTCAACCCCAAGCAGATACTCCTTTCGGTAAAGAAACACACCGAAGCCCGCCGTCTGGTGAGCGAGAAATCGACCTCGAGCTACCAGCAGCAGTTCCGCGAGATTGCCATGCGCATGGGCGAGACCCGAAGCGCCGAAGAATGGGCCGATCTCTATCGCAAGCTCGTTTACTGGGACATCGAGCTCACATCGAGCGAAGACGACAACATCCACGACATCTTCCGTTCGCAGAAACAGGAGGCCAACCAGCAGTTCTGCCGCTTCTTCGAGCGCAACTACATAGACTGGATAGGCGGCAGGGACGAGAAGCCCCTCATGTCGCACACCGTGCTCAAAGAGAAACTCTTCCCCCTGCTCGAGGAAGACAAACCCACCTTCCTCCTTGTTATCGACAATTTCCGCTACGACCAGTGGAAATATCTCCAGCCCACCATAGAGCAATACCTGCGTACAGAGCAGGACAATATCTTCTTCTCCATCATCCCCACTACCACCCAGTTTGCCCGCAATTCGATGTTCGGAGGCCTGATGCCGGGCGAAATTGAGCGCAAATATCCCCAATATTGGGTCAACGAGGACGAAGAAGGCTACAAGAACCAGTACGAAAGTGAGCTCCTGACCGAGAATCTGCGCCGCCACGGACTCAACATCCGCACCTCCTACAGCAAGGTGCTGAACGCCCAGTTCGGCCACAAACTGCTCGACCAGGTGCCCAATATGATGCAAAACCGGCTCAATGTGATAGTCTACAACTTCATCGACATGCTTTCCCATGCCCGAACAGACTCCAACATTGTCCGCGAGCTGGCTGCCGACGAGCAGGCCTACCGTTCGGTAACCCTATCCTGGCTCGAACACTCTCCTCTCCTCGAGATGATCAAAGACCTCAGCGAAAGGGATGTAAACGTGGTTATTACCACCGACCACGGCTCCACCCGCGTCTCCTCTCCCGTCAAGGTGAAAGGAGACAAGGAGGTCAGCGTCAACCTCCGCTACAAACAGGGCAGACTGCTCGACTACAACGCCAAGGAGGTCTTTGCCGTCAAGGACCCCGCCTCGCTGTTTCTTCCCAGACGCCACATCACATCGCCCTATATCTTTGCCCACGAAGACGGATTCTTTGTCTATCCCAACAATCAGAATCAATATACCGCCTACTACATGAACACCTTCCAGCATGGCGGCATCTCCATGGAGGAGATTATGATTCCCTTTATCATCCTGGGCAAGAAATAACCCTCCCTGTTCCTTTTTCATCATCAGCCAAACGGCCAGGACAGAAATCCTGGCTGTTTTCTTTCCCCTTTTTCCAAACAAGAAAAAGAGACCTTCTAAGGAACTTCTACACCCCCGTCCTACCCTTTTACCACACACAAAGAGAAAAGGGGGTTATGGCCCGTTTCTGAGGCTTTGGCAGGCATTGGGACTGATAGTTGGATTGACCACGGGCTATTCGTCTGTCGCATATCTTCACCCCTATAAAGGCAAAAAATTGCTGTCTGCAGATGGCCATTACAATAACGTACAATTAACCCCTGTTACCCCCAGATTTGCCAACGGGAGGGCCATTCTGACGCATACTCCCTTCCGATTCGGGTAGGAATGATGAAATTCTACTCCGCTCATATGGGCGCCAAGTATGGGGAAAATCATCGGAACTAGGGGTTCGTGCATGTCTTTTGAGGTCTGTGAGAGCACTAATTTGATACAATCTGTGCCTCTGCCGAGCTCTGGCATCTTAGGAGGTTGGGGTTTGGTAATGTCGTATTTCATTGTTGTTGTGCTTTTTAGAAAAAAATTCATCCTTTGAATCTATCAGCTATCAGTTCTATCAGTTGTTTTTTTGAGGGTATCAAATTCTTCATAACCTATATATATATTTAATTATTAATTAGTTATAGAATATATAAAGAGATGTGTGATACATTTTTTTTAACTGATAGAACTGATAACTGATAGAAATGTATTTCTAATTTGATTTGAAGTCTTACTTCTCTCTGAGGCATTCAATAGCTAGGGGAACTCGTCGTAGGGGAATAACTTAAATGAAATCTTCTTGTAAGGATGTTGACCTATATCCGGACAATCAAAATCCGTCTTTGTCTTGTGCAAAATCCCAGGTTGAACTATTAGAATTCCCCACTACCTGGTCGGTTTGGGCAACTTCTTCTGCAAAATTGGAATCATAGTCCGTAAACGAATACCCTTCCATAATGGGGAACAGCACAAGGATTTTGAGCCTAAAGGGGTCTTTCGAGGTCCTTGAGAGCATCCATTTGAGGCATTTTTTGCCCCTACTGAGCTAATGCTTCTTAGGGAAAATTGGGTAAGTGTTGTCGTATTCTATTGGTTTGTTGCTTTTTAGGGAAATTTGACTGGGCGATTTCCGACAACAGACAACCGACAATTACTTTTTGCGAGGTGCAACCAGCACCTCTGGATTGTATATATACTTAATAATTAATTAGTTATATAGGGGTTGTCAATGCATTTTTTTTATTGTCTGTTGTCTGTTGTCGGATTCTCTTTTTTCTATAAAGTCATAACAGAGTAGTGCAGAGACATTTGGAAACCCTACTTCTCTCCGAGGCATTCGAAAGCGTGAAGGAGAGGGTTGATGGGTTCGTGGATATAATTATTCTCTACGAAGCATGATAGGGTTTGTATTTGATATTCCGGCTTAGGGAATATGCCAGAGAGAGGACGTTCTGACTTCCTAGAGAGCATACAGGTAGCACGCTGATAAGCTAAACGACTCGTTTTCGGCACGCTTAGCAATTGCAAGGTGCTGTCTGTATGCTGTCTGTATGCTGTCTGTGTGCTGTCTAGAATCCGTATCGGATTGGAAATCATTCCTTCCGTGGCTCTCTCATGCGTATGGATGGTCCTAACCGATGGCTCCTATACCCCGAAATTTGCAAAAAGCAAGCGTTCTCGGATGCTCTTGCAGGGCCTGTTCACGATTCCCGATATGAAAAAGAGGCTTTCGTTTCCCACGCCAATCGGGGTGATTAAGAAGCTTTTGAGAGCGGGGGAGAAACATTCCTTCCCACTCTCTCCCAAGTTGTCCCCCGACGCGGGGAAATGTTTGTATCTTTGCAAAGTCTTTCGGGCGGGAATCCTCGCAAGGCGGAGAAGTCGGGCTGATATTGTTCAAACGGCCGTGAATGATAGAAGCGATGCGCAACCGGCAAATCCACCTTCAAAAGGCTTCCGGAAGAAAGACGAAACGAGCCCTCCTCTCTCGAAAAAAAGGGAAAACACAACCGCCGGGCCGGCAAGACCTTTTTGACAGCCGAAACCTCCGACCCGCGAAAAGAAAGAAAAACTTCGGCAAACTGGGAATAGGAATCTCTCCCTCACAATCTGCGGCGGCTGCAGTCCCCGAGAATAAAGCCCCGACTTAGCCAACGACCACGGGCTGACATCCAAGGGGAGTGACATAAGGGAGAAAGAAAAAAAAATCCCCACCACCAGGGCAGGGATTTAGTATTAGGAATGAAAGTATGCTGGCTTATCTGGACTTGTAAGTAGCAATACCTTCCTGGAGGAACTCAACGAATTTGCTGGCATCTCTCTGATACTTGAAGTTCTCTTTGGTCATCACATTTTCGTCGCAGTCCATAATCACATAGTAAGGCTGGGCGTTGTTGTTGAACTTCTTGATCTGATAGTTGAGATTGCGCTTGCCGAGGGTCTTGATAACACGGTCGCCGTCGGTCACCCACTCTTCTTCGGGGAGGTCGATGCTGTTCATGTCGGCATAGAGGGCTACCATAACGAATTCTTCGTTGAGGAGTTTCTTGGCAGCGGGGTCGGTCCATACGCTCTGTTCCATCTCGCGGCAGTTGGCGCAGTTGCGGCCGGTGAAGTCGATGAAGATGGGTTTGCCTTCCTTCTTGGCATAGGCCTTGGCCTCTTCGAGGTCGTAGAAGCCTTCGAAACCGGTAGGCATGTGGAGCTTGTCGGCATGCTTGCGGTCGGCGGGCAATTTGCCTTCAAACTGAACGGTACTTCCGCCCTGGCCGGCATTCTCTACTACGAGACGCTCGATGTTGAAATCCTGGGTATCCATGGGGGGAATGTAACCGGAGAGACCCTTGAGGGGAGCACCCCAGAGACCGGGAATCATATACACTACGAATGCGAAATCAAGGATGGCAAGGAAGAGACGTACAACGCCGATTTCCTTAACCTCTTCGTCGCCGTGGAAGCTGAGTTTGCCGAGGAGGTAGAATCCGAGGAGAGCAAAGATTACAATCCAGAGGGCAAGGTAGATCTCGCGGTCGAGGAGATGCCAGGTGCAGTACTGGTCGGCCATGGAGAGGAATTTGAGACCGAATGCGAGCTCGAGGAATGCAAAGGATACCTTAACGGTGTTGAGCCAGCCACCCGACTTCATGTTCTTGAGGAATGAGGGGAAGAAGGCAAGGAGGGTGAAGGGCAATGCAAATCCGATACCGAATCCGAGCATGGTGAGGAGGGATACGAACTGGTTGTCGGTGCTGGTGGCCAGGGTGGCAAGAGCGCCGCCGATGATAGGACCGGTGCAGCTGAAGGATACCAGTACGGTGGTGAGAGCGATGAAGAAGGGAGCGAAGAATCCGCCCTTGTCGGCCTGCTCGTCGCTGGCGTTGATCCACTTCTCGGGCATCTTGATCTCGAACAATCCGAAGAAGGAGAGGGAGAATACGAGGAAGATGATGAAGAAGATGACATTGGGCACCCAGTGGGTAGCAATGAAGTTGAGGGTCTCGGGTCCGAAGAGGAGGGTGAGCACGAGTCCCAATACGGCAAAGAGACCGATGATACTGAGACCGAAAATCATAGCCTGGCGGCGGTTCTTGCGTTTGTTGCCGCTGCTGTGCATGAAGAAGTTAACGGTCATAGGAATCATGGGGAATACGCAGGGGGTGAACATGGTTGCAATACCGCCTGCAAGGGCAATGAGGAAGATGACGAGCATATTGTCCGATTTCTCGTTCTCGTCGCCGTCATTGTCGGTTACATCGTCGGGAGTGGTAGCTACCTTGGCAACATCTTCGCCTTCGTCCATAACGTCATCCTCAGCCTGAGCGGTGTCGGCTACGGCAGAGGTGTCGGCTTCGCCGTCCATGGGGCCGAGATTGAAGCTGAAGGGCTTGTCGTCGGGAGGAATGCAGCTGCCGTCGTTGCACATCTGATAGCTCAGACTGCCCTTGACAACGGTGGGCTTGTCGCTGAGTTTCTTGACACGCTGGCGGAAGGTACAGGTGCCGCTGAACGAACGTACTTTGCAGGAGAAGGTCGAATCGAACTCCTCATGATAGCGGGGCTCTACTACCTTGCCGATAAGCTTGTAGTGGGGACCGTTCTCAAACTCGAAGGCAAGAGCAATGGGACCCATAGGGTCGGTATACTGCGAGTAGAGGTGCCAGCCGGCATCTATCCTCACGATAAAGGTGAGCTCGGCCTCGTTGTTGGGGAGGTCTTTTACCTTGTAAGACCAGTGTGCGGGGTCTTGCAACTGAGCAAAAGAGACAATGCTAATTGCTGCAAAAAGCAACAGAGTCAGTAGTTTTCTCATGTTATATTATGTTTTTATTTATTGCGTAAGAGTGTGCAAAGATACAAAAAGAATTTGAATTGCCAATATAAAAATAAAATATATAGACCAATTCTTATTCACGGCATAGAACAGCCGCCTGCTCTCGATGTGGACAAGGACGGGCGAAGTGTGCAAAATGGTTAAATTCTTTTAATCGTTGTGTTAAAAAAGGTTAGAGATTTTGGCAGTTGAAAATAAGTTTGTACTTTTGCAAATCGAAATGGGGATGCCGAAAACCACATAGAGTAGGCTAATTGATTGAAAATCATAAAAACTACACAACAATGAAGAAAGTATTTTTAGCTCTCGCTGTTATCGCTACCGTAGCTTGTATGACCAGCTGCAACAAGAAATGCACCTGCAGAACCTATGTTGCTGGCGTTGTTGCTACTACTACTGAGGATGTTGAACTCGACAAAGATACCTACAGCAAGTGCTCTGACATGAACACCATTGTTACCGTTGCCGGTACCAAGAACGGTATTGAGTGCGAACCTGCTCTCTAATCGACTGCTAACAACTCTAATACATCTTCGGCCCTCCCCTCAAAGGAGGGCCGTTCTTGTTGCCCTAAACTCGAGCCAAAGAGGTTGTTCTAACAGCCCGCGACAGGGATTCTCTTGTTGGTCTACGACAGACTGATTTCCTATATAGATTCCCTTCTGGCAACAGATAACTCTACCCGAGAAAAAAAGAAAAGCATCCCGAAGAGATCAGGATGCTTTCGTTTTTATTGGCCGGCTGAGGGCTAATAAGTAATTCTATGATGATGGATGGAGTCGGAGATGGTTCGGATGGCCTCTATGTTGCGGGGCACCTGGAGATCGATGGTTCCGCTCTCGATGGGGATTACCTTTCCCAGTCTGACGGCCATCAGCTTGTCGTAAGGATGCATGGAGCAGAAGGACTCCTTGTCTTCCTTTCTCACGACGATATAGTCGGGATTGGCCTGCATGAGAGCTTCCATGCTGAAATTCCAACCCGAGATATTTTCAGCAATATTGCGGCCGCCTGCCATACGGATGATGTCGTTGACGAAGGTATTTCCGCCGGCGGTATAGTTGCCGCCCTTGCCGAATCCGACTACATAATAGACCGTAGGACGGGGAATCTCGTCTTCCGTGATGCCATAATCATAATGTGAGAGGGTGTCGATCTGCGAAGCCTGGATGCGTATGGCGCCTATGAGTGAGTCGGCCTGGGCAGCACGGCCTATCAGCTGTCCAATACGCTTGATGTTGTCGTACAGGTCGTTGAACTTCTCCTTCTCGATGACGCAAGGCATGGGTATGCCCATCTTCTCTATCTGGTCGACGATCTTCTTGTCGACCAGGCTGCCGCAGATGACGAGGTCGGGTTTGAGGGCTACTATCTTCTCGATGTTGAGATTGGTTATGCCTCCGATGCATTCTACCTGCTCGGTCTCGGGGGGATAGGTACAGAACTCGGTTCTTCCGACCAGCAGATCGCCTGCTCCGAGAGCGTAGATAATCTCTGTGATGGCGGGCGCAACGGACACGACACGCTGGGGCTGGGTGGGAATGTTGACTATCCGCCCGTAGTCGTCGTTGAACTGGAACTGGGAGGCTGCCTGCTGGGTCTTCGATTTGCAGGCCGAGAGAAGCGCCACAAGAGCGCATAGGATTATAAGAATCCGTTTCATAAGGATGAATGATAGGTATAAATCAAGGGAAGCCGCCATGGCGACTTCCCCTGTTTCTATTCTATGTTCTGAATCTTGATATTAGAGCAGAGTGGAAAGTTTAGCTGCGAGGTCGCCGATACGGGTGCTGTAACCCTTCTCGTTGTCGTACCAGGAGATAATCTTTACAAAGTTGCCATCGAGAACCTGGGTGAGCTGGCTATCGAAGATAGAGCTGTGGGTGTTGTCGATGATGTCGATGCTTACGAGAGGAGCCTCGCTGTATTCGAGGATACCCTTCATGGGGCCTTCAGCAGCCTCTTTGATGGCAGCATTGATCTCTTCCTTGGTTACCTTGCAGTTGAGTTCTGCGGTAAGGTCTACTACGGAACCGTCGGGAGTGGGAACGCGCATAGCGAAACCATCGAGCTTGCCCATAAGTTCGGGGATAACCAAACCTACAGCCTTAGCGGCGCCGGAGCTGGTGGGAATGATGCTTACGGCAGCAGCACGTGCACGACGGAGGTCGCTATGGGGCTGGTCGAGGATCTTCTGGTCATTGGTGTAGCTATGGGTGGTGTTCATGAGACCGCGCTTGATACCGAACTTGTCGTTGAGAACCTTAGCTACGGGAGCGAGACAGTTGGTAGTGCAGCTTGCGTTGGAAACGAGCTGAATGTCTTTGGTAAGTACATTGTCGTTAACACCAAGAACAACGGTAGCATCTACGTCGTCAGCCTTGCTAGCGGGAACGGTAAGGATAACCTTCTTGGCACCAGCGTTGATGTGTTTCATCATCTGCTCTCTCTTCTTGAAGAGACCGGTAGATTCAACTACGATGTCAACACCAAGTTCGCCCCAGGGGAGGTTCTGAGGATCACGTTCAGCGTAGATCTTGATTTTTTTGCCGTTAACTACGATGCTGTCGCCTTCAGCATAAACTTCACCATCGAAATTCTCGTGTACGGAATCGTATTTGAACAGATAAGCGAGGGTTTCTGCATTAGTGAGGTCGTTGATAGCTACGACGTCTAATTCAGGATGTGCAAGCATTGCACGGAAGGACATTCTTCCGATACGGCCAAAACCGTTGATTGCTACTTTTGCCATATTATTGTGTATTTTAATGTTTTATTTGTAACAAAGTTTCTTTTTTGAGACTACAAAGATACTCATTTTTTTTGAAACAGCAAGAAAAAAGCGCATAATTCATCAAAAAATGAGCCATTTCGACCTTTCTGTCGGACGCTTTTCCTATCGCTGGCGACGCTCTATGACCTGCTGGGGACGATACCTGTCGCCGGTCTGATTCTGAATGGCATCGATGAAGGGCTGCGAATAGGTAGGATAGGAACGACGGCCGGGGACGACAACGCCATTCTCGCTGGGCTGCATTATCTGGTCGTTATGCTTGACGATAAGCAACTTGGCAAGTTTCTGCCAACGGGTCATCATCTGGGAGGCATAGTCGGACGACTTGGTTGTCAGAAACGCAATTCTATCGGCTCGGGTCATCGTCATAGCCACCTGGGCTACAGAATCCAGATCCTTGGCATAATAGTCTTCCAATTCCTTTTGGGCATCCCTCAAATCGCCGATCATGGCACTATAGCGGGGATAGATCATATTGGCCACGAAATTGTTCATCCAGAAGGCGCTCTGTTCGGAGAACTCCCGGATATTGTTGTTTTCGCGACGGAAGGGGTCGGGCACACAGGTGGAACCGCAGAACACGGGCACATAAGCCACCATGTTGGCATCGTCGAGATTAAAATAGATAATGCCTCCCAACTCGTCGGGCAACCAGCTGCGCATCTGGCATACCATCGTCATACCGCTCTGCTGGCATCCGATGGGGCGTTCGCGGAACAGGGTAGTACCGTCGCTAGCCTTGAAATTGATTGGCTGATTGCGATAAGGAGAAGCCCAGGGGCCGGCGCTCATATCGGCACTCATATCCAAGGGTGTACCCTCATAATGGTCGCGCATATCCTGTATCAGATCGCGTACGCTTACAGGCTTGTCGGGCTTGATCCACATAGGAAGATGGTCGCATTTATCAAACTGGCCGTTGATATAGGGAAGGTATTTATCCATCTCGGCCGGATCGGTATGATGGCGGAAGAAACTCCACACACGGGCATCTCCATAACGGACGTTCTCGAAATCTATGGGACAATAGGTATCGCGGAAGCTAAAGTCGGCATCCTTGCCATTGAAGAGACCTTTCTTGCGGGCAAAGGAGATAACATCCTTGGAATAAAGACAGTTATTCTTGTCCTTAAGAGGAAACTGACGGATACGGCTGAGGTTGGCATAAGCGCAGATACAGTCGTCGGGAACCTTCATGGCAACCCAGACTGCGCCTTTCTCGTCAGGTCCTTTTCCCATCATCTCCATAATCCAGGCTTCTTCCTTATCGCATATGGCAAACGATTCTCCTGTACTGTTGTAGCCGTATTCCTGTACCAGCTTATCCATAACCTCGATGGCTTCGCGGGCAGAGGCGCTACGTTGGAGAGCCAGACTGATGAGCGAGAAATAATCAAGCAGACCATCCTTGTTCTGCAATTCGAGACGTCCGTCGAAAGTGGTCTCTACAATACTGACCTGATGGTCGTTAATAAACCCGATAACACCATAGGTGTAAGGAACCTGAGACACATATTGTCCTTCGTGGACAGGACCCCATCCGTGGATTGCAATCAGTTCTCCCTGAGGATGATTGCCCGGAGCGCTGAAGCGCATATTTCCGGCAAATCCGAAGCCGTCGCAATTGTATGTACACATAACGCTACCATCGGCCGAAGCCTTCTTGCCCACTATGAGATTGGTACAACAATAACCGCCAAGGGTCAGTCCAAGAAACAGGAGAAGACAAACCGCGAAGCGAAGTCTGTTAAATATCATAATTATTCTGATTAATATTTTTTTTATATTCCTTATATACGAATCTGCTTTATCTTTTTACATAAAAAATGAATCAGACTCACGTTATTTTTTCAATATCACAACCAAGGGATAAACGGTTGCCAAGAGAATCCATACGGGGAACAATCTGGGGAATACCGAGGAGAGGAACATCACTCCACATAGGATTCCTACCATCGACATCGCAAATCGCTTGTTGTCAGGCTGCATGCGCCAGGTATTGAGAATCCGAGTACGGGTGTAATGCCACCATTGGGCGATTTTTCCCTGTTGCTTAACGCCTGCCGAGGAGTTTGTATTACGAGACCGGCTAACGCCTACGGCAATAGCCTTCCGGTAGGTACGTCCGTTGATAATGGCGCTGATAGTAAACCGTGTACCATGCTTGGAGCGGTTGAGCCGGAATTTCTTGACTCCGCTTTGTTCGACAGGAATCGTTGTCGTTTTGTAGCCGTTATAGATAGTAAGCGTGGCATCTGTAGCTCCATTACATTGCCAGCTTATCTCGACTATTTCGCCTTCGCGGACGCGTTTTTGATTTGAGTTGATTTGAATCATATTTTTATTCGTTGTGATAGGGTTCATGACGCAGAATGGTAAACGCACGATAGAGCTGTTCGACAAAAATAAGACGTACCATCTGATGGTTGAAGGTCATAGGCGAGAGCGAGATTTTGTCTTGAGCCACCTTATAAACAGATGGGGCAAATCCAAAAGCTCCTCCCACAACAAAGGTGAGCTGGCGAATACCCTGGTTCATCTTCTTCTGCAGATATTCCGAGAATCCTACCGAGGTAGGCTGTTTGCCATGTTCGTCGAGCAAGACTACGCAGTCGCTCTTCTCTATACGTTTGAGTATGAGTGCTGCCTCGCGTTCCTTAATCTCTTCGGGACTTACTCCTTTCAAGTCTTTCAAAGCGGGAATAACATCCAATTCAAACGGAATGTAATGGCTGAGCCGCTTTACATAGACGTCTATTCCTTCCTGGAGATATTTCTCATCGGTCTTGGAAATAACCAATAGTGTGATTTTCATATTAAAAAGAGTTATATTGAGGAGTATTAGCGAGGGCTGGCATATAGAAAAAGAAACGGAGCCTGGGAGCGGCTTTTATTGAGCTTAAGCTTGCGATTATAGCGACGCTGGACAAGACCTTTAATGCCTCGATTGCGAGAATTATAGAAACCGTTGACTACTTGAAGGGTATAGCCATACGACTGAAGGAGATTCTCATAGTCGGAGAGTGGTAGTATGCGTTCGGTCCAGCTCCTGGTAGCAGGATTGCACGTGTTATAGGGGTCGAGCAAGAGATTGGGGCTTTCGCTTTCTACGGCACGAAGGATATCCTCAAAACAGAGGCCACGCGTGTTCTTAGCCCAATAATCCAACTGATCGGAACTCAAATCGGGAAAATGTTCGGCAATATATTCGCGCCGGACATTCAGAAATCCCTTGCGGGAATAAGGATCATGACGATTGGGGTCGCCAAATTCGTCGAGAGTCATCTCCTTATGCAGTCTGCGGACTATTCGGCGGTTGGATGGATTTGAGGCTGTTGTAAAGAGCAGATGCTGCCGGGGATTGACAGAAATAATTTCCGAGAAGAAGTCGGCCAGACAATAGATATGCTCTATCACATCCATACCCATTGTAAAGTCGGGGAGTATGTTATGACTGTAACAATAGTTGCGAAGATCAAGTGTGTCTCCGCAGAGGATTGTAATATTGGATGTATTGAGGGTTACCTTGGGGGCAAGAAGCTCAAACGTATTAGCTGAATCGGGGTTAATATCGATGTAGAGAACCCGACCTATCCCCAACTCAACAGCGAGCAGACTGAGAATACCATGTCCTCCGCCATAATCTACCATAGTCACATCCCTGGCATCCTTGTCTATCATTTTCAGGAGATGCTGTAATCCTTGTGTATAAATATCCAGGTAATAGTCAACCGAGGGGAGCAGACGTTCAAGATAACGTCTGTTGTAGTCGCTTATGGGAAGCGAGGCAAGGTCTATTGAGCGTAGGCGCGAAACAAGGGCAGACTGGGGAGTGGTCATTTTCTGAGTTTGAGCAATAACTTAAACAATGGATTATAGCACTTGCTGACTGCGAAATAGGGCGTCTGCGAGGATCCGAACAGGCGGTAGAAATATTCTATTCCAGGATCCATAGAGCCTTCGAAGTCGAATGCCCTGCTGTGGGTAGCAGCCTCTTGGATAGCCCTCCATACGAGTAACTCGTTAATACCATTATCCGTCTCGTTACGACCATGGGCCGACATGAGGGAGTAAGTACAATTGGAATCCCATACAATGAAACGAGCATATATGATATCCGAACTTTCCTGTTCCGTAAGGGCTAGAATAGCGCCCTGGCCGCGAGATATTGCCTCCTGACATACGCGTTCAATAAACGACTTGGAAAGAAGGTCCTTCTTTCCTTTCCCTCTCCAGTATTCTGCATGGAAATCTGCAAACCGGGCAGGAGTCATCGAATATATAGTCTGATAACGGCCGTCGTGTCTGAGAATCTGCTTTTGTCGTTTCTTCTTATTAAAACCCTCAAAAACAGCATTCAAATCCGAAAGATCTGACAGGCGATAGGTATAGCGCGTAGTTTGCTGAAATCCTTCCCAATAGAAAGGAAGCCAATTGGTAACAGCCGGAGAGAAATGCTGGTAGAAATAGGACACTCCATAGGACTGAACCTGCGAGATAAGCTGGTCGGAAACCTTCTTCTCGAAATCGAGACGTTCCATCTCGCTACAGTCTTGTGGATAGTTGAACCAGGGTCCATTATACTGGGTAAGTTGCGGTTGCAACACATAGCGCATACCCAGTTTCTGTCCCAAAAGGAAAGGCATGGCCCCTATAATCTGACCTTGTCCATCGTAGGCAAGAGCAACTTCCCAACGCTTGCCGAAACAAACAGCCTCCATCCACCAGTATTGCAGGAAGAGAGGGATATTATCCCCCTGGGTCTGACACAGTTCTTTATATAGCTCTTTGTTTGACACGAGAATGAAATTACTATCCTTTAGACAAGATAGGGCACCATCGGAGGGTGCCCTAATAAGTCTCTATGCGGTTGTTACTGAATACTTACAGCCACACGATTGTTGGCAATCTGACCTTCGCGGGTTGAGTTGTCGCCAATGGGATCGGCTGTACCTCGGGCTTCTACCTCGATACGGTATTCGGGAATGCCACGGGCTATGAGTTTCTTCTTGATTTCCACACAACGCTGGCGGGAAAGACCCATACAATAGGCCTCGGTACCCTGATTGTCAGAATATCCCTGGAGCAACACCTCGAAACGGTCATTCTGCTTGAGATATTCTGCAAGGTCGTCCAAATAGCTTTCCCATGAGGGCTGAACGGTTGCATCGTTGGGGAAGAACTTAACATCGGCAAAGGTCTTAGCGCCTTCACCTGCGCTATGGAAGAGTTCTATCTTCTTGGTTCCGAAGAAAAGAAGCACGCCTACGTGAACGATTGCGTCCTGGGTCTGGGGCTTTACGAAATAGTCTGTACCCTGCCAGTAGCGATAGTCAACCTGGGCTACCATAAGCTGGGTCTTATTCTTCATCTCCTTGTTTACCATCCAATCCTTGAGCTGATTGAGGCTGAGGAGGGCTTCCTCCTTGGCCTGTTCTTCAAGCTGACGACGTTTTGAAGGATCATTTATGTTGGGATTGATAGCATAGATAGCACAAATGCGCATAGGAGAACGGCTCACGGTGGAGAGGTAGTTCATTACGGGATTAAAGTTTCCCCACTCGGGATGGCGCTCTTCTACCAAAGTTCCCATCTGGGAATAATCGAAGTCGCAGAAATAAATCTTCTTCTGGTCGAAAGAGGTAAATTTCCAGATAGAGTCATAATCGGTCATGCGTACTTTCTGCTTACCTTCTACAAAAGGAGAAACCTCCTTGGTACCTTTTTTAGGTTTAGCCGACTGGGCCATACCAAAGGTAGGAATAAGCATGAGAGCGGCAATGAGAATGATCAGTCGTTTCATATCGAATACTATTTTTATCTATTTAGTAAACGTAAAAGCAAAATTATTATTGTATGATGCAATTTTTTGTTGTATCAATCGAGAAAGGATTCTCGAAAAGAAGGCCTACTCAGGACAGACGAGAGTTCCGTTTTCGCAACAGGCAACTCGGGCGGGGAATTTGTCTATCATCATGAAGTCGTGGGACGAGATTATCATCGAAACGCCTTTTTCCTTGTTGATATCGGTAAGAAGGGTCATAATCTCGCTTGAGGAGAGTGGGTCGAGATTTCCTGTAGGTTCATCTGCCAGAAGAAGATCGGGATTATTTATCAAGGCGCGGGCAATACCTACTCTCTGGCGCTCGCCCTCCGAAAGACGATGGGGATAGGACTTAGCCTTGTCTGCCACACCCACCTGCTCGAGAGTTTCCATAATACGGTCGTCAATCTCCTTGCGTTTTCTCCAGCCTGTTGCACGAAGCACAAAGAAGAGATTATCGTAGACGTTGCGATCGGGGAGCAGGCGTGCGCTCTGGAATACGATACCCATTTTGCGTCTCAGCATAGGAATATCACGCTTCTTGATGGAGGTAAGATCGTAGTCGCAAACAACGGCAGAACCCATGTCGATTGAATGGTCTGCATATAAGGTACGAAGCAACGAGGTCTTTCCTGCGCCACTCTTTCCGATAAGATACACAAACTCTCCCTTGGAAAGTGAGAAGTTCACGTCGGTAAGCAACGGTCCGTCTTGATGACTGATAGTCATACTATTGAGCGTAACAATAGGCATTGTATCCATAGTAATAATTTTGTGCAAAAATACTAATAAATAACGACATAATAACGCCTACCCTCAAATAGTTATCCCCTACCCTCTGTTAACAAAGTGATTATTATCCGCACTTTATGGAGAGAATATTCCGGAACTCTATGTTACTTTTTCTCTCATAGGAGAAGAGCCAAAAGAGTTCCCTTCCCTTTATCTAATCCCGATACAAAGTCTGCCTAAAGTCCACTTAGTCTCCATATAAGCAGAAGAAAACGATTCCGAAGTGGAGTTTATGCAGACGCTATATGGACTCTATATGAAAGATATTGTACGTCTGGGTGTATTTTATCAACCCGGCCAAGGACAATTAGCCTACAAAGGAAGATGTATAACCATCTTGGTTTCAAAATACTCTTCGTTATAGAAATCGCTAATCGGAAAGGTCTTGACTTTGTTCTTGAAAGGAGCCAGTTCTTCAGAAAGGTCGCCGCCCTTCAGGTATAGGATACCATTGCGAAGCTTGTGATACTGAACATCCGAACAACGCCCCTTTACCCAACCGACAAATTGGGAGAGGTCAGTTACAGCCCTACTGACGATAAAATCAAAATCACGTTCGGGAATCTGTTCAACTCGGGTCTGGGCACAACGGACATTCTTGAGGTCAAGTTTTTCTACCACATCGGAGACCACCTTTATCTTCTTTCCAATCGAATCGACCAGATAGAACTTAGACTCGGGAAACATAATGGCTAAAGGAATACCAGGGAAACCTCCACCAGTACCCACATCCAATATTTCGGCCATACTCTTGAAAGGCTGAACCTTGGCTATGGCCAAAGAGTGGAGCACATGATGTTCGACAAAAGAATCCATATCCTTGCGCGAAACAACATTTATCTTCGAATTCCAGTCCTCATAAAGGGCAGGCATAGCGGCAAACTGTTCCTTCTGACGTTCGGTAAGATCGGGGAAATATTTCAAAATCTGGTCCATAGCGGATGGTCTTTAGAAAGAATAGAGGGAGGAGGCAGCGCCCTCTCCCTCAAATAGTCTATTTTGATATCGCTTTACAAATATGCGATAAGATGTTTGCTCTTTGAACTGGCACGCAGACGCTTGATACCCTTCTCTTTAATCTGGCGTACACGCTCACGGGTAAGACCAAACTTCATAGCAATCTCATCAAGGCTGAATGCATGAGGATAACCGATTCCGAAATACATACGGATCACCTCGCGTTCTACCTCGGTCAAAGATGACAGAGACCTCTGAATTTCGGTTGCCAACGATTCGTGCATGAGAGACGAATCGGTTGCAGGAGTATCCTCGTTGGGGAGCACGTCTACAAAGTTTACATCCTCATCAGCTACCAAAGGAGCGTCAATGGAGATATGACGGCCGGAGATACCCAAGACGGCTTTAACCTTATCTTCAGGCAGGTCAAGAAGTTCCGCGAGCTCATCTTCTGATGGAGGACGCTCAAGTTTCTGTTCCAGCTTAGAAATCTCTTTTTTCAATTTATTGAGCGCACCCAACTGGTTGGAAGGAAGGCGTACAATTCGAGAATTCTCAGCGATTGCCTGAAGAATGGACTGACGGATCCACCATACGGCATAGGAGATAAATTTAAAACCACGGGTTTCGTCAAATCGTTTAGCTGCTTTTATAAGACCTACATTTCCCTCGTTGATAAGGTCGGGAAGAGAAAGGCCTTGGTTCTGATACTGCTTAGCGACAGATACCACAAAACGGAGATTAGCGCGAGTAAGACGATTGAGAGCAGCCTGGTCGCCCTGCTTGATACGCTGGGCAAGCTGTACCTCCTCATCAGGAGAGAGTAACTCCTCGCTACAAATATCCTGTAGGTATTTGTCAAGCGACTTAATGTCGCGATTGGTAATAGAATGGGTAATTTTTAACTGTCTCATGCAAAACCTTTAGTTACTTTTTTTCAATCTTATGCTTTGTATAACGTATAATTGTCAAAAATGTTTCATCCAAGTCAAAAAAAAGTTGTAAAAAGTAACATCTTTTAATATATGTATATCTTATTATAGAAATAAATACCTCCAGTTATAGCCTGTAGAATACATTCTTCCATTAATTTGAAAGGCATCTTCTTTCTAATAACTCTTTCCGCAAACTTTTTATTACACAATTCAACACGACCATCCTTATAGAAGATGATCAAATGATTTCCGCTTAACGTCCGATACTAGAGCGAACGGAGAATATCCTGAAGCGAGACTTCGTCTTTTACCAGTACCTCGCGAGCCTTTGATCCGTTGTAAGGGCCTACGATTCCTGCAGCCTCGAGCTGATCCATTATGCGACCGGCTCGATTGTAACCCAACTGCAACTTACGTTGAAGGAGAGAGGTCGAACCGAACTGACTTGCTACTACGAGACGAGCGCAATCCTCAAACATGGCATCTTTCTGACGAGGATCAAAATCCTTGTTGGGAGCCTCATTCTCATCGAGATATTCAGGCAGAATGAATCCGTCGGGATAGCCTCTCTGCATACCGATCTGGTCGGCCAGCTGATCAATCTCTTCCGTCTCGATAAGAGCACATTGTATACGAACCATGTCGCTACCAGCCAAAGAGATAAGCATATCTCCTCGACCTATAAGCTGGTTGGCGCCACCAGTATCGAGAATGGTTCGGGAGTCGATAGCCGAGGTAACGCGGAACGCAATACGGGCGGGGAAGTTGGTCTTGATAGTACCGGTAATAATATTGGTAGTAGGACGTTGGGTGGCGATAATCAGATGAATACCTACCGCACGGGCCAACTGGGCCAGACGGCAAATTGGCAACTCTACCTCTTTGCCTGCCGTCATGATAAGGTCGGCAAACTCGTCGATTACCAACACGATATAAGGCAGATAGCGATGACCGTTCTGGGGATTGAGCCGGCGCTTCTTGAACTTGTCATTATACTCTGTTATCTTTCTCACGCCAGCCTGTTTGAGAAGATCGTAACGCTGGTCCATCTCAATACAAAGCGAATTAAGCGTGCGGACGACCTTCTTGACGTCCGTAATGATGGCATCTGTCTCGTCGGGCATCTTGGCCAGATAATGACGTTCAATCTTGCTGTAGAGCGAGAGTTCGACCTTCTTGGGGTCAACCATAACAAACTTCAGCTCAGAAGGATGCTTCTTATAAAGAAGAGAGGCTATAATGGCATTTAGACCTACCGACTTACCCGTACCTGTTGCTCCTGCCATAAGGAGATGGGGCATCTTGGCCAGGTCAGTCACATAGGGCTCATTACTGATAGTCTTTCCTAACGCGATAGGCAATTCCATCTTGCCGCTATTGACAAACTGGTCGCTCGAGAGCATGGTCTTCATGGATACTATCTGAGGTTTGGCATTCGGAACCTCTATACCCACGGCACTCTTGCCTGGAATAGGAGCTATGATACGGATACCCAAAGCGGCAAGCGAGAGGGCAATATCGTCCTCAAGACTCTTGATTTTGGAGATACGGACACCTGGAGCAGGCTTGATCTCATAAAGGGTAACGGTAGGTCCGGGAGAAGCCGAGATACCCACTATTTCAATACCATAGTCGCGAAGAGTCTTGACAATACGGTCTTTATTCTCAATAAGTTCTTCCTTGGTTACTCTTACATTCTTTTCTTCCCAGTCGCGCAAAATATCGAGCGAGGGCATCTGATAATCTTTCAGGTCTAGATGCGGATCGTAGGGAGGCAACTCTTCTCCTGTTTCGGCATTTACGAGTTGTCCGTCTTCGACTACAACACGCGGTTTCTCATCAGGAACAGATACAACCTCAACGTCAATATCATCATTTTCAAGCATACCGGTATCTTTTACTTCAAAACCGACTTCAGCCCCTTTATTTTCCGGTTCTTCCATACCGGTAATTGTAAATTCAGGCTCGTCAGTCTTGGAAGTCTCGGAAGTCTTGCCGGTAGCTCTACGCATAATGCGTTCAAATTCGTCATCTATATCAAAGGCAATATTGGTCTCCTGCTGAGGAGTTTGGGTCGAAACCTCAGTCTCTGTCATCAAAGAGACCGGAACTCCGGGCTCTATAGTCTCTACGGACTCCTGCTTAGGTTCTTTATGGGGAACCTCCTGTTCATAATCGTTTACAAATTCGCCTCCGTCATCTTCCTCGTCATCCACTCTGGGATGGAGAATACGTTTCCACCAGGGTCTGCGGTCAACGTCTTCGTCCTCCTCTTCTACTTCCTCGTCCTCCTCTTCTTCATCCTCTTCTTCTACAAGTTCCATATCTTCTCCACGCTCTTTCTTCTTCCATTCAGGCAACTTGATTTTGGGCATCTGTACATGATGGACATAGAACACCATTATTGCCGCCAGAGCCAGAAGAAGTATGGGGGTAAAGATGCTGATAAGACCATTCAGACCAGCAGCAATCGAGTATCCGAACACGCCGGCAAAGCATTCGAAATTGTGCTGGAAATCCTCGTCGCCGAAGGCCACATCTATATAACCCAAGGTACAGGACAGCCATTCCATCCAGAAGAGACAATAGAAAGTGGTAGGACCGATGGGGAGAACAACCTTGTGTTTGATTTCAGGAGCAAGCCCTTCATTGTAACGCTTGTTCTTGCGGGCATGGCGGAATACATAAAGACTGAGAGAGCAGAATATTATGGAGAATCCCAAAGCGCCAAGACCGAAGGTCTGTTCAATCAGCAAGGTGGCAGCCCAGTTGCCCAACGAGCCAAGCCAGTTGTTTCCCGGTTCGCTGAGCGAGAAGAAATAGGATATCATGGCAACCAGCAGAAAGACAGCCAGGAGCATATAGAAGACGCCACGCATTCGCGCAAAGTCATCGCCCTTGAGGAAGGCAAGGATTTTCTCCGATGATGCGCCCGAACTGTTGCGAGTTTTGGTTTTGGTTTTGCCGGTAGCTTTCTTTTTTGTGTTTTTGGTTGTTTTGGTTGCCATGCGTTACTTATTCAGATGTGTGTGCTTAAATGGAACGGTTGCCCTAAAGCAACCATAAGGACAGCCCGACAACGGGCCTGGAAAAATTCCCCGTCCTGAGGCAGAAGCCCCAGGACGGGGAATGATTCTAATGGAGATAGTTCTTGCTGATACGGCTGATATTTTCTCTCAACAGCGTGATTTCAACGTCCTTAGCAGAGAGTTTGAAGTCATTAACAACCTTACGGTTGGTTTCATCCTCCTGCACCTTGATGGCCGAGAGGCGAACCTGACCTTCTGCTGTACCCTGAATCATATAGGAGAAACCGAACTCCAGAACGGGATGATTCAATCCCCAGAATGGAGCGCAGTCGAAAGGAAGGGTCATATCTTCAGCCACCCAAAGCTCAGACTCAAGCGCTTCGCAGAGATAGAGCACGCACTTGTGACCGGCAATCACTCTGGTCTTGCTGGGAATGGGCTTGTACATCGTGTTGACTAGCTCTTTGAGATCTTCTTCATTACCAGTCTGTTTCATTCTGACAATATCCATCAGGGGTGTATATCTGTCGGAGAGATATTCGAACTTAAGGCTCTCGCTCTTGATTAATGGACCTGTACCATCTGCTCTACAGCCGAGAGTAATAACGTCCTCCTTGGCAAAATAGCTGGTAATAAGGCCACACAACTGGCTGTAAAGTCCGTCGGGATGTACAATAATATAATCTTCGGTCAGAAGGACATCTGGTTTCTTTTCGGATTTCTTATTGGCCGACTGAGGGATTTCTGCCTCGGGCTGAGAGGTTGCAACTGCAACGGGAGCTACGCTATTGCTGATATCCGCCTTGTAATAAATGGTACCATAGAAGGGCTTAGCCTGCTTCTTTTCTTTGGTTTCCACCTTGGGGGCAGCCTGCTTAGCCTTGCCGCCCTTCTTCTGAGCAAAGGATGGAAGGGTTATGGCCACGAGCGCCACAACCCATATCAGTTTATTCAGTTTCATTGTAAATGCCACCTTTTGCGGTTAGATTAATCCTGCATCAGTTCGATTGCCTCTTTGAGTTCGCGCGAAACGAGCAGCAGCTCTTCCTTGGTGCCCTCTTTGAAACCTGCACGATTGAGGAAGTCTACGTCTTTAACCTTACCCTTGATAATCTTGGTAGCGGTAAGGGTGATAGCATGTCCGTTGTCGTCGAGCTGCTGGCTGAACTGGAGAGGAGCACCTTTGATACCGATGCCGCCGAGAGCAAAGTTTACAGCAGGTCCGATTTCCTCGCAATACCAGATATCCATAGGATGATCCTTGCCTTCTTCATCAAAGCTGTGTACGCGGGCCAGTTTGGCCTTCATGTCGCAGATGGTCTTGGTCTCATTGAGGTATTCTACATAGAAGCCCTCGGTACAGGGGATGGTAAGGCTGTCGATGGTGGACTGAGAAACAGTCTCGGAAATATAGAACTTACCTTCGCCACGATAGGTCTCAAGTTCAACTCCCTGAGCGCCGAGCATAGCGATATACTGACTGAAGTCAACATAGTTGGTAACCTCGCGGCCATCCTGCATCATGTCGCCGAAAACGAATTTCTCACCCATTACCTTTGCCTCTGATTCTGCCTGAGAAGCAGGAATATCAATAGCCACCTCGCCGGAGGAGGTCATAGTGTACTTGATGATGCCTTTGAATTTGTTTTGAGCATTAAGAGAAAGAGCGCTCATTGTCATCACGGCCACAGCGGCCAACATAAAAATACGTTTCATCGTTGAATTGTTTATTTTTACTGTAATTATTTTCTTTGTCGTTTCTTTTAATAACGCCATATTTTTTATATTAGTATTTGCAAAGGCAAAAATATTTCATCCTGTCGGATATTTCTGTCCCCAAGAAGAGTCTTTCGAGCCTGTCCAGAGCCCACGATAACTCCTCTTAGCGTCCCTATAGCGTCCCTATAGCGTCCACTTTGGCTCGCAAAACAGCCCTTCCCGTGCGACCTAAGTGGAGGCTAAGTGGAGGCTAAGTGGAGGCTAAGTGCTGCCTATGTGCTGGCTATGTGCTGTCTGTATGCTGGCTATGTGCCGAGAAGAGACTCTCACAGACCTATTCTAACGGACGATTCCGATAAGATTGCGCACTTTTATTTCACGGCCCTTCTTACCTCTCTTGTTGATACGCTGCGAGTTAACATCTGCCCCCTGCCCCACTCTTCCGGTAGTATCCATTGTCGTGAGAGGGGTTGTGCTGATACGTATCTGGGGCGTCAGCATTCTATTGGAAGGCGTAACGACCTGCAGACCTTCTATCTTCACATTATCCAGCACTTTTATGGCTCCTGCCTGACCGCAGAGCTCGGTTGCTCCCGTAGGATGATAGACATCGAGAGACCGTACCGTTCGGGGCATCTCCACCTTCATTCCTTTGACTCTCACGCTGGGGAAATACTTGTCGTGGAGTTCGGGACGGGCGTTATGGGTGGTATCATAGAGGATTACATTTACCAGATGATGGTGTGTGAGGGTGGTCACGAAGCTACAGTCGTTAAACTCGACCTCAAAGGGGGTATGGGCGTTGTAGTCGCCTCGCACTCTTACGGGTACACAATCATCAAACACACAACGGTTAAAGCGTACCGTTCCGTAGAACGAGCTGAACTGGGTCTGTTTCTTTCTGAAGGTACAGTCGTTGCACTCTACATCCCTTCCGTAACAATGAATATCGAAACGATTGAGATCGCAATTATTGAGCGTAGTCTGATGCATGAAATTGCTGCCAAACACGCCCCAGTTGGCATCTGCTACAACATGGTCAAAGCGTGCGTTGTAGGTATTCCCGACCGAGAGGGCATAGCCATAGCTTCCGGGTATGGTATGCGTTCCGTCTATCACCACGTCTTTAAGCTCAATATCAGCACAGTTACTGATGCTGATAACGCCGTCGTGCTCCAGTTTGATGCGACTCTTTGTGCGTGACGTTATTCCCGACGAGTCGTGGGGACAGAGTGCCAGCATGGCTGAGGTAGCCGAACTGTTGAACTTATGATACTGAGGGGTAGCAACGGTTATCTTTTCCAATCTCACATGACAGAGATTTCCGAATCCCACTACTCCCGTACGGAAGGTACTCGATGGATGACGGCGGACGTGCAATCGGCTCATCCTTAGCGTATCGCCATCGATATTGACATAGCTGCATTTCATATCCGTAGCAGGAGTCGTATAGAGGGTTACCGGATTGTTGCCATAGCCGTTATTAATCTGTATCAGGTCGTTACGCTTCACCGAATAGCCGTATCCCTTGCGTTCTGCAATCCAGTTGTTATTGTCTGTCACGACGAGAAGTTTTTCTCCCGAAGAGAGTTCCTCGACGTTACGGTAGTCACCCGCGTCAATTATCTCGGTTTCAATCTCTAATGGGATTGTCTTATTGCTACGGCCAAACAGGGTATAATTCTTCTGCTCGTTGAGAACCACCAGCACGATGTCGAAGAAATCATTCTTCTTTGCCAGGGGAATCGTCTGAGGATTCTCGGGTATTTCAAGATAGATAGTCTGCTTTGAGAAAGGACTGTAGTCCACATAGGTATCAGCCTCAACGGCAGCAACCTGAGCATCATAGATAGCCTGAAACCGAGCCTTGGGGTCATCGCCCTCCAGGCGTACTCTATCAATCTGTATCTGAGCCTTTACAAGCTGGGGAAGCAGACTCAGAATCAAGGACAATAAAATCAGCTTTCTCATATCAATCTATTGTGGGTTACGGGATTATATCCATGGCACTAATGGGCTGGACCATCTTGCGGAGCTCATCTACCTGCAACATCTGATAACCGTTTTGGGTCGTGTCGGCAAAGAGTTTCTTGTTGTCTTTGTAACTCTCTTTGCGATAGTCGGATGCCTGCTTGAAAAGTGCATCGGCAAGCAGATGCTTCAGCTCTTCCATAGTCATCTTGCCGTCGTCCCACTTCTTCACCTGAGCCGGAGTGAGATACTTCACCAGCTTGGCATGCTGGTCGGCATTCAGCTTCTCTTCGTTGGCATAGGTACGCTCCATGGCGGGCAGATTCACCCACGAGGTTATGGTAGTCTCGAGCAGACGTAGGTCTTTCTTGTTCTTGTCGGCATAATAGCCCAGATAGGCGTGGCAAGGCTCAATGAGAATAACCGTCTTGATACCTATCTTATGCATGATGGAAGCGAAGAAGACACAGGCGTCTATACAATTGGCCTGACGCGAATTATACACCTCGTCGAAGAAACGGATATGCTGGGTTGTGCTTCGGCGTGTAGGATTGGCCGTACAGGAAATCGAGCTGTAGGTTATACCTCTGTTGAGAGCATAATACCAGATGGATCTCACCTGATCTTCAGCCATCTTGCTGCCTCGCTGATAGCCCGAGAACGAATCCACTATGCCTTGCGTAAGGATGGTCGACATGATTGAATCGATATAGGGATGATTCTCATTCACGTAGCCGAGGAATAGCCAGCGGAAATCGTGCGACTGGCCTCTTCTGTCCATGATTGAAAGCGGGCAGTCGTTGACGGAACGGCAGTTGAGACGGATATTCTTCAGGTCGACCTCTTCGTCGTTGATAAAGCAGGTGTAGGTCAGATCGAGAGCCCTCTGCTGACGCAAGGCATAGAGCTTCTCGTATTTCCATTTCACGCTGGGCGAGAACTTATAGCGTTCTCCCTTGCGGGGCATCACCTCCTGAAGAATCGTCACGTAGTTGAGTTCGGTCGAATCAATCACCACACGAAGAACCGCATTATTGGCTGGCGACGTAACCTCTATGGTTACCAGATCCTCCTGGTTGGGGCCGGTATAATTTGCCAGCGACAGTACCATTGAGGGATACAACACTCCGTCCAGGAATGAGTTATATTCCACATTGAAGTTGACCAGAGCCGGGTCGTATGTTCTGGGACGATGGCGGCATGATGTCAGCAGCAAAAGACAACACAACGAGATCAGGAGGCTTCTTTTCATAGCGTAACAGGCTTTAGTTATTGGGGAAGAGAGAAGCGTATATGCTGGTAAAAAGGACTACCAGGAGTGCTATTGGAGCCACATAGCGTACCAGGAAATAGAACGCCTTGAAATAGCCTATCTTGAGCGCTCCGTGGTTGGAGAGTTCGTCGATGATGTCCTCTTTCTTCATCTGCCATCCGAAGAAGATTACCGTACCGATGGCACAGATAGGAGGCAGATAGATGGAATTGAGGTCATCCACAAATCCGAAGATACTCTTGTTCAATATCTTCACTCCACTCAGAAGGCCATCCGACAACGCGCATACCGATCCTACAGCCAATACCACGAGCGTTACGATAATGGTTGACTTGTAGCGGTTGACACTCGAGCTTTCGCAAAGCCATGCTACTATGGTCTCAAGAAGAGAGATGGCACTTGTGAGAGCCGCCAGGGCCAGCAGGAAGAAGAACATTACGGCAAACACGGTACCTATGCCGCCCATCGAATTGAATACCGTGGGCAACACCTGGAACACGAGTCCGGGACCGCTTGCGGGGTCCTGACCGAAGCTGAATACGGCCGGGAATATTGCTACGCCGGCCAATACGGCTATGAGGGTGTCGCTGGCAGTAATGAGCATAGCAGTCTTGAAGATATTGTCGTTGGCAGGGATATAGGAGCCGTAGACAATCATCGTACCCATGCCTACCGAGAGCGAGAACAGCGCCTGACCCAGAGCGGCAAGCACACCCTCGCCCGAAAGCTTGCTGAAATCGGGACTGAAGAGATAGCTGAGACCCACCGACGAGTTGGGGAGCGTGATAGAACGCACACAGAGCACCAGTACAAGTACCAGCAATACAGGCATCAGCACCTTCGACACAGCCTCTATGCCTTTCTGCACGCCGCCCAGGATAATCACAGCGGTAATAACGGTAAAGATTATCAGATACATTACCGGCAGCCAGGGATGGGTGATAAAGTTGCTGAAATGGGTTCCTATCTCCGAAGTCTGGAGCGATGCAAGTGTGCCCGTAGCTGAATCCACGATATAGTTGGTCGTCCAGCCCGAGAGCACCACATACTGCGAGATAATCATCAGACAGGTAAAGACGCAGAGATAACCCAGAAATCGCCACCCCTTGCGGTCGGGACGGTTATAGACAAAAGCCTTTGCGGGGGTGTGCTGCGAACGGCGGCCTATCACAAATTCGGTCATCATCAGCACCATGCCTATCAGAAATACAAAAGCCAGATACACCAGGAGGAATGCTCCTCCTCCATACTGACCCATGATATAGGGGAATCGCCAGATATTGCCCAGGCCCACGGCCGAGCCCACGGCTGCCATAATGGCTCCAAAAGATGAACTGAAACCTTGTTGTTTGTCAGACATATTGATTGTAAGTTTATGAGATTCTTGTAAGTTGTGAGTATTTCGATAACACCTGTTTCAGAGACTTTATTCCTCCTCTCCGTCGCCTATCACTATGGCGTAGTTGCCCTCGCCCAGCGTTCTGTTGAGGAGAGGAATATAGCGGTTGGCCTCTGCCTGTGTGTAGCAGGCAAGCTCGTAGCCTCCGTTGTGACCGTATTCAAATTCTATGAGCGGAATCTCCTCGGTATCCTCCTCCAGAATATACTGAGCCGTCGAGGTAAAGTCCTTGCAGGGAGCCACTCCAGCCTCTTCGGCATAGGCTATGGCACCATAGATCATGTTGTGGGCCGTGTTGTAGTCCACCTCCTCTATTCCCATACCCTCCACATAATCGTTCAGGATATCCTCATAGTCTTCGGGCTTAACGTTTACGCCATAGAGCACATCCTTGATGCCCAGACAGAAGGTATCGGCCAGATAGAGTCCGAAGGTAAAGTTGCCCTGATTGTGCTGTCTCACCACCATCACGGTAGCCATGCCGCTTTCGGCCCAGTCGGGATTCATGAAGCACTTGTATATCGGGAGCTTGCGGGCTCTTGTACGGATGTATTTCTCTGGATTGATTTCTTTATTTGCCATTGTACGATAACTTGTTGATTAAGGATAAATATCTGGTGCCTGATGGATCTGACCCTGTGGGGAGACGACCTAAAGATATTGTCGTCGAACAAGTAAACATTTGAACACCATTAAACGTTAAACAATAAACCATTAAACCTTTAACTCCAGCACCTTGTCGGGATTCTGCTGCACAAATTCGCTCCACGACTGCTTCCTGGTCTTCTTCTTTTTGGGTTTCAGCTGACTGCGGATGTCGGCGTATGGATTGCTCTCTATCTGATGACAGGTATAGGCCACGGCCAGGGCATCGGTAGCGTCGAGGTATTTAGGCTCGTCGGGATAGTTGATTATAGCCCGCAGCATCGAGGCCACCTGCTCTTTCGAGGCGTTTCCGTTGCCAGTAACCGTCTGCTTGATGGTAGCCGGTTCGTATTCCGTAAAGGGGATGTCCCTGCTCATGGCAGCCGCTATGGCCACCCCCTGGGCGCGTCCCAGCTTAAGCATCGACTGTACGTTCTTGCCGAAGAAGGGAGCTTCAATGGCGAGATGGTCGGGATGATACATATCGATGAGACGGAGCGTAGAGTCAAATATGTGTCGTATGCGGAGATTAAACTCGGGGATTTTCTTCAGATAGAGCACGTCCATCAGCATAAGCGAAGGCTTGCCATCCTCAACCGAGAGGAGGCTATAGCCCAAAATCTGGGTTCCAGGGTCGATGCCGAGTATAATCTTCTCCATATAACGTGCGATATTTCAATAGATAGATGAGCGCGAAGCCCACGATACGAAATTGCAAAGATACAAAAACTTTGCGAATTAAAAAAAATAAAGTCCACTTTAGTTTTTTAAATTTGTAGCACAGTCCGGTATCGTTCGCGACATCGGAGCATGAAGAAAAGTCCAGTGGACTTTTCGATAGCGATAGCGGAGAAGCCGTAGGCGCACGCCCAAAGGGCGGCTATGAGAATACAAACAAGAAAAGCCAGCCACAAAACGACCGGCTTTCAAAAAAAATCGTAGTGCATTGCAATTTCACATTTCACATTTCACATTTCACATTTCACATTTCACAATTCACAATTTCACAATTCACAATTCACAATTTCACAATTCACAATTTCACAATTCACATTTCACATTTCGGGTACCAGCAATCGGCATCCTCCGTTCCCACTTAGTGTCTTCCACATCAATTTTTAGCGAGGGCTGATAGTGGCGGCGAAAAGAAAAATTTGTACACATAAAATAAAAAGTGTACTTTTGCAAAATCGTTTCCAAGATATGAAGAAAAGTCCTGTGGACTTTTCGATAGCGAAGCGGAGAAGCCGAAGGCGCACGCCCAAAGGGTGGCTATGATGAAGAAAAGCCCAGTGGGCTTTTCGATAGTGAAACGGAGAAGCCGCTGGGGTATAAGAGTCCTTTTTCTTCGGTGCTTCTTTGGTGCTTGTTTGGAGTTCTTCGGTATTTCTTAAACACAAAAGGCTGTCCCGATAAGAACAGCCCTTCTCTATAGGTATGCTTTAATGTGAATTTAAGCCTATGATATTAGAATAACGCTTTTCTAATAGATTTCTGAATGGTACTGATGGGTAGATTATAAGATAAGGATGCGGTAAAAGGAATATCAGGTTCTATAAACCCTCCTCCAGTAGTTACACCCACACCAAGGTTTAGATTTTTCCAGCTACCGCCAATTGTTAGACTTGCAAGAAAAAGTTTATTCTCCCATTTATACTTTCCTTCAACATAGCCTTTTTCTAAAGGAATATACATGCCGGCTTTTAGATTCATAAAAAGAGACCATTTATATCTTGGTGTTCTTAATTCAGTTTCAAGATATATTGGGATTGCCAGATTATTAGTTCCACCCTTCTCTAACTCATAATAATATTTAATCTCCCTACAATCTCCAAGTCCTGTACCTAAACCCACCATAAAACTGGAGGTGTACCACTGGTTATATTCAATGGAAAAATAAATATCTTGTAATCCTGCAACAACTCGAAGATACTCGCCTGTGGGCTTGTACTTGGGATCGTTATCTATTTTTACCTTCACCACCTCCGGTTTAGGTTCGGTCTTGGGTATCAGGTAAACAACGGGGATTTTGGGCGATATTTTCTCTGCCAGGGTCTTCATAGCCTGTCGGTAGGAAGCATTCTTTTTAATCTCGATACCATCCTTGGCTATAATCTCACCCGTCTGTGCGTTCACCGCACGTACATCGACATTATACTGGTCGAAGACAATATTTACATCTCCGATTACGATTACGGACACATTCAGAATCTCACTCAGTTTTACACGTTGCTTCTCAGTCAATGAGGAAACCTGAATGTTTTGCTCCTCAAGAATACGACTTACACGAGTACGCTCTACTACCGAGTACTCTGGGTTGGGACTGAAATAGCTGTTGAAGATGCTTGAAAGACCATCGATTTCCATTTGGGAAATTCCCGTACCAGCACTGAAATCAAGCACTGCAATTCGAGCATTCTTTTCTTGGGCAGAAAGCTGTCCACAAAACAACAGCATCAAAAGAATTGAAAGAATAATGTTTCTTTTCATGGAAAAATGTATAAATTATTATATTATTTTTAAGCTGAATTAGAGTAAAAATGCAATATTATCTACTATTATTTATCATTCTGTAATCAAAATGCAAAAGTACAAAGAATATTTGAAATGACCAAAAACTTTTTTATCCCGTTCGGGGAAGCCGCACAGATGCAATATCGATGGGGCATTGTTGCTACGCTGATGCGGCACAGATGCCATACTGTTGTCACGCAGATGTCACGCAGATGTCACGCAGTTCCTTCGTATCACCTTCGTATCATCTTCGTATTTACTTCGTTCAATGATCGAACAAAATAAGATGAAGATACGAATCAACTTTGGATCAACATACACCATGAAGTGTTACAGTTGCGGCACAACAGCGTGGCTAGAGTGCTACATCTGTGGCTAAAGGGCGGCTATGAGAATGCAAGTTGCGACAACCAAAGAGCCGGCCACGAACGACCGGCTTGAAAAAATGCGTTCGCATTGCAATTTCGCATTGCAATTTCACATTTCTATATCCACTTCGTAGACCAACGACTGATTTTTCCAATGAGACCGTTATAAGAAACATGAATTCTGTTAATCCTCCCCGTCATCAGCGGGCCTTGTGGTGTGCCCCGCGACTGAAATGGAGCGAAATGGAGCTAAAAGCTCAATAATAATAGCCGAGGGTCGCAACCCTCGGGAGTAGAGTAAGGAAGACGAACACCTGGAGGGTAACTACAATGCGAGTGACGCTTGATGCCGTTTGTGCTGCTGAATTCTTAATCAAAGACGGGCTAGATCTGAAGGATAAAAAGAACATCAAAACCGACTCGCACTCAAAGACTACCAAAACTCATTTATCGGGGTAGCCACCGATTATTTAGAACGTTATCTTACTTTTTGAATCTTATCTGCAAATTAATTCTTATATACACTTTACCATTATCCCCCCTAAAGAGAGTACCGAAGTTATGTCTGGTTCGGCTACCACGTTCAAAGCGAGTATTATGGTAGAGATAATCTTCTACATCGTTTCGGTTATAGAAATGATAGCAAACTATCTCGCCATCCTTTCTTACAACAAGATAACCACCATTGGCATCATACCTACCTTTCCATTCTTTTGAAGGTGTCATGCCAAGTGCTGCGTCAAGAAGAAGAACCTTCATCTTATGCTCATAGAATGCGACTATATCATTTCCAGTAAAGCCGAAAGGATTCTTTGCTGCAACCATTTCAACAGCCTCTTTTATCATTGACGTTGCATTTGGCATACTGTCAACGACAAGACACTCTGCAATAAATTCAGGCATACAACTATCAAGGAACAAGAGGTTGTTCTTGAATGTTTGATGCTCCACATCGCTGTAAACAAATCGTCCACCACGATCAACGATTTCCTTCATGCGAGGTAGATGATCCTTGATAGAATTGATGCTTGTAATATCCTCGTCTGACAAGCTAACCCCTTCAATCTTGTACAGTATGTTTGTTGGCAAACCTGCATTGAGCAAAGTCGATGCACTACCGAGCTGCGACTTGATGCTAAATCCCAAATTAGGAGTCATGTTTGTACGAAGGTCATGGATAACAATATGAATGTCAGCCTTATCGCTTGAAGGGGCTTTCAGCAATGTGCATCCAATTTCATTCATAAATGCCTCAGAAGCAGGTATCTCAAAAGAGCGAGAACCCCCACTTTTAATCTCTGCCAACAACGACTTTGATTCTTTGACGAAACGGTTCATTGATATGCGAGCATACTCATGACCGTCTTCATCTATTACTACAATGTGTTGGTTAGTGTTAGGACGATACTCATATCGTTTGCTTTCTTCTCTGATGATATTGAGTATTGGATAATACAACTTAAGTTTGTTCATATCGGCATCACCGGCATGAACTTTACCGTCACCAAGAAGTTTGAAGAGCGTATATATTTCGCTCCATTCACCTTTATTTCCTGATAATGCCATAGTCAGTTAAGGTTTTAAGTAACTGTTCTGCTGTCGCCTGAATAGCTGGTACGGCAACACTATTGCCAAACTGCTTGTATGCTGAAGCATCAGCAACAACAATCTTGAAATTGTCTGGATAACCTTGAAGGCGAGCCCATTCACGAGGAGTCATCTTTCTGATGCCCTCTTTGTTGATCTCACCTTTTATATTTGTTGTTGGTGTAAGGTCAGTCTGACGGAAGTCAAGGACTAAGTTACACTCTCTTCCCATGCCACCACATACAATGGCATTGGCAACTGCATTGTCATCAATGATTTTGTAGCCGAAGCCGTGACCTGCTGCTTCATGTCTGGCTCTATGTCTTCTCAGTGTTTCAACATAGGTTTCTGACAAATAGTATTTTGCAGGTACAGGTTCTTTCTCACGGACATCAAGCCAACATGGAATATCCTTATGCTTTTCTGGATAAACAAAATCTTCCTTCTTGATACCCAAGTTCTTACGGAAGCCAACGATGTAAATTCGTTCACGATGTTGTGGCACGCCATAGTGCATGGCATTGAGAATCTGAGGGTCTGGTACAACATATCCGACTTCATCAAGGGTGTTCAGAATTGTTTCAAGTGTCTTGCCCTTATCATGAATAGCCAAGCCCTTAACATTCTCCAAGAAGAATGCTTTTGGCTGATGACGTCTAAGTATCTCTGCTACATCAAAGAACAATGTTCCTCTTGTCTCTGCAAACCCCCTTCGTTTACCTGCAAGAGAGAAAGCTTGACAAGGGAATCCAGCGCAAAGAATATCGAAATCCTTGGGGATCTTATTCTTCGTGCTTTCCTTGGTAATGTCACCAAAGGGAACATCACCATAGTTCTCATAGTATGTTCGTTTGGCTTGTTCATCCCATTCTGAGGAAAAAACGCATTCTCCACCAAGGTTTTGAAAAGCCATTCTAAAGCCGCCAATACCTGCAAAGAGGTCTATGAATTTGAATTTTGGTTTTTTGGGCCCAGGGAATGGAGCTTGAAACAAGTCTGGAAACAAGTATAGCTGAAATGCGTTTGCAGAATCAGCAACCATGCCTTCGTAGCTCTTTTTCTCTAACTTCTCACCACGAATGAACTCATACCAAAGGTTGAGAATATCCTCAGCTTTGTCACGATATGGCAAGACTACTCCCTTCCTGTCAAGTTGCAGGTAGTGAGTAATCAATGCTGCTTGTTCAATGAAAGGAATGATGTTGCCCTCTTCATCAAGAGTTTCTTCACCATAGATTTCAAATTTGCCAGCTTGCTTCTTGCAGAAGTCAAACAGCGAGAATTTATTTGTTGTGCGTGACATTTTAATCTTTGAAGATAGGCTCTAAAAATTCAATTATGTGTTTGTTGGTGTTCGGCGGAGAACTGTGGTCGGCGACCGAAGTGGAGCCAGTCTAGTTTAGCCACTTCACACCTAAATTCAAAATGCAAAGATACGAACTTTTTCCGAATGGGCAAAAATAACCACTTCCCGATATGCTATATTCTTCTTTATGAATGCAATATAGTGGCTGTGGTTGTGCCTGTTCTTTGTCTTGCCTGTTCTGGAGGCGTCGATTTTGCATATTTATGAGTGGATTTATCCCCCAGGAAAGCAAGTAACGACAACATAAACAAGCCGACCACAAAATGACCGGCTTTCAAAAAAATCGTAGTGCATTGCAATTTCACATTTCACAATTTCACATTTCACAATTTCACATTTCACAATTTCACATTTCACAATTCACAATTCACAATTTCACAATTCACAATTTCACATTTCACATTTCACATTTCACATTTCTACACCCATTTCGTAAACCAGCGCTCGGCTTTATCAGCGGGACCAGTATAAGAAACATGGAATCTGTTGATGCTTCCTGAAAGCATCGGACCTTTATACCGATACGTTATTAGCTCGAAGCAGGGTAGTGTTTGCAGCACTTCATACAATCGTGCGTTATCGGAGCAAGTTATGTCGGCCGCCTTACCAATAAGATGCAAAGAACCTCTCACGCCACCTACTATCTTGTTAACGCGTTGAGACCGGAAGCCGCTTGTTACCGTAATCGGCATTCCTATTTCCAACCGCGCAGGTTCAAGGATCTTTTTACACAAGAGGCGCAGATTTGCAATCTCGAACGCACCAGGCGTATTGTCGATACCACGCATTTTTGCCGTTGTCGACCTTACAAATTCTTCGAGCGTAAAATGCTCAGTCAATTTAAGATTGTTCATTTTTTAGTGCTGATGCGATAAATATTACCGATATAGATATATATTACTGTGAATTAAATACTTATGGTATATAATACACTTTTTGATTTGATTTTATAGCTTCGCTGAACATGAATTACCGAAAATTGCCCGTAAATTTATCGTAAATATTTTATTTGCTGATAATCATGTAGTTTCCTGAAAATGGTTGACCATCTTCAGCCCTATAACTGGTGGAAGTTGACTCTT
>JAKSMQ010000009.1 GCA_024400565.1 Bacteroidales bacterium
TGCGTCTTTGATAGTAGGCATATCCAATTACCTCCTTCGGTGGTACTATTTCCTATTATTATACGCTATTTCTCGTTAAAAATCAACCATTTGTTGTGACATAGCCTTTATGAAATAGAAAAGCGCTCCTTCAGCAACCGGTCTTTCTCCGCTGGAGCCAGTAGCGGCGCTCATCGTCGGACAGTTTCTCTATCGCATAGCGGAGCATAGTCGACGGCATCTGGGGGGCATGGAGTTCGAGGAAGCCTAACAGATGGTCCATTCCTCCATTCTTACCTGCCTCGCGCATCATCCAGCCTGCTGCTTTATGGAGCAGGTCTTCGCTGCTATGCATCAGCACCAGGGCGCGCGAGAAGGTCTCTTCGTAATGTTCATATCTAACCAGTCTCCAGGTACTTACCATCGAGATTCGCTGTTGCCACAGGGTGTGTCCCTCGGGCATAATCCATTCTTCCATCAATCCCCGGTCGAGGTGGAAGATCTCTGCATAGCCGGCAATGGTTGTCGCACTTAGATCGACCAGGTCCCAATTGTTAATATAAGGATGAAGTGAACAGTAGTGGTCGAATATCTGCTGCATCTCTTCTGTGTTCTTCTGCTTGACAGCCCGTTCCATCTTCTTGACAAGAATCAGCATTGCACACAGTCTGACCTCATGAACAGGGTCCTGGGCCAGGGTGACACAGTCGTCGAGCGAAGCCTCTTTCCAAGCCTCCTTTACAACCATCCTGACCTGAGGATTGCGGACGCCGGCAAACTGATCGCCTTCGCCATACTGGCCTTTCCCGGTCTTGAAAAAATAGAGATACTGCTCAACATAATCGGGATTGGCCAAAGAGAGAAGGGTCTGACGGATATCGGAGGCTATCATGGTTTGAGGAAGATTGGTTATTGTGCGTTTGCCTTGCGTTTCAACTCGCGCTGAATCCAGATGCAGAAGGGGATAGACATCAAGAAGGTCAGCGTATCAGCCACAGCCTGGGTCATCTCTACGCCATGAATGCCCAGAAACTGGGGAAGAATGAAAATGGCGGGAATGAAGAAAAGTCCCTGACGGCCTACGCTGAGAAGGGTGCTGCGGATGGGCATACGGATATTCTGGAACAGCATATTGGTGGCTGTGGAGAGTCCGATCAGGGGGAAGGCGACACATTGCCAACGCAAAGCCGAAGCTCCGATACGGATAAGTTCGGGGTCTTCGCTACGGAACAGGGTAATAATCTGCGGAGCAAAAACAAGCCCAAACAGGGACATGGTGAGCAGCATGAGGAAGGACCCTTTCAGGACAAAAGTAAAACTCTGCAACACACGGCCATAAAGCTTTGCGCCATAGTTGAATCCGCACACAGGCTGGAACCCCTGACAGAAGCCCAGCACGAAGGAGAAGGCAAACATCATTGTACGGCTGACTACAGCAAAAGCTGCTATGCTGGATGCCTCCAGACCGGGTTCGGCCCATCGGGCTGCCGCATGGTTCAACAGGATGGCGCTGATGCAGTTAAACACCTGTCGGGAGAGAGAGGGAAGACCGCCTGCCAATATCTCGCGATAGGTGTACCACGAGGGACGGAAATTGGACAGCCTGATATGAACGGACTGTGGACGGCGGGTGCCCCAGAGAAGCAGACACCAGCAGAAGAGCTGCCCTATGGCCGTAGCAAGAGAAGCGCCTTTAACACCCATATCCAGCACGAAGATAAAGAGTGGATCGAGGATGATATTGAGGATGCTACCACTCACCAGACCTATCATAGCAAAGCGGGCGTTACCCTGCAGACGAAGCTGGTTGTTAAGGGTGAGTGCGCTCATCATGAACGGCGAAGCGAGAAGAATATATCGGAGATAATCGCACGTAAGAGGTACCACATCGGGAGTGGCTCCAAGGGCGGCACAGAGCTGGGGTAGGAAGAATAGTCCCGCTACACCCGTTACGGCTCCTACCAGAAACGGAGTAATAACGCCTACCGACGCTATGATGGCAGCATCTTCTCTGTTGCGAGCGCCCAATGCACGGGAGATATGATTTCCGCTTCCATGGCCGAAGAAAAAGCCTATGGCCGAGATGAATGCCATATAGGCAAAGCCTATACCTATGGCGGCTGTAGCCTCGGTGGAGAGATGGCCCACGAAAGCCGCATCGACAACATTATAAATCGAGGTTACCATCATGCTGATGATGGTAGGAATAGCCAATCTCATCACCAGTCGGGGAACTGGTGTTGTGGTCATTTCCAGATATTTGGCATCCTGAGCCTGTAGATCGTCTGTCACGGATTATTTGCGGATTATCTCTGTTGTTCCCTTTGAATTGAGAAGGGTAAGTTCTTTGGTATGGGATTTGCCGTCGCGGAGAAACTCCACCTCTACCTTATCGCCCGGATTGAAATAACTGACCTCCTCCATCATCTCAGCATATGAATTGATCTCTACGTGATTCACCTTCACGATAATATCGCCTTCCTTGAGACCTGCACGCTCGGCAGCACAATCAGGAATCACTCTACCCACGTAGACACCTTTGAGAAAGGTAATACCACGACGTTTCACCCACTCTTCGTCGACTTCGGCCACATTGACTCCCAGATAGCCACGCTGGACAGCCCCATACTGACAGAGGTCGCGGCTCACTTTTCGGGCTATATTGGAGGGAATAGCAAAGGAGTAGCCCGTATAATATCCGTTGCCGGAAGCAATAGCCGTATTGATACCTATCAGCTGGCCCTTTGTATTGACCAGAGCTCCGCCCGAATTGCCGCTATTGACGGCAGCATCGGTCTGGAGAAAACTTTCGAGTGTGCTCTCTCCGGTAGGATTCTGTATAATATTCATATTACGAGCCTTAGCGCTGATTATGCCCGCTGTCACGGTACTGGTAAGATTGAACGGATTGCCTATCGCCAGAACGGGTTCTCCGATTCTGACCTGCTCGGAGTTTCCGAAAGGAATAAATTCAAATTCCGTTCCCTCTACCTTGATTACAGCCAGGTCTGAAGCAGGGTCTGCCCCCACCAACCGGGCCACCAGGGTACGCTTATCGTTGAGGGTAACAGTTATGTTTGAAGCATCCTGAACGACATGGTTGTTGGTAATGATATAGCCATCAGAGCTGATGATAACTCCCGATCCGAAAGCCGAATAGGACTGGCGGCGCATTCCCTGATCGATAATCATGCCAAAGAAAGACTGATACATAGGGGTGAGCTTGGTTACATCGCATTTGATATGTACCACAGCGTTGATGGTCTTTGCTGCCACATCGGTAAAGTCTACCACCGACTGAGCCTTTGAGCAGAAGGCTATCAGCAGCATAAAAAACAATACAAATGTTCGTTTCATAATAGCAATAATTTCTTTGATGTACCACACTTGTCGGGACACCTTCTAATTAAAAACAAAAATAATGCGATTTTATTATGTAGAACCAATAATTTTTTGTATCTTTGCAAATTCAAACAAAGAGTATAAGTATGCATATAATAATACTTGGAACAGCCTACCCCTACCGCGGAGGCCTCTCGGCTTTCAACGAACGTATTGCACGTGAGTATCAGCAGAATGGCCATACCGTCGAGATTTACACTTTCAGCCTTCAATATCCAGGATTTCTATTCCCCGGCAAGACTCAATACAGCGAAGAACCCGCTCCCCATGACCTCAAAATACATCGAAAGGTAAATTCGTGCAATCCTTTTAACTGGATTAAAGTCGGAAAAGAGATTCGACGCAAGCGTCCCGACCTGATGATAACCAAGTTCTGGCTGCCTTTTATGGCTCCCTGTCTAGGTACCATTGAACGCATGGTCCGCAAGAATGGCCACACCCGTGTTGTCTCGATTCTCGACAATGTGATTCCCCATGAACATCGTCCCGGAGACAAGCTGTTTGCCCGCTACTTTGTTAAATCCACCCACGGTTTTGTAGCCATGAGCAAATCGGTACTCAACGACCTCGGGCTCTTCGACACCCAAAAACCGCGCCAGTTCTGCCCCCACCCTCTCTACGACCACTACGGAAACCTGATTCCCAAACAGGAGGCCAAAGAGATTATCGGACTGGAAGAGAATACCCGCTATGTGCTCTTCTTTGGATTTATCCGCGGATACAAAGGTCTTGATATTCTGCTTGACGCCTTTGCCGACAGGGAACTGGCCGAGATGAATGTCAAACTGCTGATAGCCGGCGAGTTTTATGGTGACCCCAAGCCCTATATGGACCAGATAGAACGGCTGGGCATTCAGGACCGGCTGGTTCTCAAGACCGATTTTATTCCCGACAGTCAGGTAAACCGCTATTTCCGCGCATGCGACATTGTGGCTCAGCCCTATAAGAGTGCTACCCAGAGTGGCGTTACCCAGATAGCCTTCCATTTCGAGAAACCTATGCTTGTGACCAATGTGGGCGGTCTGCCCGAAATTGTTCCCGACGGGAAAGTGGGCTATGTGGTCGAACCCGATGCCCGACAGATAGCCCAGGCTCTGATACGCTACTTTAAGGAAGGAAAGGAAGAATCCTTTACCGAAGGCGTGCGCCAGGAAAAAGAGAAATACTCGTGGAAAAACATGACCAAAGCCCTCGACGAGGTAAGACTGTCAGAATAATCTCCATAATCCCCAATATTGAACTCCCACTTCTAACCAATCCTCTTCAAAACAGCCCTATGATAATTCGAAGCAAAGCCCCCTTACGTCTTGGTCTCGCCGGTGGCGGAACCGACGTTTCTCCCTACTCAGACCTTTATGGTGGAGCCATCCTCAACGCTACTGTAAGCATGTATGCCTACACTACCATTGAGCCTACCGACGACGGAAAGGTGGTATTCTTCTCTCCAGAAAACAATCTACGCGAAGAATATTCCAACGCAACAGAGGTCGATACCGACGGATATTTCATCCTTCACAAGGGTGTATACAACCGAATCGTACGCCAGTTTACCCACAAGCCGCTCTCTATGAGAATAACCTCTTTTGTTGACGCTCCCGCCGGCGGCGGACTGGGAACTTCATCCACGCTGGTCGTATCCATACTGGGTGCTTATGTAGAATGGCTTAAACTCCCCCTCGGAGAATATGATATCGCCCGTCTGGCCTACGAGATAGAGCGCGTAGACCTGGGATTGGCCGGAGGCAAGCAGGATCAGTATGCAGCCACCTTCGGCGGTTTCAACTTTATGGAATTTATCAACGACAACGTGATTGTCAACCCCTTGCGTGTACGTCCGCGCTATTGCGACGAGCTTGCCCACAATCTGGTGCTCTATTATACAGCCACTTCGCACGTGAGCGCCGATATCATCAAGGAGCAGCAGAGCAACGTAAAAGCAAAGAATACCAACAGCATAGAGGCTATGCACAAGTTGAAGGAGCAGGCCGTTCAGATGAAAGAAGCCCTATTGAAGGGTGAGATAGACCATATCGGAGAGATTCTCGATTTCGGATGGCAGCACAAAAAGCAGATGGCCAAAAGCATAAGCAATCCACGTATTGATGCCATCTATGATGCCGCCCGCAAGGCAGGCGCCTCGGGAGGAAAGATCTCCGGAGCAGGCGGAGGAGGATTTATGTTCTTCTATTGTCCGGGCAATACAAGATATGCTGTTGCAGAAGCCTTGCGCCAGTTTGGAGGAGACACCAAGCGATATGAGTTTACAACCGAAGGTCTGAAAACCTGGACCATGTAAAAGACAACGAATAATCATCAACCCAAATAAATCGTACTACTATGTCATTCTGGAGAGCCATATTATGCATTATCTGTCCTCCTCTGGCTGTAATCGACAGAGGATGCGGATCGGTACTCATCACTTCGATTCTTACCATTCTCGGATGGGTACCCGGCTGTATTGCAGCATTAATCATCGTTAACAAATAAGAAACAGTTTTTCTATCCCAATATAACCCACACTATGAATCCCCGTATTCAGGAATCGATACAACAGAGCATCAACGCCAAACAGGCTATTCTCAACGATGCTGATTTTATGGCCCGCATCCAGCAGGCAGCCGACATGATAATCGAATCTCTCCGCCAGGGAGGCAAAATTCATTTCTGCGGCAATGGAGGGAGTGCGGCCGACGCTCAACATCTGGCAGCCGAGCTGAGCGGACGTTTCTACTACGACCGTCCTCCGCTCAACGCAGATGCGCTCCATTGCAATACCTCCTATCTTACCGCAGTCGGTAACGACTACGGATACGATCTTATTTTCTCGCGCCTTATCAAAGGTTCGGGGAAGAAAGGCGATGTGATTGTCGGCATCTCGACTTCGGGCAATTCGAAGAATGTAATCAACGCCTATGAGACCTGTCAGGTGATGGGTATCAAGATCATCTCCCTTACCGGAGAGACCGGTGGCAAGATGAAAGAGCATTCCGACCTCCTGCTCAATGTTCCCTCCCACGATACTCCCCGTATCCAGGAGAGCCACATTATGATAGGACACATTATCTGCGAACTGGTCGAAGCCGCCATGTTTCCCAAAAACGACCAATAGACGTTCTTTAGACAGCATATAGGCAGCATATAAACAGCATACAGGCAGCACCTAGACAGCACACAGGCTCCACTAAGGCCCACAAATCTGCATCTTTTGTGCCGGCTATATGGACGCTAGAGGCTAAGAACAGACTGCCTGAGGAGAGAGAATAAAAAGAAAACCATACCCTAATCTCACACCCGATGAAGAAAGAGGCAATAATACTTGCAGGAGGATTCGGAACACGGCTGCGCCACGTAGTAAGCGATGTTCCCAAACCTATGGCCCCCATCAAGGGCCGGCCTTTTCTGGAAATACTGATAGACTATCTCGCTTCGTTCGGATACAACCGGATTATTCTCTCTACGGGCTATTTGCACGAGAAGATTGAAAGCCATTTCGGCAACCGCTACAAAGACATAGAAATCGGCTACGCCCGGGAGACAACGCCACTCGGAACAGGAGGAGGCATATTGAATGCTCTGCAACAATGTCAGACCGAAACGGTTACGGTACTCAACGGCGACACTATGTTCAAGGTTGATTATGCTCAGCTGGAGGAATTCCATTCTCAGCATCAGTCTCCCCTAAGCGTTATACTGCGCCAGGTGGAGGACACTTCGCGATATGGTTCTGTAAGTATTGATTCTTCAAACAGGATTTCCTCTTTTGCCGAGAAGTCTGACAGCAAAGGCAAAGGATGGATAAACGGCGGAATATACCAGATTGAGAAAAGATTATTTGAAGGATTTGCACTCGGAGAGGCATTCTCGTTCGAGAAAGATATCATGCAATCGCGCTATCAGGACCAGCCGTTCTATGCATTTCCTTCATCGGCTTATTTTATCGACATTGGCGTACCCGAAGACTACGCTCGGGCTCAGGAAGAGCTTTCTGACAGCAAATAATATAATATGACAATTCTTAAGATAAATACAAAAATATACAATAATATGAAACAGTATCTTATTCTGGCGCTAATGATTATTGGTCTTAGTGCCTCTTATGCACAAGAGAGCAAAACAGTTGCCGCTCTGAAACAGAAGGTTGAAAAAGGCGATGCCAATGCAGCCATCAAACTTGCCTACTATTATGAGGTAGCCCTCGACGGATGTCCCAGAGACTCTGTTGCAGCCTTTAAGCTCTACCAGAAAGCCGACCAGCTGGGTCACAAGGATGCAAAAGCTCACATGGCAGTCTATTATATAGAAGGCAAAGGAGGCGTAGCCCGCGACACCAACCAGTACTACCAGTTGAGCAAGGCATCGGCTGATGCCGGTTCGGCATTGGGTTTATACAGACAAGGTGTATGCTACTCAAGAGGATTCATCGTAAAGCGGGACTTCGACAAAGCTTATGAATTGACAGTCAAGGCAGCCAATATGGGTTGTCCTCATGCCTTAGAAACCATGGGCAACTGGTACAGAATGGGTTATCGTACCAAGGCCGATAAGAAAAAAGCTATAGCCTACTATGAAAAGGCAATAAAGAACGGAGGTTACAGCGGATACGCCTCGATTTCAGCGTTCTACGCAGACGACAACAACCCCAAGAAGGCATGGGAATATCTCAACAAGGGGTTGGCAGTCAACGATGTTGAAAGCATGGTTCTTGAAGCCACCTATTATGCAAATGGTATGGGTGTAGCTCGCGATGAGGTTAAAGCGGCTAAACTCTTCCAGCGCATTTTCGAAACTTATCCTGAAGATGGTTGGAATGCTGAGAGATATGCCTCCTTCCTGCTTACGGCTCAGGATGCATCTTTGCGCGATACGTTGCTTGCCGTCAAGGTGTTAAAAAAGGTAATTGATTGGGGAGACTATGGTCCCTATAAAGTTCTTTCTCAGATCTATTACGCTTTCCCCGACGAAGCCAGCAAACAAAAGAGCTTTGAATGTGCCAAACGTTATGTTGAAAAAGGAAACGAAGGTGGCTATTACCAGCTATGGTATCTTTATAATAATGGAATTGGGGTTGAAGCAGACCAGCAGAAGGGACTGGAGGCGTTGCAGAAGGGCGTTGACCTGCAAGATGGATCATGTGCTCTAACGCTGGCTATTGAAATGCTCAATAGCGGAAATGCTGACATGATGAAAGCAATCGAACTCCTTAACTCAGCTATTGAATGGGGCAACTACGATGCGTTCTATACCTTGAATCAGGTATATACCAATATGGAGAGAACAGACCTGATGTACAGCAACGCAAAAAAGGCAATTGATTATGGCGATGTTGATGGATATTTCTACATGACTATTGCAAAATCAAACATGGGTGATGAAAAGGGCGCATTAAAGACTTGCCTGGAGGGTTTGAAGAAAGGATCCAACCGATGTGGAAATGTTCTGGTTAATTACTATAACAACAATAAGAAATACGACAAAGCCTATGAGGTACTGGAGCAAATGGGTACGGATGAGTCTTATCTCTATCAGGCCAATATGCTCCTTTCGGGTTATGTTGGCAAACAGACTTCAAAAGAACTCCAGACGGCAATCAGCAAACTGAACAAATCGGCCGACATGGGAAACGAGTCTGCTCTGGTAAAATTGGGTAACTTATATTTGTCCGACAGCTATGGTCTTAAGAACGAGAAGGTTGCCTTAGGATATTTCGAGCGCCTTGCCCAACAGGGAAGTTCAGAAGGTTATTTCCAGTTAGGCAACTACTACGAAGGTGTTGACGAATCCGGTTTTGTTCGCGACTCCGTTCTGTCCATCAAGAACTACCGTATTGCCGCAGATATGGGTCATGGAGATGCTTTATGCTGGTTGGGAGAATTCTATATGCATGGACAATTTCTTCCTAAGGACTCTGTAGAGGCATTCAAGCATTTCTCCCAGGCCAAGGATCTCGGATCTCCCAGCGGTTACTATTTTGTAGGAGTAAGCTATCTGCGTGGCGTAGGAGTTGAAAAAGATACAGCAAAAGCTGTAGAGAATCTGCTTCCCGCTGCACGTATGGAAGAAGGAGGTTCCTGCGCAATTATCGGAGACTTCTACCGTCAGGGACTTGGTGGTTTCGAAGCGAATATTGACTCTGCAATTGCTTATTACTATTTAGGTTCAAAGTCCGATAATCCTACCTGTGACTATCAAATGGGACTTTATTTCCTTTCTCACGAAGATTACAATAATGCTTACGAGTATTTTTATTCTTCAGCAAAGCATCGTAATCCTGAAGCGATGGTAAAAGTGGCCCTGTTTCTTAAAGAGGGAATTGTTACAGATGGACCCCGATATGATGATGCTTACCAGATATTGGAGAAAGCCGTCACTTATGATTGCGCAAATGCCTATCTCGAATTGGGAGTAATGCGAATTAATGGTTTGGGTTGCCAGGCAGATCCAGTTTTGGCAAAATCCTATTTCGATACAGCAGCTTCTTTAGGTAGTAGTACAGCTGTTTACGACTTAGGCATATGCTACAGAAATGGAACAGGTTGTCAGGCTGACAGTCTTACAGCTATTTCTTACTTCGAGCAAGCCGCTGAGATGGGTAACATCAGAGCAATAAATGAACTTGGTCAGATTTATGAGGATGCTCAAATGTACAAGGAGGCCGTTGCTCTATATGAGAAAGGCGTAAACGAAGGAAGTTTTGCTTCTATGTGCAGGTTGGGCAATTGCTACGAACAGGGCCACGGTGTGATTCTGAACTCTACAACAGCCTTCAATTATTATATGATGGCTGCTGAACACAACTATGGGTTAGCCCTCTTCCTGGTTGCAAATTGTTATCTCGAAGGAACTGGTGTTGAAGATAATATCCTCAAAGCCGAGGAATACTTCAATCTGGCTGTTCAGCAAGGCAATATTTTAGCCGCTTACCAATTAGGTGTCTTATACCAGAATGGAGAAAGCGACGATCATGGCAATAAGATTGAAGCCGACAAAAAGAAAGCTAAAACATTTTTCACTATTGCCGCATCAGCCGGTTATGAACCAGCAAAAGCCGCTCTCGAAAAATTGAAATAGAATTCATCTCAAGTATTAACTTTAATAGATATAATTTTGGAAACCACCTTTTCACCCTATACCTCCCTTCCAAAAGAAGAACGATATAAGACTATATTGCCTCTAATCAGAGGCTTGATTGAAGGGGAGGACGATTCAGTATCTCTTCTAGCCAATGTAGCAGCCGCCTTAAACGAAAGCTTCGGATGGTTTTGGATAGGTTTCTATATGGTAAAAGACAATCAGCTTCACTTGGGTCCATTTCAAGGACCTGTGGCTTGCACGAGAATAGCAAAAGGGAAAGGCGTTTGCGGAACAGCTTGGGCACAAGCTGAAACCCAGGTAGTCCCAGACGTAGAACTATTCCCTGGTCATATTGCCTGCAGTTCTCAAAGCCGAAGTGAAATAGTTGTTCCAATAATTAAAGAAAAGAACGTTATTGGGGTACTGGATATTGACAGTAGAGAACTATCTACTTTTGACGAAACAGACCGCAAATATCTAGAACTATTATGCAAAGATATAGCATCTCAATTATAGATTAATATCATGCCAGATAGTATATTAGATAAAGTAATCGCTGTTTCCGTTATCTAAACATAGTGTTTAGGATAATTAAGCAGTATAGTTTTCAATACCAAATATACTAGTTACAAAATAAGATCAGTCTCTTTTTATATAATATAGGTAACATCTAAAAATTGCTTTCAAATGATTTTGGAATTTGTTTTAGTCAGATCCGCCGATATACATGATTGAGCAATGCGGGCATCGTGATTGAATGTATATCAAGGAGATGGCAAAACAAAACCAAAAGCATGAAAAATATATCATTTAACTCTTTTGATTTCAATGTGGAATTTTTAGAGGTTACCTATATTATTGAGACAGCATTTGTAAAAAGAAATTGCGCCCTTAAGACTAAGCTTAGGGGCGCAATATTATTGTAAAAAAGAATAATCTTAATTACCGCGAGCCATACCACCATCGCAGGAGATTACGTGGCCAGTAATATAGCTGGAGAGTTCGGATGCAAGGTAAAGAACAGTATTGGCAACGTCTTCAGCCTTACCAAAGCGAACGAGAGGAATCTGTTTCTGCCAACCCTTAACGATGTCTTCAGGAAGAGTTGCAGTCATAGGAGTCTCGATGAAACCAGGAGCTACAGCATTTACGCGGATGTTGCGGGAGCCAAGTTCTGCGGCAACGCTACGGGTGAAACCGATAATACCAGATTTAGAGGCTGCGTAGTTGGCCTGACCATAGTTACCCTGAATACCAACAATAGAGCTGATGTTGATAATGGAACCTTTCTTCTGACGGAGCATGATAGCGGAAACTTCCTTTGTCATGCAGAATACGGAACGAAGGTTGACATTGATAACTGCATCCCACTGTTCGGGAGTCATACGGAGAAGGAGGTTATCCTTGGTGATACCGGCGTTGTTGACGAGAACATCGATAGAACCAAAGTCAGCCTTTACGGTTTCAACAAGAGTCTTTACTGCCTCATAGTCGGCAGCATTGTTTGCATAAAACTTTACCTTTACACCAAGAGCTTCAATCTCTTTGATGAGAGACTCTGAGTTTTCGTCTTCCTTAAGGTCGGTAAAAGCGATATTTGCACCATTCTGAGCGAGCAGAAGAGCAGTACAACGACCAATACCACGGCTAGCACCAGTGATAAGTACGTTTTTATTTTCTACAAGTTTCATTATATTTTCTTATTAAGATGATATTATTTATTCTTGAAACAGATAGATTATCGTTAATACAAATAGTCTGTCTATTTCTTTTTTTTATGCCTCGTTGGGAATAAGAGCGAAGGAAAGGTCGCCTTTGATAACCATCTTGCCACCTACCATACCCTTAGCCTCGCAGAAATAGAGATGACCACGCTGATCAACAAGCTTAGCCTCTACTTCAAAACAATCACCGGGCTTAACCTGCTGTTTGAAACGGACGTTGTTGATACCTGCATAGAGAGGAGTTTTTCCAACAAGTTCGTCTTTGAGAAGCAAGCTGCAACTCTGAGCCATAATCTCACACTGGATTACACCAGGAACGATGGGATTGCCAGGATAATGACCTTGGAGAAAGAATTCATCACCACGTACATTATATTTTGCATGAGCAATGCCATCGACGAGTTCTATTTCGTCAACGAGCAGCATCGGCTCGCGATGGGGCAAATATTGTTTAATTTCGTCTCTATTCATGATTTAGGTTTTTAAGGCGCCGACTAGTGCCGGCGCCATTATTGTTGGAATTTAGATTTTGCGGAATGCTACAGAAGCGTTCTGACCACCGAAACCAAAGTTATTGCTGATAGCGATAACAGGTTTTGCCTGTACAGCCTGGTTGGGAGTATAGAAAAGGTCGCATTCGGGATCAGCCTCAAGAAGGTTGATGGTAGGAGTTACGATTTCCTTTTTGAGAGTAAGTACGCTTACGATAGCTTCGAGAGCACCTGCAGCACCAAGACAATGACCAGTCATAGACTTGCTGGAACTGATGAGAGCCTTACGGGCATCATCCTCACCCATAGCCATCTTAAGAGCCATAGTCTCAGCTTTATCGTTGAGAGGAGTACCGGTACCATGGGCATTGCAATAGAGGAGCTCGCCAGACTTGAAACCGGCTTCCTGAAGTGCAAGGGTGATAGCACGACACTGGGTAGTACCATCGGGACGAGGAGCGGTATAGTGATGAGCATCGCAAGTATTACCATAACCACAGATCTCTGCGTAGATATGTGCGCCACGAGCTTTTGCATGTTCGTATTCTTCAAGAATCAGAACACCAGCACCTTCACCCATAGTAAAGCCTGCACGACGAGCATCAAAAGGAAGAGATACGGTGTCAGCTGTCTCATTGCGGGAGAGAGCCTTCATAGTATAGAAACCTCCGATTGAAAGAGGAGTGATAGCAGCCTCAGCACCACCAGCGATGATAGCGTCAGCATAATTATTCTTGATAGCATGGAAAGCCTCTCCGATAGCATGGCTGGAGGTAGCACAAGCGGTAACAGTAGGAAGACAAGGTCCCTGTGCATTGAACATAATAGCTACGTGACCAGCAGCGATGTTGCCAATCATCATGGGGATGAACATGGGGCTAACGCGTGAAGCGCCAAACTCCTTAATCTTATCCTGTTCAGCGATAAGGGTATGAATACCGCCAATACCAGATCCGATATAAACGCCAAGACGGCTAGGATCTTCCATCTGAAGACCGCTGTCGTTCATAGCTTTGCTAGCAGCAACCATAGCAAACTGTGCGTAACGGTCGTTACGACGGGCAAGAGTCTTATCCAGACCTTCTGCTACGGGATCCCAATTCTTTACTTCTCCTGCAAAATGTACAGGGATATCTTCTTCTGCACAGCTGGTGATGCGGGTAATACCATTTTCACCGGCTACAAGTTTGTTCCAATAAGAGGTGATATCGTTGGCAAGGGCAGAAACTACGCCCAAACCTGTAACAACTACTCTTCTCATGTTATTATTCAATTTTTAATTGTTATCTGTTTATACAGACTCTTCTTTGTTTTGTTTTTACATTTCACGTTTTACTTCTCACATATCGAATATTTATAGATGTAATATGCGACAAGCAAACATTATCGAAGAGCCTTTAAATTGTTTTATTGATTATTTCTCCATGCTCCACTTTATGCAGCAGGCACCACTTACAAAACCGGCACCAAATGCACTCATTACGAGTTGCATTCCTGGTTTCAGCTTTCCTTCACGATGGAGTTCGTCGAGCAGAATAGGAATTGATGCTGACGATGTGTTTCCATAATGCTGAAGGTTGGTGGGGAACTTCTCTGCGGGCTGTCCGACAAAATTGCGGATAGCGTCAATAATGCGGAAATTAGCCTGATGAAGAACGAAGAGGTCAACGTCATCGGGATTAACATTTGCCTCTTTCAAAACTTGGTCAACATCCTTGCAAGAGGAGGTAACAGCTGTGCGGAACACACCTTTACCATCCATCTGAAGAGGAACATGTTCCTCAATACCATCCTCAAAAGGAGTGGGCTCCATAGCATGTTTGTACCAAAGAACATCGGGAAGAGATGTTGTTGCGGTACAAATAGACTGGAGATCGTCACCTTCTGTTACGACTACAGCACCGGCGCCATCGCCAAAGAGGATGCTGGTAGTACGGTCGTGGCCTTTCCAGTCGCAGAACTTAGAGGGTTCTTCTGCACAAAGGATGAGAATCTTCTTTGCGCGACCAGCCTTAATAAACGACTCGGCAATATCGAGAGCGAATATAAAACCGGTGCAGGCACAACTGATGTCAAAGCAAGGGCATGTAGCGCCTATCTTGCCCTGAACTACGCAACTCATAGCAGGAGTAACATAGTTGTTGGCTACATTAGAGCAAATGAAGTAGTCGATTTCCTTAGGATCGATTCCAGCATTCTCGATAGCTTTCTGACAAGCTTCTACACCCAAATCGATCAAGGTCTCTTTGCTGCACAGATGTCTGGTAACGATACCCGTACGAGAACGGATCCATTCATCGCTGGTATCAAAATACTCGGTCAACATTTCATTGGTGACTGCGAGTTCAGGCATTGCGCTTCCTGTACCTATTATTTTCATGTATTAATTATTTATAAAGTGCCTAGGCGTTACTTTTACTAACGCAAAGGCACTTAATTATTCATATAATATATTACTGCATTACGCAAGCGCTATGCTTGGCAATTTCGCCACGGCCCATAACGATGAGATTCTTGCAGCTTTCGAGGAAACAACCACAACGAGTGCTGTCGAGGAGCAAGAGATAACCCATTACGATATAGGCAAGAGACTCGGTGAGACGACGGTCGGGGCAGACCTCCATCTGTTTAGCAGCAGCCTCGAGAGCCTTGTAGTCCTCAATCATCTTCTGCAACTGAGCACGAAGTTTCTTGATTTCCTCGGCATTCTCAACGCCAGCAGCCAAAGCAGCCTCAACCTGAGCATCGTAGTCTTCAATGCACTTGAGATAAGTACCGCCTGCGATACCCTTTACAGCAGCAACAACCTGAAGCTGAGAAGTACCCTCATAGATAGTAAGGATACGTGCATCGCGATAGAGACGCTCGCAAGCGTATTCGCGCATAAATCCGCTACCGCCGTGAACCTGGATGCTGTCGTAAGCAGTCTGGTTTGCCCATTCTGCAGCCATAAGCTTAACCATAGGAGTGAGAGCATCAGCAATACGAGAGTTTTCCTTCATATCCTTACGCTCTTCGGGAGTAAGGCTACGGGTCTTCATGATAGCTTCATAGCTCTTGGTGATGTCAACCTTACGGGCGGTCTCATAGAGAAGGCTGCGGCTGGCATCGGTCTTGGTACGCATGTCGCGGAGCAGATCCTGAACGAGGGGGAACTGGTCGATAGTCTTGCCGAACTGTTCGCGCTGGGAAGCATAAAGCTTAGCCTCACGATAAGCAGCCTCTGCAAGACCTACGCTCTGAGCGGCAACACCAAGACGTGCACCATTCATAAGTGCCATTACATATTTAATAAGACCAAGTTTGCGGTCGCCGACAATCTGAGCAGGAGCATTCTTGAAAACAAGTTCTGCAGTAGGACTGCCATGGATACCCATCTTGTTCTCGAGACGACGAACGGTAAGACCGCCATCAGCCTTGTCATACAAGAAATAGGAAAGACCACGACCATCGGTAGTACGTTCTTCGGAACGAGCCAAAACAAGGTGAAGCTGAGCGCCGCCATTGGTAATGAAGCGCTTTACGCCATTGAGACGCCAGCAGTTGGAAGCCTCGTCCCAGGTTGCCTTAAGGCGAACAGCCTGAAGGTCGGAACCGGCATCGGGCTCGGTAAGGTCCATAGAGCAGGTGTCGCCCTTACGGATGCGGGAGAGGAATTTAGCCTTAAGCTCGTCGCATGCAAATTCATTAACGGTCTCAGCACATTCCTGCAAGCCCCAGATGTTGGCAAAGCCTGCATCTGCACGGCTGATAATCTCAGCAGCCATTACATTGGGAACATAGCCGAGGTTAAGGCCGTCATACTGACGGGGAAGGGTCATACCATAAAGACCTGCATCACGGAGAGCCTCGTGGTTAGCGGTAGTACCCTTGGCATATACAACCTCATTGTTCTCAATGTGGGGACCTTCCTGGTCAACACTCTCAGCATTAGGAGCCAGAACGTTGCCGGAGATTTCGCCTACGAGGTCCATTACGAGGTCGTAATGTTCAAGGCCTTCTTCTGCATTTGCGGGAGCATCAGCATACTTACCATGATCGGCAAAGTTCATCTCTTTCAGAGTCACCGCCTTTTTCATTTCGGGGTGATTCAGATAAAATTTAAGACTTTCGTTATCGCTATAGAAATTCATTTTCTTTCTGTGTTAAGTTTTTGGATTTAAGTTTTAAGCCGTTTTGCAACAAAAACCTAAAACCATTAGATTCTGATGCTCTTGTAGCCGTCCATCAGCATGGGGATAACCTCGTTGAGGTCGCCAATGATGGTGTAGTCGGCGATAGCATTGATAGGAGCCTCGGGGTCGGTATTGATGGAGATGATCTTAGCACTCTGTTCCATACCGGCACGATGCTGGATAGCGCCACTGATACCGCAGGCAATATAAAGCTTAGGACGAACGGTAACACCGGTCTGACCGATCTGACGCTCGTTCTCTGCCCAACCGGCATCAACAGCAGCACGGGTAGCACCCACTTCTGCACCAATCTGTTTTGCAAAGGTGTGAAGAAGATCGAAACCTTCTTTAGAGCCTACGCCATAACCGCCGGAAACGATGATGGAAGCAGCTCCGAGGTCAACGGTACGTTCTACGATTTCGCGTTTGATAATCTTAACGCCGTCATCTTCAGCCTTCAGATATTTGTTTACATCCAACTTAACTACCTGACCCTTATAATTGGCATCGGCAGCAGCTTTCTTCATAACACCAGGACGTACGGTTGCCATCTGAGGACGTACATTACCGGCGGTTACGATGGTAGCGATGATATTACCACCGAAAGCGGGACGGATTTGATAAAGAATATTCTTGTGTACTTCCTTAGTACGGTTGTCCTCGTAGTCACCGATTTCAAGTTTGGTACAGTCGGCGGTAAGACCGCAACGGAGATAGGAAGCTACGCGAGGAGCTACGTCGCGACCTTTGCAGGTTGCGCCAAAGAGCACGATATCGGGCTGAGTTTCCTGAATGATACCGGTAACGATGGAGAAATGGGGAAGGGTGCGGAAATAGGTCAGTTTCTCGTCATCGGCAGCATAGATAGTATCTACACCATAAGGATAAAGCTGCTGTTCGAGGTTTGCCATCTTGTTACCCATGGCAATAACGTCGAGCTGAACACCCAGAGTGTTAGCAATCTGACGGCCCTTGGAGCAGAGCTCGAGGGTTACATCGGATACTACACCTTTTTCATCAAGTTCGCAATATACTAATACGTTCTTCATTTTTCTTCTTTGTTTTAAGTTTTTAGCCGTCAATCTTTTAGCAATAATCTTCAAGACTCGTTACGGCTACAGACTTCTTTTTAGAACACAACGCCCTGAAGGTCGCGCCACATCTGCTCGATTGCTTCAGCTTTGGGTTCAACGTTGACGTTTTCTTTCTTAAGCAGTACTACATTTTCAATCTGCTTAACCTTGGTTGCAGAACCATTGAGACCGAGACGATCCATTTCGGGATTTACGTCATCAGCGTTCCATTCTTTCAGTTTCAGATAAGGACGCTCGTTCCACAGTTGCTCGGCTGCTTCGGCATTTTCCTTAACCTCGCTGGGCATAACAGCCTTGTAGTACTGAAGCATACGGTTAGCAATACGGAAACGGCATTCAGGAGCAGTACCGCCAACGGTTACGAGCAAAGGCATGGGAGCCTCTACTATTTCGATACCCTGCTCGAGACGACGGCAAATAGTGAGTTTGTCTTCGCTCACACCCATCAGTTTCTCTGCATAGGTCACCTGCTGGAAGTTGAGTTTCTCTGCAACCTGAGGACCTACCTGAGCGGTATCGCCATCGATAGCCTGACGGCCACAGAATACGAGACGTACATTATCGAGTTTCTTAATAGCGCAGCTCAATGCGTATGAGGTAGCGAGGGTATCAGAACCTGCGAAACGACGGTCGCTGAGCACAGCACCATCATCGGCTCCACGATAGAGCGATTCGCGGATAATATCGGCTGCCTTAGCAGGACCCATTGAAAGAACAAATACCTTTGCGCCAGGAATAGCATCGCGAACCTGCAAAGCCATCTCAAGAGCATTAAGGTCTTCGGGGTTAAATACGGTAGGCAGAGCGGCACGGTTTACAGTACCGTCAGCATTCATAGCCTCCTTACCCACGTCGTGGGTGTCGGGTACTTGCTTTGCAAGCACTACTATTTGAAATTCTTTTGCCATATATTTATATTATATTTTTATCCAATTGTTAATAATCCCTAATTTGGGAAACACATATAAAACGTAATATTATTTATATTATTGCGCGTACACATGAAAAAAGTTAATTAATTTTTAACTTTTAACATTTACCAATTAACAATACGTTGAAATTCAATAATAATAAAAACAAAAAAAATCTAAAAAAAATATTCGGATTTGGCCTTTTACAGCCAATTTTTAACTAAAATTACGTTTATGCAAACTTTAGAAAGGTAAAAATTTGCTTTATTTGAATCCTGGAATCATATTGACAGCATATAGTCGGCATATTGCGTCCACTTTGCGTCCACCTAGCGCCCACCTAGCGTCCTGTTAGCCTCGCAAATTGTGGAACAAATGTGGACTTTGTATGGACCTTATATGGACTTTATATGGAGAGAATGCCGACTCAATATGGAGTATATGTAGAATATGAGCGATAGAAATACGGGGGCCAAATAAATGAAGCAAGAAATCAATAATGACGGCTACGTTTCAGCAGATAGGGCTGCATTATCTGATCAAAGCCCTGATTCACGTCGACCGGAATGTAATCGATATGATACTGAACCGCATGATGATGGACCGTTTCTACCTGACGTTCCATATTTTCACGATATCGTTGGGCAATCTCCTGCGGATACACTTTCAGCCGTCGCTCGCTCTCCATATCAATAAAATAGCAGGGTTTATTACCGAAGGCAAGATTGAGTTCCTTCTCTCGATGGAAGGTATGGAAGAGCATGACTTCGTGCTTGCAATGGCGCAGATGTCGGAGGGCATCAAAGAGGGCTTCATGTTCCTCGGGACGGACAAATGCATCGGTAAATATAACCACAAGCGACCGGCGATGGAGTTTCTCGGCCAACAGATGGATACAGGGAGCAATAGAGGTTGGTTTCTTCTCCATCTTGTCCGGCTGGACAGGAAGCAACTGTTCTTCAAGCAAGGAATAAAGATAACGTTGGTGGGCAGTCGATGAACGAACATCGGTCTGAAGATCTATCTGATCCGAGAAGAGAGTCAATCCGAATGCATCTCGCTGACGCACCAGGAGTTCCACCAGCAAAGCAGCCGCGTAGACCGAAAAAGTAAGCTTGTTGGGGGAGGAATAATTGCCTTGATTCTCGATGGGGAAATACATCGACGACGAATGGTCGATAAGAATCTGGCAACGCAGATTTGTCTCCTCCTCAAAACGTTTTACGAAAAGCTTGTCGGTACGGGCATAAAGTTTCCAGTCGATGTTGCGAGTCGACTCTCCGGTATTGTAGAGACGATGCTCGGCAAACTCGACCGAAAAACCATGGAAGGGGCTACGATGCAAACCCGTAATAAACCCCTCGACCACTTGTCGCGCAAAGAAGTCGAGGGACTTATATTTCTCAACCTCCTGAAACATGGAGTATTGAAAGCGAAGCTATTAGAGCAGCGCGTTGAGTTTGTCTACGAGGGTCTGCTTAGCAACAGCGCCTACACATTTGTCCTTGAGTTCTCCACCCTTGAGGAAAAGGACGGTAGGAACGTTGCGAACGCGGAACTGAGCTGCTACGCCAGGAGCTTCCTCAACATCGATTTTGCAAATAACGGCGCGACCTTCATATTCGGTAGCCATTTCTTCTACAATAGGAGCAAGCGCTTTGCAAGGGCCACACCAAGTTGCACCCAAATCGAGCATAACGGGAAGATTGGTATTGGTAACTTCCTGGAAGTTTTCGTCGTTAACTATAATTGCCATAGTGGTTTACTTATTTTAGTAGGTTAATTATTGAATTTGCAAAGATAGAAAGAAAAAATGAAACAAGAAAAAATATTTCACTTCTAAAAAATAAAAGCTCTGAATATGAAGAATTTGAACACAACTTAAAAAAAAAGTGGCGATACGTTACAATAATTCCCCCTCAGAGTCGTTATTTAAAGAAATAAATATTATAGAATACAAATAAAAGTACACGCATACGATATGAAAAGAAGCCTCACTCTCCTACTCTTTGTAGCGCTAATGATGACAGCCTTTGCTCAAAACAAGCAACAGTTGCGAGCCATCTATTCCTACACTACTTTCAACATTCCGGGCGAGAAGCCCTACGTAGAGGTATACCTCCAGTTCGACGGCAGCAGTCTCGAATACAAATATCTCGGCAACAACCAGCATCAAGCCACCGTCGAGGTAGTACTTAGCGTCAAGAAAGCCGACAGCCTTGTTCACATCAAGAAATACGACCTCAATGGTCCTCTGGTACAAACCGGCCATGATGCAGCCGACTTTATCGACCTTCAGCGTTTTGCCATCGAGAACGGCACCTACGACCTCTCTGTTTCCATCAAGGACAAGAATGCCGTCGGATCCCCCGTTGTAGTGATGGACAAACTGGTTGTAGCATACGACGAAACGCCCTCACTCTCTTCGGTTCAGCCTATGGCCAGCGCCGTTCCTACCCAAAAGCAGAACATTCTCTCTCGCGGAGGTTACGACATGACACCCTATATCAACGATTTCTACCCCGAGGAGATAAACACTCTCAATTTCTATTACGAAATCTACAACATCGACAAGGAAGTGAAGAAAGACGACTTTCTGACAACCTACTATATCGAAAAGCGTGAAAACGGCCAGCGATGGGAAAAGAGTTTCCGCATCAAGAAACAGCACCCCCGCGACCTGGTTCCTGTCTTCGGAAGCATCGACATCCGCGAACTCCCCTCGGGCAATTACAACCTGGTTGTAGAAGCCCGCAACCGCGAAAACCAGCTCATGCTCTATCATCGCGTTCCCTTTATGCGCAAGAATACAGCAGTCGCAGCTGATGCCATCTCGGAATACTCGGCCACTTTTGCCGGTCAGATCAACGAAGAGAGCCAGCTCAACTATTATCTGCTTGCACTCTATCCCATCAGCACACCTACAGAAGCCGCCGTTGCAGAGCAGCTGGCATCCAAGCCCGGTCAGATGGACGAAAAGCAGGCCTTCTTCTACACATTCTGGCAACAGCGCAATAGCATAGACCCCGAGAGTGCATGGCGCGAATACAAGAAGCGTCTCGACTTTGTTAGCGCCCGCTTCACCTTCTCCAATATTCCCGGATTCCGTACCGACCGTGGCCGCGTTTATCTCAAATATGGTGCTCCAGATTTCGAACGCGACGAGAAGAATTTCGTTTCTACCCGTGGTCTGGGCCATGGCGACCTCTCGCAGGCATTCCTTACCGGCAATACCAGCGGATCCAAAGGCCACATTCATTATCTGCCCTATATTCTCTGGCGCTACAACGAACTCCCCGGCGACGGCAACAACCGTTGTTTCATCTTCTGGGACGAACAGCGCTCAGGCTACTACAAACTGCTCCATTCCAATGCCAAAGGCGAAGTACAGGAGTACGGATGGGAGCGCCGTCTCAGCCAGCAGCAACTCAACGAGGATGTTGAGGGCGAAGTTACCGAACAGTTCAATAGAGGTCATTAATAACAGACAGCATTCATCAACGTTCTTCAATTCTAAGACTTGAACTGGTTCCTCTTTCATATTATCCTGAAGCCATTATCCTATGTGCCGCTATGGCTGCTCTATAGGTTGAGCGACCTCGTAGCCCCCCTACTCTATCATGTGGTACGCTATCGTCGCAAGGTAACGAGGACCAATCTTGTCAAGTCATTCCCCGAGAAGAGCCTTAAGGAGATAAAGAAACTGGAGCGCCAATACTATCGTCATCTGTCCGACCTCTTTGTAGAAGCCATCAACGGATTGTCCTGTTCCAAGTCGGAAGTTATGCGCCGCTATCGGATTGTCAACCGCGAGGTAATCAACAGATATTACGAAGAGGGCAAGAGCGTAGTCCTGATGTCGGCCCATCATAACAACTGGGAATATATGGTCCTTTCCATCAATCTCCAGTTGCGCCATCATGGCATAGGCGTAGGCAAGCCCCTCAATAATAAAGGATTTGGCAAATACCTCCATCGAGCACGCATCCGTTATGGCGACGAAATTGTAGACCAGACCAATGTTCGCAAGGTAATGGCCTACTACGACCAGTACCATGTGCCTTGCGCCTATATGATGCTGAGCGACCAGAGTCCCAGTAATGCAAAGAAATGCTTCTGGGCAGATTTTCTGCATCAGGACACGGCCTTCCTCTATGGCGCTGAGCATTTCTCTCGCAAATACAATTATGCCGTTCTATACTACGAGGTCCGCAAGAAGAAACGAGGCCGCTACGACGTAATACTGAGCGAACTCTGTCCCGACCCCTCGCAAGCTCCCGAAGGAAGCATTACCCTCGAATATATCAAGCGACTTGAGAGTCTGATACAGAATCAGCCCCAATACTGGCTATGGAGCCACAAGCGATGGAAACTCGACCGCAACGGAAGGAAGAAACATTATTGCTAGTCCGACAGGAAGTGTGTCCGGCAGAACAAGGAAAGGAAGACCAACAGATAATTACCCGAAACCAACAGACCCATCTTGAAAATAGCAGTTATCATACTCAACTGGAATGGCCGTAAGATGCTTGAGAAGTATCTTCCTTCGGTAGTGCAGCATACAGCCGGAGAGGTCATTATTGCCGACAACGGATCGAACGACGATTCTATTGCGTTTCTGAAAGAGCACTATCCCTCCCTACGCATTATCGCCCTTGACAAGAACTACGGGTTTGCCGAAGGTTACAATAAGGCTATTGCCCAAGTGGAAGCAGACTACTATGTGCTGCTCAACGACGACGTAGAGGTTACCGAGCGATGGATTGAGCCTGTGATAGAACAGATGGAGCAAGACCCTCTCATAGCCATCTGCCAGCCCAAACTGAGAATGTACGATGAGCGCGACCGATTTGAGTATGCTGGCGGCGCAGGCGGCTTCATCGACAGCTATGGTTACCCATTCTGCAGAGGAAGAATCTTCTCTACAGTAGAGTATGACCATGGGCAGTATGATGACCCTTGCGACATCTTCTGGGCATCAGGCGCAGCCATGTTTGTCAAGGCCAAGGTGTGGAAGGAGCTGAGAGGATTGGACGGAGACTTCTTTGCCCATATGGAAGAGATAGACTTCTGCTGGAGAGCGCAGAACTGTGGTTACAGAGTTCAGTACTGTCCCCAGTCAGTTGTTTACCATGTTGGCGGAGGCACGTTACCCAAGAGCTCGCCCTTCAAGACCCTTCTCAACTTCCGGAACAACCTCTGCATGCTGTACAAGAACCTTACCGACAAGCGACTCGGCAAGGTAATCCGCCGTAGGATGGTACTCGACGGCGTAGCTGCAGTCAAGTTCCTGCTGAGTGGCAATGGCGCCGAGTTCAAATCCGTATGGGTCGCCCACCACAAATACCGCGATCAGAAGGAGAGCCTGAAGCGCAAACGAAGCCAGCTACCCCATCTCGAGCCGTCCACCATCTACCAGGGCAACATCCTCCTGGACTACTACTTCAAAGGCAAAAAGACCTTTGACAGACTGAATATCAATAAGCAAAAATAAAGAATAATAAATATATCATGGAAAGAAAAGTTAGAGTAAGATTTGCACCCAGTCCTACTGGCCCCCTCCACATTGGAGGCGTACGTACCGCTTTGTACAACTATCTCTTCGCCAAGCAGAATGGCGGCGACATGATACTCCGTATCGAAGATACCGACCAGACCCGTTTCGTTCCTGGCGCCGAGCAGTATATAATCGAAGCCCTCACCTGGTTGGGCATCAAGTTTGACGAAGGCGTTCATATCGGAGGCAACTACGGTCCTTATCGTCAGAGCGACCGCAAGCCTATGTACAAGCAATATGCCGACCAGCTCATCAACGACGGTTGGGCATACTATGCTTTCGACAAACCCGAAGCCCTAGAAGCCAAGCGCAAGGAGTATGAGGCTCAGAAGAAAACCTTCCAGTACGACTGCAACACCCGTTTGCAGATGGAGAACTCTCTCAGTTTGAGCGCTGAAGAGGTCCAGAAACGCATCGATGCCGGCGACCCTTACGTAGTCCGCTTCAAATTCCCCGAGAATCTTGACATTACCGTCCACGACCTTATCCGCGGCGACGTAACTATGAACTCCAGTCTTCTCGACGACAAAGTTCTCTTCAAGAGCGACGGAATGCCTACCTATCATCTTGCCAACATCGTTGACGACCACACTATGGAAGTCTCTCACGTAATTCGCGGCGAAGAGTGGCTCCCCTCCGCTCCTCTTCACGTAATGCTCTACAAGGCATTCGGCTGGGAAGAGACCATGCCCCAGTTTGCACACCTTCCTCTCCTCCTCAAGCCCGAGGGCAACGGCAAGCTCAGCAAGCGCGACGGCGACCGTCTCGGATTCCCCGTCTTCCCTCTCGACTGGCACGACCCCAAAAGTGGCGAACTCAGTAGCGGTTATCGTGAGCGTGGCTACTTCCCCGAGGCCGTTGTAAATATTCTCGCCCTCCTCGGCTGGAATCCTGGCAATGATCAGGAAATCCTCTCCATGGACGAGCTCATCAAGCTCTTCAGCGTAGAACACATCAGCAAGAGCGGCGCCAAGTTCAACGTAGAGAAAGCCAAGTGGTTCAACCACGAATACATGCAGATGCAGAGCAACGAAGTTGTGGCTCAGATGTTCGAGCCCATCCTCAAGGAGCACGGCATCGAAGCCGACCACGACTATGTTGTCAAGGTTTGCGGCATGATGAAAGAGCGTATCGCCTTCATCAGCGAGATGTGGGACCAGACCTCCTACTTCTTCACAGCCCCCACCGAGTATGCTCCTGCCGCCATCAAGAAGCGCTGGAAACCGGGCATGACCACCCACATCGGCAAGATTATTGAAATCCTCGAGACCATGCCTTTCGAACACGACGTACTCCACAAGGCCATCCTTGACGACTATATCGTAGCCAACCAGTTCAACATGGGTCAGATCATGAACTCCTTCCGTCTTGCCGTAGTAGGCGACACCAAGGGTCCTGATATGCTCACTCTCGTAATGGTTATCGGCAAGGAAGAGACCATCTCGCGTCTGCGCCGTGCCGTTGAAGTCATAGGCGAAGTAGCAGAATAAAGTAAAGAGTATGTGTCGGGGGGAGAAATCGTTTCTCCCTTCACACACCTTTCCTGTAATCCCTTCTGATCATGGAATACCATCAGAAAGATTTTTTAGAAAAACAGATAGACAACACCATTAAATACGAAGCAATGGAAGATATTAACAACACTCCTCAACCCGTTGAGCAGCCCGCGATAAAAGTAGAAACCGAACCAGTAAGAGAAGAGCCCGAGCCTCGCAAAACAAAGAGTCCTCTTGAGAAAAAGGTTACTGTTCTGACCATAGTCGTTCTTCTTCTGTCTGTTGCTGTCATGCTTTTGTGCATCAAGAACATCTTCGGTAACAAGTCCAACAAGAATGTTCCTTCGTCCTCACAGCCCGTTGCAGTAGCCGAAGGAGGACTTAAAATTGCATATATCGACACAGACACCTTGATGGCCAAATACGATTACGCCAACGACATCAAGAAAGATCTCGAGGCCTATAGCAAGAGCAAGGAACAGAGCTACAAGTCGCAAATCACCCAGTTCCAGAACGACTATCAGAAATATCTGAAAGAGGGTGCCGATATGACTCTTACCCAGCAGAAAGCCAAAGAGACCGAATTACAGAACCGAGCCCAACAGATGCAGGGACTTGAAGGCCAGATGGCTATGCAGATTCAGGAGAAGACCATGAAAGAGAGCGAGAAGATGACCCGCGCCGTATACGCCTTCATCCGCGAATACAACGCCACCCATCAGCAGTTCGACCTCATCCTTTCCAAGTCTTTCTCCAGCAGCCCTGTGCTCTATGGAAACGAGAGTCTCGACATCACCAACGAGATTGTTGAAGGACTCAACGCCGAATACAAGGAACTGAAGAAGGACAACGACAAGAAATAATTCCGAGTCGCTTCATCCTCCTGCAGAGCGTGCTGACCTTAGAAAGAGTATTGCCTGAACCTCATGCCGCTCCTTCTCTGAAGAAAAACTCTCTCAACAAAATGATAAAGCTCGGTCAGCCAAAGGCCGGGCTTTTTAAGAATCCCGACTGATTTTCCCAAGAATACAACAAAAGTACCAGACTACATCTGCGTATAACGAATAAGACATTACCAAATCTCGACAGATTCCAATGCCGAAAACATCAATCCTCAACCGGGCCTTCTTCCCCATCCTGATGCTGTCAACAACCCTTGCGTGGGGGCAGAGCCGCATCGTCAAGCCCACACCTGCCCAAGTCGAATGGCAAAAGATGGAGATCAACCTCTTCTGCCACTTTGGGCCCAACACTTTCACAGGCAACGAGTGGGGCGACGGACAAGAGCCCGACTCACTCTTCAACCCCTCAGCCCTCGACTGCCGCCAATGGGTCAGCGTTGCACGACAGGCAGGCATGAAGGGTATCATCATTACCGCCAAGCACCACGACGGGTTCTGTCTGTGGCCATCCGCTACGACAACCCACACCGTAGCCAACAGCCCCTGGCGAGGAGGCAAAGGAGACGTATTGCAGGAGCTCAGCGAGGCCTGTCGCGAGGGAGGACTCCGCTTCGGCGTCTACACGTCGCCATGGGACCGAAACCACCCCAGTTACGGCAGCGATGCCTACAACAGCATCTTCCTTCAGACTCTCGACGAAGTTCACACCCGCTACGGCGATGTCTTTGAGCAATGGTTCGACGGCGCCTGCGGAGAAGGTCCTAACGGCAAGCGCCAGCGCTACGACTGGGACGCCTTCAACGGCAGAGTGCTCAGCCATCATCCAAACGCCTCCATCTTCAGCGACGTGGGGCCCGGATGCCGATGGATGGGCAACGAGAGCGGCGTCAACGGAGCCACCTGCTGGAGCACCCTGAATCTTACAGATAAGGAGGGCAACCGCTACGAACCCGGCAGCCGTTCTCCTTCCCAGTCTGTCCTCAACCGAGGCGATGCCTACGGCCAATGCTGGATTCCCGCAGAGACAGACGTAAGCATACGTCCAGGCTGGTTCTGGAGGGCATCCGAGCACCCCAAGAGTCTGCAGCAGCTGCTGAGCATCTATTACACCAGCGTAGGCCGGAACTCCTTGCTGCTTCTCAACGTTCCCCCCGACAAGCGCGGTCTCATCGATGCCGAAGACTCCATCCGTCTCGTTGAATTCCGCCACGCTCTCGACACCATCTTCGCCCGCAATTTGGCGAAGAAAGCTACCGTATGGTGCAACGGCAGGAAGACCCGCCTGCTCACCGACGGCTGCTTCAACACCTATTTCCCCAACGACAGCAAACTCGTAGAGATACGGCTCCGTTTCCGTCGTCCGGTCACCTTCAACCGGCTGCTGCTCCAGGAGTACATACCCGAGGGCCAGCGCGCAGAGGCATTCTCCGTCTCCGTAAGACAGAAGGACGAAAATACCCTACGCACGATAGCCTGCGAGACAACCATAGGTTACAAGCGCATCGCCATCCTTCCCCTTCAGACCGACATCGTCGAACTCGTCGTCAAGGTCCGATCTTCGATGGCTCCGCCCCTTATCAATGCCATCGGACTCTACCACGACCGCATTTTCGATGACACCCAACTGGCCGAAGAAACCATCCACCGAACAACCGACAATCTTATCAAAGACTGGATCCCCAGCTCCCTATAGACCATGAAACTGAACATCGTTGACCTCCACGCCGAGCAAATCTTCTGCGGCAACATCCATCTCGAGGAGAATCGTATTGCACGCATCGAACGTCTCTCCGACACCGCCGATCCTTCGCTGCCCTATGCCCTTCCCGGCTTTATAGACAGCCATATTCATATTGAGAGCACGCTCATGACTCCCAGCCGTTTTGCACCCGTAGCGCTGAGCCACGGCACTCTTGCTACAGTCTGCGACCCACACGAGATTGCCAACGTGCTGGGAACTGAAGGTATTGACTTCATGATAGCCGACGGCCGTCAGCGTCCGTTCCATTTCCATTTCATGGCGCCCTCGTGCGTGCCCTCCACCCCCTTCGAAACCGCCGGAGCCGTGCTCGACGCCAAGGCTGTGGCAGAACTCCTCCAGCGCGACGACATAAGAGGTCTGGCTGAAATGATGAACGCTCCCGGCGTACTGTTCCACGACCCCGAGGTGATGACCAAGATTGAGGCTTGCCGGGCTTTGGGAAAACCCATCGACGGTCATGCTCCCAGACTGGGTGGAGACCAGGCCCTTCAGTATATCAGCGCCGGCATCAGCACCGACCACGAATGTACCACTCTCGAGGAAGCCTCCGAACGCATCGCCATGGGCATGAAGGTGCTCATCCGTGAAGGAAGCGCCGCCTGCGACTTCGAACGTCTGTCGCCACTCCTTAAAAATCATAGAGATCAGCTCATGTTCTGTACCGACGACAAGTATGCCGATGAACTCAGGGAAGGCTATATCGACAGCATTGTCAGCCGTGCAGTAGCCAAGGGACTCCCCATCTGGAACATTCTTCGGGCAGCCTGCCTCACTCCCGTCATCCACTACGGCATCCGTCAGGGACTGCTTCGCGAAGGCGATATGGCCGATTTCATCGTTGTGGATGATCTGCGCAGTTTTCACGTCCGCGAGTCGTGGATAGAAGGCCGTTGCGTCTTCGGTAGCACTCCCCTGCCCGAACTCGGGTCCTACACAGAGATTCCCAACCGTTTCTCGGCCACTCCCATTGACGAAGAGAGTCTGCGCATCGCCATCCCCGAGGGCAGACACAACATGAAGGTTATGGTGGCATCTGAAGGTTCGCTCCTCACCGGCTGCGAGATTACAGAGGCCACAGAACCTCTTATCCGACCCGACCGCGACATTCTCAAGATCGTTGTCCTCAACCGTTACGCCCCCCAGGCAAAGCCCGCCATTGCATTCATCCGCGGTTTCGGTCTCCGTCGTGGAGCACTCGCTTCGACCATAGCCCACGACAGCCACAACATCATCGCCATCGGCTGTGACGACCACTCCCTCGCCGTTGCCATCAACCATCTCATTGCCTGCCAGGGCGGCATCGCGGCCACCGACGGAAAGCATACCGTCTCGCTTGCATTGCCCATCGCCGGTCTGATGAGCGACCTCGATCCCGAAAGCGTTGCCCAGGGTCATCTCCGAGTCAAAGCCAAGGCAGCCGAACTGGGCTGTTCCTTCGTTGCACCTTTCATGACGATGGCCTTTATGGCGTTGCCCGTAATCCCCGAGCTCAAACTTACCGACAAAGGTCTTTTCGACGGCACACGCTTCGCCTTCACCGAACTCTTCTGCGACTAAGAAATTCTCCTTTGACACAACGTCGGCAAATCAATTCAGCCGGCAAGGCCTCATTGCCCCTGGTCATTGCTTTGCTGACCTGATTGCCTGTTTTGATGAAGGATCCGACTTGTTTGATTTGTGCCATGATTCGGTTGTTGTTTTTGGGGTGTTGATTGATTCAGATGCTTTTTTAGGTTGATTAGGTTGTTTGTTTCTGGGTTTGATGAATGGTTCAGCTGCAGGCATTCCGTTGGGGAGGTTGCGCGCTATTTTCCTTTGCCGAAATGCGATTGCAAAAGTACGAATCTTTTCCGACGCTCCGACCATTCCCGACCACTCCCGACCACTATTCTTTTCAGTCCGTTTGCAGATGCCTGACGATAACGCATATCAGTCGGAAGAGAAGTTACGTCTTTTTTTTCATTAGGGTCGTAGCCGGCTACAGAAAGTGCCGTCGCTAGGTCCGGCATTTTGCAGATTTCGCCTCCCGATCTTCGACGGACCATCTCTGCCGGTCAGCCTGGACAACACATCCAGGAGAGCCTGCGTTCGAATATGAGACGGATGTCATTCGTGATGGATTAAGGGTATACAGGTTTGTTGCTGACGGCACACAGATAGCATAAAGAGTGAGGGAAATCAGCCATCTACGCGTTTTGTGTGCTCTCTTAGTGCCGTCTGTCAGCTTTCTCCTCTCGGATTGAAAGATTTGATTATTTTGGAAAAACATGGATAACCCACTGGTCGTTAGCAAAATAAAGAAAAAATACATACCCTGTGGCGCAAAAAAGGTCCCGGAATAATCCATAATTGGCCATCAGACCATACGTTTTCTGTCCCGAGGGGTCAGAATTTTGGAGTTAGCCGTTACTCGAGTGTGGCCCCAAAATGGGTAACGACATCTGCAAAATGAACTCTTGGACGTCTTTTGAGACCTGTTTTAGCAGGATTTTGATGCATTCCGCGCCCTTATTGAGCATTGTCATCTTAGGAAATTGGGGGTTGGTTATATCGTAATTCATTGTTGTTATGCTTCTTTGAGAAGAATAAAAGTAAAAGAATAATCAGTAATCAGTTATTCAGTTTGATTTTTGAGGGTATCAATATCACCCATACTCAATATATCTATTTAATTATTAATTAGTTAAGTATTCTATAAAGGAGGGTTGATTACGCATTTTTCTAACTGAATAACTGAACAACTGAATAACTGATAGAAAGTCGTTTCTGGTTTGACTTGAGCTAACCACTTATCTCCGAGGCATTAAAACTTGAAGGAGATCGTTAATAAGTTCTGGAATACAGGTTTTCTCTACAAAGCCTGGCCCTATTGTTGAATCGAGGCTGACCATCCTGGCTGTCGGGTCTTTGTTGTTTTGGGGGCGCTTTTTGAAAATAAAAGCCAATAGTTAATGCAAAAAACCAGCAGCTAATACCAACATGCGATCAGGGTATATTCAGGTTTATCGCCTTTAGCGAGGCTTGGCAGATGTGGAATCGAGTTTTCCTGGGGAACTTGCTCACAAAGGAAAAGCTGAACTCGCAGATGCAGAAGATGCATACAACTTCAAAAAAAGCTCCGTCAAAGGATTTTCTTGTCGGTTTGAGTCAAATAAAACGAACCATCCAAAGGTTTTCTATGGTATTATTGTGGCAGGCAAACTTCGCGGAACCCTACGGGATTCATCTATTGACTCCGCAAGTCTCTGATGACTACTCGGCGTACCATCGGAGAAAAACAGAGGAAGAAGTGTGTTGCAAAGGGTGAACAAGACTGAACGTTTCGTTTGCCACTCAGGAAGAACCCAACGGGAACAAGTAATCAGATAAAGTATTATTTTAGGAGAGCTATCCGCAAAACGAAAAAAGCCTGAGCGTATGCGACTGGGCCACTAGAGCCGAATACCGAATTTGCGAAGGTGCTCGTCGAGCATAGGTTCGGGAACCACCTGGCACACAGCCTGACCTACTACGTTTAGCATCTGCTCCATGACATAATCCTGACGAATGTAAAGCTGTATGTGGCGCTGGGGAACCGGGTCGACAAGGGGTCGGAGATTGGTGTAACGCTCGAGCCTCATGACATCGATTATGGTCTGAGGCGCAACCATGATGCCTCCGTTGGCCTCAGAAAGTGCTACGAGAGTGAAAAGGCTGCCGTTCTCGAACTCTGTCTCGTTGATGATCACCTCTTCTTCGACCGAATCGGCAATTATCTTTCTCATCTCATAATAGCCCCACACATGCTCGTTTTTGAGCAAAGACACCGGAACTTCTTCCATAGACAGAAAAGGATGAAGAGGAGGAAGGTAGGCGATGATATTCTCTGTATAGAGCGGTATGGCAAGGAGGTCGGAGGCATCGTTGTAATCGGGCATAACAGCCATATCTATCTCGCCACGACGCAGTTTTCCCAAGAGCTCGGAACGATTGCTCTCGAGACAATGAATCTCGACATCGGGACAGGATTTTCGCATGTACTGTACCAATGGAGGCAACAGATAGGGGGCTACGCTGCTCGACATTCCCAGATAAACTTCGCCCTGATTCTGATTAAGAACCTTTAGCGCTGTCTCCTTTATCTGCCGGGTCATACGGACGGCAGCACTTGCCTGTTTGAGCAACAGCTCTCCAGCAACGGTGGGACGCAGAGGATTGGCCTTGCGGTCGAAGATGGGCAATCCTAGCTCCTCCTCGAGCTTGATAACCTGGAGGCTAAGCGTGGGCTGGGTTACGCCACAGGCCTCGGCTGCGCGACTGAAATGACGGTAGGTGTCAACGGCGACAATATACTCGAGTTGCTGAAGTGTCATAGATACTGAAAGGGTATTTGTGAACGGAAAAGTGGATGAAGAAAACAGGGGGATGAGGGTCGGTTAGCGAATCTTGCGGCAACGGCTGGTTCCCAGATTGTAGATGTAGCCTATCGAACCTGTGAGGGTACCCACGGAGAAGCGACCCTGATCGTAACTTACATGGGCAAAGCGCGATTCGGTAAGGGCGTATTTGAGGTCGAAAAAGAGATCGGACTTGGCACTCACTATGAACCGGGTAAAGAGGCCTCCATTGATAGAGAAACGCTTCTCGCTTATGTAATCTGTACGGACAAGCAGTCCGGCTCCTAAATAGGGATGAACGGACACTTTAGGCAGATAGGCCTGACGGAGAAAAAGATTGGAGGCATTGAACATAATGTCGGCATGGAAATTGAAGAATGCAAAGATTTCTTCGGTACGGACAGGCTCAGGTTTGAGGTCGTTTTCGACCATATTTACCAGTCGACTCTGCAGACCAGTAATCTCTACTCTCCCACTCCAATAGGGATTGATGGTCTTGCCAAAAGCCACTTCTGCGGCTGGAGCTACCTGTCTGAGACGCTGTCCGAAAGATTCTATACCTCTGTATTGGAACGAGTTGAATCCCAACGCGCCAAAGCCGACCCACCAGTCGGACGAAGCGGTAGGATTGTCGGGCCGGTTCTTATTGGAGTAGGCGTTCTCGTTGATATTGTAACATACTCCGGCTGATACCATAGGTGCAAAAGAGGCGCTGGTGTTGCCGTCGAACTCGGAAGGATGGCACATAGCCTTGATTTCGCCGAAGAGATGGGTGTTGGTTCCGACACGCTGACTTGCCTGCAAACCGGCTACAATGGTAAAATCGTTATCGCCCGATCCATGAACTACGCCAAATCCATAGAATGGGGAGAGAGAGAAGGTCCGGTTGGGATTATAGCCTGCCAGCGAGCTGAAGACATTCCACAGCATGTCGACATGGGCGTAGAGATAGAGGCTGCTGTTTCCTGAAGGACCTGCGTTGAGCATCGGCATCAACTGTCCGCGAAAGGTGATGGTGTTGGAAAGATGATAGCCAACTCCCAACGAAAGATGACCTCCCATCTTGTCCATTAGCCCCAGATTGTCGTTGACAGAGGTGTTGACTCCTGCCGATACCGACACGAAGGTATTCTCAAGGAATGCACGCTGAGCGCTCAACGTCAGGGGGAAAATAATCAGGAGAAACAATAAAGGAACCAATCGTCGGATCATTATCATTGAATATTGCCGGGATTATTGTATTAGGGAGCTGTGAACGATGAAAAATTGCGCTACGCAGTAGAAAGCGCAGCGCAATTTATGGAGTAATCAGATTGAGTGATTATTTGTAACGCTCGCTAAGTTCCTTGAGAGTAACTTTCTCTACCTCGGGCTTGAGCTGCTCGTTGAAGAGAGCGAAGATGTTATCCTGATAGAGCTTGTCTACAATCTGACGGACATTGTTGCGGTCGGAAGCGATGGTGCGTGCACTCTGGGTGAGCTGCTCATCGTATTCTTTCTCATCCTGTCCCTCTTCGGGCTTGTTGCCTTTAGCAAGAAGACCCTTAACGTAGTTGATAACGTCGTCCTGAGAGGGCTCAAGAGGCTTAATCTTCTCGAGAGCAAGGCTGAGGAATTCCCACTTGATACCGGGAAGATATTTCTCTGCCCATTGAGCATCGATGGTCTCGGCGGTAACATCTTTCTCCCCACGGGAGAGGATCCAGCGCTTGAGGAAGTTCTCGGGGATAGGAGCATCGAAAGCCTCCATGAGAGCGTTACGTACCTCGTTGACGTAGATCATCTGGCATTGCTCGTTGTTGGCAGTTTCCATTTCCTTGGTGATGAGTTTCTTGAATGCAGCTGCATCCTTAACCTCCTGATCGGGGAAGAGTTTCTTGAAGAGTTCTTCGTTTATCTCGTGAGGAGTAATGCGTGAGCAACCGCTGATGGACATTTCAACATCGGATTTGAACTTCTTGGCTTCTGCATTCTCGAGGTGGAACACCTTCTCAATTTCAGAAGGAGTGAAGCACTTGGCCGCATTGAAGACAACCTTATCCTCGTTCTTCTTGCCGATGAGGAGTGCACGAGCATCGTCGTCTTTCATCTGATCGAGCTTGAAGTTGATATAAGTGGTCATGCCGCCTTCTTTTACTGCACCGGTCTTGTCGAGTTCAACAGCCTTACCATAAACTACGTCGGTAGCCTCGATGGTTTCGGGAGTCTCGAACTTGCCGTAGCGCTGACCGATCTCTTCAATCTGCTTTTCTGCCTCTTTAGCAGAGATCTTAACCTGGAGGAGCTTGGTGCTGACTGCATCCCATTTTACGTTTACTTCGGGAGCGAGAGCTGCATCAAAATAGAATGCAAAATCTTTAGCTTTCTCAAAATCTACATTGCCAGTCTTCTCATCGTTAGCGAGAGGGGTTCCAATGATATTGAGTTTTTCGTCGTCGATGTATTTGTAGAGAGATTCATTTAAGATATTCTGGATTTCCTCGGCAGTTACGTTAGCCTTATACATACGCTGAATAAGACCCATAGGAGCCATACCTTTACGGAAACCAGGTACTGTAGCCTGACGCTGATACTTCTTTAAAGTTTTTACAACACGCTCTGCATAGTCATTCTCGGCTATTTCAATCTTAATTGAGAGTTCTAATTCTCCCAAATTTTCTCTTGTAATGTTCATCTTTTAGAGTTAGTTTATTGATATTTAATTATTTTATTTCAAACAAACAAAATGCAAAAATAAGAAAAAATATTGACATAAATATAAATAATTGAAATATATTGTCAGTTTTCTATTTCGTTCCTTTCCTGTTTACGCTTTTTTGATTGAGTTTTTCTTACTGTTTGCCGTGAAGTTTATTTTCCTTGAAAGAATCCTACGCCCAAGTCTTTCAGGTCTCTATTGTACTGACCCGAAGAGGAATTATTGGTTGGAACTACAAAGCGGAGGTGGGTGCGTCGGGAGGCAAAAACGCCTAATCCTCCCTCAATATTCGAGTATTGATGCTGTTCCTGATTGATTCCGTCTGACAGCTGATGCAAGAACAGATATGCAGCCAGATCTTCGGAGCAGGCGTTAATTACTACTGCTACCGTATCCTCCGGAATGAGAGAATAGTCTACATCAGCTTCACCCTGATGGAGATTGAAATTGCAGGCTAATACAGAATCTCTTACTACAGAGAGGAATGTCTGACGTGCGAGTCGGCAGTTCTGCTGGGAGGCAATCAGATTACTCTTCACAGTAGGACAGCTGATTCTTATCTCGTGGGGCGTAATGACTGTATCGTAGGCAGCACCATTGAAAGAACGGTAGAACTCGTGGTAGTAGAAATAGACCTCGAGCTGATACTGACGTGCGCGAGGGAGCGAGTACCATTGCATTTCGCAAGCTTTGTTGGAGCCTGTCCCAGTAAACTGGAAACGGGAATGAACGCTGGGTTTTATCAACATATTTGCTGGATTCTGACAATCGCCCAGCAGATAGGTACTGGCCTTTGCTATGGTGTCGCCCGAAATGTTAGAAATTACGAGCAACTGGTAGACGCTTCCTGTATCAAGAAGTCCCTTAGTGCGACAAGCATAGAGAGGTTGCTCGGGGCCATAGAACTGACCGTCGACCTTATCACGATGCAGTATGTAGTCACATTGGATTACCTGCTGAGGGGCTGTCGCAGAAGGATCTATGGTAAGCATTGAATATTTTCCCCTAACGGCTTTCCATTTCAGAAGCTGAACTGTTAACGAGCCTTGAGGGTAATTGATAGAGTCACTTATGGATGCATAATCATACTGATTACCTTCTCCCAGATAACATTTCTGAACACGCACGAATGTTGAGTCGGCATCCTGATCGAGCACACAATAGACTAAAGGTATCTCTGTCCAAGTTCCATTAGGGGAGAATTCAACCTTGCAGGAAGCTGTTGACAAAAGTATCAACAATCCTAATGCTCTAAACAGAAACTTACGGAACATCATTTTGATATTTGTACTATTTGATTACTTCGTTTAACTGAACTTCGTCGATGAGCAACCAGGGGCGCAGTCCTTTAGCCTTATGCCACTCGGGAATGCGAGCAAGACCTTTGGCAACCACCTTTACGAAGCGAACATTCTGCTGATCTACAGCAACCTTGATAGTTTGCAACTGAGAAGTATTCATCTCGATTTCACCAGAATTATATTTAATCTTGGCACGAATGGGTTCTGAATAGTTCTCACCATCGGAGGAGACAAGAATGGTAACCTGAGTGGGAGCAAATGCCCAAGCGTCGGGAACGTGTGCAAAATGCATCACAACGTCCTGAAGGTCGATTGCCTTGCTCAACTCAAAGACAACATTCACATCGTTGCCCATAAAACCTAACCAACCTTGAGAGAGATCTGAAATCTCGCCTGTCTCTCCATCGAACAATATCTGCTCCATGTTGTAATTGTAGGGTGTATTGGGCTTGTGTTCAAAGGTTGCAGATGTTATGTAATCGAAATTATAGCGCTGGGTGGCTGCAAACGAGGTTGTAGCGCCTTTTTTGAATGCCTTTGCCTGAACAATGGTAGATTGCTTGATGGTGAAAGGTGCCTTGTAGAGAGGAGACTTCTCGTCGGGAGTAGAGCCGTCGGTGGTATAACGTATCTGAGCCTTGGTGTCAGGAGATGTGATGCTGATGGTCATAGGAGCGTCAAATCTTTCACGATTTTTTGTAATAACAGGCATTGGAAGAACGCTGGACTCAACCTGAGGATAGAGAACTCTGCGGAAATCGAGAGGATCAAACTGACCCAACTGATAGGTTCTCAGATGCAGACGGAACGAATATTCCTTCTGAGTCAGCACATGTTCATCAGCAATACCGACTCCGGAAATAGCTGATCCGATACCTGTCTGCTTGAAGTCAATATTGAGCGTACGATAAGGCTGCGTCTTGAGATCGTAAGCATGAACGGCCGAAGACAACTGGCGATCGGCGTAAGGATAAATGCTGAAATTGAAATTAGAATCAATCATATCAACAAATAAACCTGACTGTCTGTTGGTTATCGACAACCAATGAACCTCGGAGCGGTTGCCTGCAGACTGAGGACGGTCGTAAACAAAGAAAAGGTCGTCTGCAGGTTGATGATAGGTACCCATCAGACCCGAGAGCTGGCGGTCAGAATAAGTCTCTTTGTCGTAACCTAACCAGTTCATCTGGTCGAAGGACTTGTTAATAAGGAACTGATAGCCCACACGGGGAACCGCCTTTACGTATTCTGAAGCAACAATCTTGTTGTCAATAAGAATGTCACCGGTATGGAGAATGGAATAGGCCTGTTTTACGTCGAAGAGCAGGTTGCCACTACGGTCGGTATAACGAAGCATTACATCAATACCGACTGTGTATTTATCAATCTGACGATAGTTGGTCTCAAGAACAGTACGGCGAACTGCATCAGGACTCATATTCTGCCACAGACGAAGCGCATTCTTATCGACAAGGTCGTTGTCGGTTGAAGGACGCCAAAAATTCAGTCTGGGCGATGCAGCCAGCAATTCCTGATCAGAGGCTTTGAGAGAGGTAATGTCAGCACTTTCAAGATTGAATGCCATCTCAATATTATTATTAAAGATATGTATTACCTCAGCCGAAGCAGTATCTTTCTGTACAAACAATTCTTCTTTTCCGTATTCTGGAATGGGTTGTTTCTTGACAAGATTCATGGGTAATGAGAACTCAAAAGTACCCAGTTCGGTACCATGAGGAATGACATCATCCTTATTGATTTTTCCCTGCTTTCCACGCTGACGGGTGGTAAAACGGATAAATAATTCCTCGCCTGCATAAAGAGTAAGCTTGGGAACTTTCAGTTTAAAGTTCTTGGTTTCTCCAGGATGAAGATCTACATCAACCTCGCCCTCAATAATACGAGGTTTGAGGTTTGAATAAATATTGTATTCTAATATATAATCCTTGAGGCACAGGAAATCGAGGAAGTTGGTAATTGCAAATTCTGCATGATCAGGAACCAGAGCGACCATCTTCACATCGAATGGACGATAGATATTTCGTAATTCGTCCATATAGGGAACAGGCTGATTGGAAGAAGAAAGAAGTCCGGTTGTAGTGATGTCTTCAGATGTGTTCTGGTCAAAGAAATTATAGGCGTTCCAGGTAGAAAGGAATCCACCCTGAACCTTATTATAGTTACGGACCATAGTCCACAACTGTTCCATTCCTCCAAAATTGTTTCCGGTTGTAGAACCAAAGGAATAAAGGACAAGAGGACGGGTTTGGGGCTTGACAGCAAAAGCTTTCAGATCGTCAGCCTCAAGATTGGTTGAAGCAATGATATCTGTATTATCCGAATATTGAGCTCCGCAGAAGAGTACAGGGCGGTATTTATCTTTCTGTTTCAGATTCTTATACGCCTGTTCCATGCAGATTCCATTATCACGTCCATCACCCAACGACCAGGCGATAATGGAAGGATGATTCTTCAGTCGCTCGTACATATTCTGCACGCGAACAATAAAATGATTTGCATACTCTTTGTCTGCAGCAACGGCCTTACTCTGCTTTGAGAAAGGCTGAATATTAGCATCTGCAACCACATAGATACCATATTGGTCGCAAAGCTCATAAAGTCGCTCGTTGGCAGGAGAGTAGACTGCTGTACGGATAGCATTTACATTGTTCTGTTTCATCTTCTTCAAGTCGGCCGCCATACGGTCGGCTGTGAGATAACCATTTGAAGAACAATCATATCCTGTATAAACAACACCTCTCAGATTGATAGGTTTGCCATTAAGCTGTAGCATGCCGTCTTTGATCTCGACTGTACGGAAAGCAAATCGGGTTCCCAGGGTCTCCACAAGTTGCATCTTCTCGTTGCGAAGACGGATAACAGCAGTATAGAGATTAGGGGTTTCTGCGCTCCAGGGAAGAATGGACGCGAAATCGCCTTTCAAAGTAGTTGACAATTCAGATTTCTTATCAAACACAACCCACTTGCCCATCTTGTCGAGAACCTTGCCCTTGGGGTTCCAGATTTCAACTTCTATGTAATACTGTCCCTTTTTGTCGGGGTTCTCAATAGTGGCATTGAGTGCAAATGAACCAAATCCGGTCTGTACAGAAAAGTCAGCCTGGATTTTATAGTCATTAATATTGGTTCTAGGCTTGAGAACCAGAGCAACATCGCCCGTAATACCCATAAAAGAGCGATCCTGTTCCATTTCAAGCAGAGTTCCTGTTGATGCTCCTACAACCTGGACAGTCAGAGTATTAGTCTTTCCGTATTTAAGATGCTTGCTCAAATCGAACTCACACATTGAGCGGGAGTCCTCACTATAACCTACATATTCACCATTCAGCCATACGTAACAAGCTGAACGGGCCTGCAACTGAAGGAATGTCTTGTAGTCACTCCATGGCTTGGGAACCTCTATATCACGGACATAGGTCGCAATTGGATTTGAAGCAGAAGGAATGGTATTGGCATTCTTGATAAGAGGGGAACGCAACTGTTTACCATTCAACACCATCTGTACAGAAGGAACATTAACGGTCTTCCATCCTTCGGTAGAAAAGGTCTTGACTTCGGGATCAGGACGTGCAGTTACATCCTTTCTCAAGTCATATTTCCATTGGCCATTGAGAGAAATATAATAGGCCGACTCGTTGTATTTCCATTGTTCGATTCCGTTTTCATTGCTGAAAGGGACGACATTGGCTCGAGGATAGACTCTATTCTGCTCAAAGATTTCTGCATCACACCATTCTGTCAGACGTTGAGCCTGAGTGTCTGCATTACCTTTCTTCTTGCTTTGGGCGCCAGCTGACACGACAGCAAGCATAGCCATAGCAGCAACAAGGAGTTTCTTATACATAGGATTGTTGGGTGAGGTGAGTTATTTGGGTATTAGAAGTTAAAGCCGAGTGAGGCTTTGAGATTGTGATAGAGCTCGGGCAAACGAGTTGCGGGATCACCATTAATACCGCGCTCTACCTCACGACATTGTATCAGCTGATAACCGACAGATACATTCATGCCGAAATTACGGAAGAAGGCGAAACGTACGCCACCTTCCACGCCAAAGGTCATACCGCCTTTGGTAATCTTCACATAGTCTCCTCCTCCGTTGGTTGAGCCAAAGGGAATACTGTATCCCATCTGGATGGACGAGAAAGGAGAAAGACGATTGCGAGTGTAATGGCTTCGGAATTCCATGAAGATAGGAATTTGGGAGAAAGAACCATTAGGATCGCTTAAAAAAGAGAATCCGATTCCTACGCCAGACTCCTTACGCCACTGAAAACCTGCCGAGGCCGTAAAACCGAGCAGGGAGTATGCGTCGTTATAGCCTTCGAAGCCGGTCAGCTCGCAAGCATCATGCTGAGGAGCCAGATTCATCATAAAAGTAAGATCTACAACACCATAAATACCATAATCGCGAAATTCGATATGCTGGCCGCCATCATCAAAGATGCTGTTGGTGATAAGGGGGCGATTGCCACCTGTAGTATTGGCGTTGAGAGTTTGATTTTCAAGATTCGATGCCATAATCTGTCCCATAAGGGCAACCGAGGCAAGGAGGAGAAATAGTTTCTTCATTGGTTTGTCTTGCTAATGAAAAAAAAGAGCGCCGGAGCCGGAAAGGTTCGACTTCCGGCGCACTATAGGTTGGAAATTATTCCATATTTTTGAGGTTGGGAGAGATAATGAGAGTAGCCTCAGTAGCAGCCTGAACCTGTTCAACGGTAAATTCGGGGTTGATTTCGGTCAGAACGATACCTTCTTTGGTAATCTCCATTACACCCATCTCAGTAATAATCATGTTAACCTGGCCCTTAGCGGTAAGGGGGAGAGTACATTTCTTGAGAATCTTGGGGTTACCCTTTGCGGTATGCTCCATGGTGAGAATAACGCGTTTTGCTCCAACGAGGAGGTCCATAGCGCCACCCATACCGGGAGTTTTCTTGCCAGGGATCATCCAGTTTGCGAGGTCGCCATTCTCGTCAACCTGCATAGCACCCAAAACGGAAACATTTACGTGACCGCCACGGATAATGCCAAAAGAGGTTGCGCTATCGAATGTGCTTGCACCAGGAGCCATGGTAATATAACCACCACCTGCATTGATAGTCCAGGGATCTTCCTTACCTTCTTCGGGGGTAGGACCCATACCGATCATACCGTTCTCGGACTGGAGGATAACCTCAACGCCTTCGGGAAGGTAGTTGGGAATAAGGGTGGGGAGACCAATACCAAGGTTGACAACATCGCCATCATGCATTTCCTTTGCTGCGCGGCGAGCGATAAAGGGTTTAATGTCTTCTTTATTCATGGTTATTGAATTTTAAAATTTCAGTTCTATTTTGAGTTTCTGATCAAACCCGGTCTTATTTCCAACCGCGTTTTACAAACTCCTGAGCTACGAAAGACGATACATCATCTGCATAGGTATTCATACCGAAGCCAGCATCGTAACCGAGTTCCTTTGCTAATTCGTGGCTGATACGGGGACCGCCGCAGACAAGGATAACTTTGTCGCGAAGACCTTCGGCCTCAAGCATTTCTACCAGTTCGGTCATATTCTTGATGTGGACATCTTTCTGGGTAACAGTCTGGGAGACGAGGAGCGCATCGGCTTTCAGTTCTACAGCCTTGGCAATAAATTCCTCATTAGGAACTTGGCTGCCAAGATTGTAAGCCTCAATCATATCGTAGCGTTCCAGACCATAATGACCTGCATAGCCCTTCATGTTCATAATAGCATCGATACCTACGGTATGGGCATCGGTACCGGTAGAAGCGCCTACCATTACAAGCTTGCGACCGATATTCTCACGGATGTAGTCGTCACACTCGTGCATTTCCATCTTGTTGCTCTCAACTTTGGGAACATGGATGGAGGTATAGTCAACAGTATGGGTGCAGCTGCCATAGCAGTTGAAGAATGTAAATCCCTGAGTAAGCTCTTTGCTGTATACTACGAGAGGATTCTCGAATCCCATCTTCTTAATAAGCTGTTTTGCTGCCTCGTCGGCTTCATCTCCGGCAGGTACGGGAAGAGTGAAACTCAACTGCACTTTACCGTCGTTCATGGTGTCGCCATAAGGCTTTATCTTGGTGAGATCTAAAGTTTTGTCGTAATCTTTAGCCTCCATTGAATACAATCCTTCGCTCATGTTGAAATAGTTTATAAGGTTTGTAACTATATTTCTTTTGTTAATGTAGAATTACTTTTTGCCTTTCATCAGTTCTACGAAAGGATTGAAGTAGTTTTCAGTCTTGAGGGTTACACCGTCAAGGCCCTTACCTCCGTTGCGAGGACGTTTCACATTACCAAAGATACCCTTCTCAAGTGCGGAGAAAAGACCTTCGCCTACCATCTTGTCGAGCAGGTTGCTGGCATTGTCGAGGACTTCTTTAGCACGGTTGCGGATAATACCGCCCTCCTTGAACTCTACCTCTTCGCCGATATCCTTCATGTTGTTGAAGATATACTTAGCATTTTCGATAGAGAGATAACGGTCGCTCATGAAAGGAGTATGAATGGCCTCGGTAGGCATACCGAGAAGCTGGAGGCCCTGGTGGGTCCATTGGCCGATTACATTAAAGAGTGCATCCTGGATATGACCGCGGAAGATGTTTCCGGTCATAAACTTGGTAGGAGGCATGTATTTGAGAGGAGCGTTGGGGAAGATTTCGCGCAGCATCTGAGCCTGTGCAAGCTCATAGAGGAATCCGTTCTCGAGCTGAGGATCCATCTCGAAAGCATGTCCGAGACCCATCTGCTCTTCGGGGAGACCGGCTGCAAAAGCGAGCTGCTCGTTGATGAGGTCGGAAGCCAGAACGGTATGAGCCTCTTCGTAAGCATCGGCAGTAGTAAGATAGTTATCCTCGCCGGTATTGATGATTACGCCGGCAAATCCGTTGATGATACGGCTGAAATACTGGTCGATAAGGGTACGCTGCATGTTGATATCACGGAAGAGGATACCATAGAGGGCGTCGTTCAGCATAACGTCGAGACCTTCGAGAGCACCCATAGCTGCGATTTCGGGCATACAGAGACCTGAACAGTAGTTGCAGAGACGGATGTAGCGTCCTACCTCCTCTCCTACCTCATCGAGAGCCTTACGCATGATGCGGAAGTTCTCCTGGGTAGCAAAGGTACCGCCAAAGCCCTCGGTAGTTGCACCATAAGGTACATAGTCGAGAAGACTCTGACCGGTGGTACGGATAACAGCGATGATATCTGCACCCTGGCGGGCACCAGCCTGTGCCTGAACCACGTCCTCGTAGATATTACCGGTAGCTACAATGATGTAGAGATAAGGTTTGGGGCCTTCTCCGATAGTATTGATGTAATTCTCGCGACGCTGACGGCGAGCACGGATTTTCTCGATGGTAGCATTAATGTAGGGATTCAAGGCTGCCTCAATTTCCTCTTTCTTATGAACGGGGAGTTGGGTAATATCGAGTTTTCCGGCCGAAATCTGGTCAGCAATCTCCTGAGGAGTCTTTCCGGTCTCAGCGATAGCATTTCCCATAAAGAACATTACGCCATTGCCAAGCACACCCTTCGACTTCAATTCATCAACAACCACGTTAGGCAGAGGAACCTCATTCTCGTCAATACCGTCAATACCAAGCAGGCGGCAGATTGTGCGTTCTACAGCCACAGTAGTGTAATTGCCCACAAAGTCCTGAACCTCGTCGGCAATCTTCTTAGCAGCACCACGTGCATGAGCTACTTTCTCGAAATCTAAACCGATTTTACTTTTCTGCATAATTAATAATATATATTACAAGTTTCTTAATTCGTTAAATTACATAATGTTTCCCTTACCCAAAGGGTCAGAAAGAAACATCCTATAGAGAATGCAAAGATAAGAAAAATATTTCAAATAAAAATGCTTATTATAAAGAAAATATCTATTATTGCAAAAATGCTATTATTATCAACCACTTACCAAGCAACAAAACCTCCCTTGAAAGAGAGAAATCATTCCTTAGGAACCAAGGCTTTGCAGACGCAAATCTTCTCTCAAAATACTATCCTGAAAGCCTGCTCTCCAAGTATAATTGATAACCCGAAATTGATTAAACAGAATCAAGTCAGATAACTCGGACTTGCGTCCCCCTAGCGTCCATATAGCGTCCACTTAGCGTCCATATAACGTCCACATAAGGTCTGCAAAATAGGGTTTTCGTGGAGGCAATATGGACGCTATGTGGACGCTAGAAGGAGTAATTGCAGACGTTACTAGCCTTTTATGCAACCTTTAGATTCGTCAAAAAGGAGTCCGAAAGAAACATTCCGGACTCCTACTATTGAAAACGCATTTTGAAATTGTTTACATTACAATCTCTTCGTGATTGGCATCGTAGAACTTGAACTCGAGCATTCCCATACTTTCGCTGGCGTTTATCTCAAGTTTCATTTTGTATTTCTTAGCCCATTGGCGACGAAGGCTCTTGAACCAGCCTTTTGTCAGATAGGCATGAATGTATGGGTGAGTTGTAATAGAATAGCGTTTTCCGCCTTGTATCTCACTCAGATATCGAAGATTAGACTCTATCTCATCAACAACCACGAGACTCTGTTTTATAGTACCTGTTCCATCGCAGAAGGGGCATTTCTCCTGAACGTCGACTTCGATTACGGGACGTACTCTCTGGCGAGTGATCTGCATCAGGCCGAACTTACTCAAAGGCAGGATAGTATGACGGGCTTTATCCTTCTTCATTTCCTCCACCATTACGTCATAAAGCGTCTTTCTGTTCTCGGCCTTATTCATATCTACAAAGTCAACAATCACAATACCACCCATATCCCTCAGACGCAACTGACGAGCAATCTCTTTGGCTGATTCGATATTGACCTGCAGAGTTGTATCTTCCTGTCCCGTTCCGCTTTTGATATGATTTCCGCTATTCACGTCTATCACGTGCATGGCTTCGGTATGTTCAATATAGAGATAAACGCCTGAACGGATGGTAACTATCTTTCCGAAAGCACGACGAATATCTCTCTGAATGCCAAATTGCTCAAAGATTGGAGTCTGCATCTTATAATGACGCACAATATCCTCTTTATCAGGAGCAATAGTACGAAGATAATCCTTTATCTCGTTGAAGGAGTCTTCGTTGTCGACATAGATCGTATTGAACTCGTCGGTCAATACGTCTCGAAGCAAGGCTGACGTGCTACCTGGTTCCGCATGAACTCGGGTGGGACAATTAATGGTTTTAAGTCGTTTGGTAATCTCGGCCCACTCTTTCATCAAAGCATTCAGATCTGCATCAAGCTCGGCAACACTACGGCCTTTTGCCATAGTACGGATTATGATTCCAAAGTTCTGAGGCCTGATACTTTGCACCAGTCTGCGGAGCCTTTCTCTCTCTTCCGTTCCTTTAATCTTGGCCGAGATGGATATTTTATTCGAAAAAGGTTCCAGGACCATGTATCTGCCTGCAAGAGAAATATCGCCCGAAAGCTTGGGACCTTTGGTAGAGATAGGCTCTTTTGAAATCATGGCGAGCACATATTGGCCCACATGCAATAAATCGCTGAGATTTCCGCCTTTAGGAAGTACAGGTTCTATCTTAAAGTCCTTAAGCGTAGCCATATTGGCGTCGCCATTCATAGCCAGCTTAAGATATTTGCTTACCGAATGGAATTGAAGTCCAAAATCAAGGTAGTGTCCGAATCCGTCTTTCTCATCTCCTACATCAACAAAAGCAGCATTAAGGCCTGGCATTATTTTAGAAACCTTTCCGCAGACAATATCTCCTACCGCATAATGCGAAGCATGCTTCTCCTGATGCAACTCAACCAGCTGTTTGTCCTCAAGAAGTGCTATCTGGGTCAGATCAGAACCTACCGATATTACTAGTTCTTTATTCATTCTTATTATTTCAGTATTATTAGGATAAAGAGTAAATCAATACAATATTTAAGAACTCTCTTTATCCCCAGTCGTCAAAAACACAAAACAAATCACACATTAGCGGTTTAGGCCGCCGTCCGTGCAATTTGTTTTGATTTTTGTGTTAGATTCTCGGAAGGAGTATCTCCCTAAAAAGGGAACTTACTTCTTCTTATGTCTGTTCTTACGCAAACGTTTTTTACGTTTGTGGGTCGACATCTTGTGACGTTTGTGTTTCTTACCGTTAGGCATAGTTACTAAATTTATAGATTATTTTACAATAGAATTCTTTTTAACTTCGCTCATGAAAACCTTAGCAGGTTTGAAAGCGGGGATATTGTGAGCGGGGATAATGATGGTAGTATTCTTGGAAATATTACGACCAGTCTTCTCAGCTCTTTTCTTAATGATGAAGCTACCGAAGCCACGGAGGTATACATTCTCACCAGCAATCATCTGATCTTTGATAACAACCATCATTTCTTCGATGGTAGCCATGATAGCGACTTTCTCAATGCCAGTTCTCTGAGCAATTTCTGCTACGATTTCAGCTTTAGTCATTGTTTATGTTTCTATTTATTATTTAACTTATTATTCTTGTTTCAAACGAATTGCAAAAGTACACATTTTTATTGAAATAGAAAAAACTTTTTCTTCATTTCACACCCAACATTTCCAAACAAATCTATATATCAAATAGTTACACAAACAAGTTTTTCTTCAATTATCTTACCAACACACGCGTAATACCTATGGAAATCCGATATTTGAGCAATCAAAATTTCAAAAATCGACAATTCTGCATAATACAAGAATTTAACAATTCTTTACTCTAGAAAACCTTAGGAACAATACGAAAACCAGAACAAATCCTACTGTCGAAAGTACACTCAAAGGCCAGCCTAGAGCCAGATCTTCTGCATAATTGGTTTGAACCAGTCCGTTCGAATAAAGGGAATACAGTATTACGATTAATGCATTGTTGGCAAAATGAGCTGCCATACTGACGATAAGACTACCCGAATAGTAATAGAATGCGCCCAAGACTATTCCCATCATAAAACGAGGAACGAAAGCAAACAGATCGCCATGGGCCAGACTAAATATTGCAGCTGTCACAATAATTGAAACCCAGGGTTTTGACGTCCAAGATGTCAATATCTTCTGGATTCCTCCTCTAAAGAATACCTCTTCGCAAATTGCAGGCAACAAAGCCATTACGAGAAGGTTTACAACGAAGTTCCCCCACCCTATCTGTACTAGCCAACTTTTCATCAACTCTTCGCTAGCTTCTGTAATGTTACGTAATATGCGTTCAATCTGCTCAAAACCGCCACTCCAATGCCATTCATTATTCCAATGGGTTAAAGAGTCTGACAATGGAACAAGGAGCAACATACCTATTATAGCTAGCAAAGGAATAAACCATCTGCCTTTTGCTAACTGATAATCGGACCATGGTCTTTCCCAATAAAGTATTGAAACAACAATGGTCGGCAACAAGAAGCTCAACAACTGGCTAACGACCTGAAGCGCATAACTATCCATCGGCAGAAAGAAAGCCAAGCCCGATGAGAGAATCATACCCAGGACAAAAATAAGTAACAATAGTCCCAGTTGAGAGAAGGGAGATGCAACTAACTTTTTCATTCTAATTTTCTTAAATATTCCGATCCAAACCTTTCTATAAGTCTTCTATCGTTTCCAGAAGAAAGCTGACTGGCCGAAAACCATCGTTACAGGAAATCATGGCTGACTTGGGATTCTTCATCCATCCGTCATAGAAATTTTCTCCCCCATGAGCCAGAACCATCACAAACTGCAACATACTCTCCCATGCGCTTTCGCACATTCCTTCAGGACGTTGACAATTTTCCGACACAAAAACCGAACCCTCTTTTATATCACAAGCATGCTCGATAGGATTTTCGTACTTTTCCATCAAATCCTGATAACAGGCTTTGCGAATTACAGTTATCTTTACTCGTTTCATAGACAGATAATTCTTTTTTATTCTAGCGTTTCCGAACTTCCCAGAACGCCACAGCAGCCGCAGCTGCCACATTCAAAGAATCCACACCATTCTGCATAGGAATCTTGGCCACATAGTCTGACTCATTAATCACAGAATCAGGTAATCCTTCTCCTTCTGTACCGAGAACAAGAGCAAGTTTATCGGCTGATTTGAGAGCAGGATTATCAATATCGACCGAGTCATCATTGAGAGCAAGCGCGGCTGTTGTAAAACCCAATTCCTTCAGCTGACGGATTAAAAGCGGACCACCGGGAGCCATAGCCCAGGGAACCATAAAGACTGTTCCCATTGAAACCCTTACACAACGACGGTTCAAGGGGTCGCTTGAAGTACTGGTAAGCACAACAGCATCAATACCCAACGAAGCCGCTGCGCGAAAGATTGCCCCAGTATTGGTAGCATTTACAACACTATCTACTACAGCAATACGATGAGCATCCTTTACTACTTCTTCTACCGACAAAGGTCTCGGCCGACGCATAGCGCAGAGAACTCCTCTTGTAAGATCATATCCTGTAAGCTTGGACAATAATTCATTCTCACCAGTATAGACAGGAATATTTCCGCAACGGGCTATGATAGGAGCCGCATCACCCACAATATGTTTCCTTTCTGCAAGCAACGCCACAGGTTCATAACCCCGATCCAGAGCAACAGCTATCACTTTGGGGCTTTCGGCTATGAAGATACCCTTCTCGGGCTCAAGTTTATTACGTAACTGATTCTCGGTAAGGGTGCTGAAAATTTCAACACCCGGATGAGTCAACGAAGTAATTTCTACTAACATTTACAATAGATAGCGGTCAAATTCTAAAAAAATTCTATCTGCGAATAAAATCGGTCTGAAGGCGTTCTTCAAACTGATCGATAGTGGGAGCCTCCTGTACAGGAAGATTCTTCAACATCCAGGCCATATTTCTTCCCAGATTTCTCATACATTGCAAACCTTCTGCATCATACTCAGCATCTCCAGGAACCTTTCCATGAACGCTATTCCAATATTGCGAGCTGACAACAGGCATATTGCTGATGGTGAAATATTTATTCAATCGATCAAAAGCGGCTGAGGCTCCGCCTCTTCTACATACAGCCACACTCGCAGCAGGTTTATATTGCAGATATTTTCCTCCCGAATAGAACAATCTGTCAAGTAAAGCGCAGAGAGAACCATTAGGACCTGCATAATAAACAGGTGTTCCGACAACCAGTCCGTCACACTCCTTGATTTTCTCCTGAACCTCTACCATCAGATCATCCTGAAATGCACAATGACCCAGTTCCTTACAGCGTCCGCATCCTATACAGCCCTGCACAGCTTTAGGTCCGATGCTGATTATTTCAGTATCTACTTGCTGCTCATTAAGGGCGTGAGCCACTTCCTCGAGTGCACGATATGTATTACCTTTCTTGGGGCTTCCATTAATTAGAAGAACTTTCATAATCAAATATTTATAATTATTTCGATTTTAATAACTGACAAAGAATCTGGTCGGCAACATCCACACACTTGGTACAAGGAACCTTAACGGCACCCTTTATTTCTCGACAGGTAATTGCGCCTATTTCATTAATAAATCTTTCTCCTATCTCTTCCGCTTTCTCCGGACAGGCTAACTGAGCAGCATAGAGTGCCCCGCATTTACCCTCTGGAGCCCGACCGCCTCCCATTATAGCCAGACGTTCTACAATATCCTGTTCTGCAAAACAATCCTTCCAGCAATAGGCAACTGCCTGAGCACAATTATGCTTGAATTGAGGATTGTGAAAAGTATCAACTGCTTTCATATTATTCTATATTTAATAACCATAACGCTTGCGGAGTGTTATGATGGCTGTTCCGCTTAATAGGATTGCAAAAGTTTCGGACAATACTACCGATATCCAGATACCTGCCGAACCTAACAGCAAAGGCAAAATAAATATGCTGGCTACCTCGAAAACGAATCTGGTAAAACTCAGCACGGCGCTCACTACTCCATTGTTAAGGGAGGTAAAGAACGCAGAGGTAAAGGCATTATATCCGGAAAACAGAAATGAAATCATATAGATTCTAAACGCCACCGTTGTCAGTTGCAACAGTTCGGCATCATATCCGACAAAGATGCGTGCTACCAATGGAGCAGACAATTCTGATAACACCAGACACACCAGATCTATCACGCCCATTATTATCAGACTATGCTTCAGCAGAGAATGCATCTCCTTTCTGTCGTTAGCGCCATAATTATAGGCTATGATGGGGGAAACGCCGATATTATATCCTGAAACAACAGAATAGAATATCATACCCGCATACATAATAATGCCATAGGCAGCAACGCCCGCCTGACCCAGATACTGCATCAGCTGCCAGTTGTAGCACATACTGACGACGCTGAAGCTGATATTGGCAACAAACTCTGAACTGCCGTTGACACAAGCCTTTCTAATAGGATGCCATTCGATAGGAGTAATCCTGATTTTTAATGAACTATGATTCCGTTTGGTCGAGAAATAGAGCAACGGCCCGATGCTGCCTACCATCTGCGAAGCTATCGTAGCCGCAGCGGCTCCCGCAATTCCCCAGTGCAACCACCCAATAAAGATAGCATCCAGGACAATATTTACCAACCCGCAGATAATGGTAAACTTAGTGCCCAGATCCGGACGCTCAGCCGTCATGAAGAAAGGCGTAAACGTCATCTGCAAAATACTAAAAGGAAGCGCTGCTGTAAGCATCCTTCCATACAGAATACTGTAAGAGGCCATCTGCTGGTCAGAGCCCAGCCAGTCTACTATCTGTGGCATAAAGACAAACGATAGAACTCCGAGCACCAGACCTATGGCCATACTGAATTCTATCAGCATCGAGAAAACCTTATTGGCTTTTACCTCATCGCCTTCTCCCTTTATCTTTGCCACCAGGGCACTACCACCTACACCAACCATCACACCTAGCGATGACACAACCATAATGGCGGGCCATACCAGATTGATGGCAGCAAAAGGAGTCTTGCCTGCAAAGTTGGATACAAACAATCCGTCAACAACGCCATATACGCTGCTGATAAGCACCATCAGAACAGACGGAACCACAGTCTGCACCAGCCTCTTCTGGGTGTAATGACCTTTGAGCTCTATCTGCATTCTTTTCCCTACGCCTCTTGCCAGTCTCCGTTGTCCTTAATCAACTGTACCAAAGCTTCTACCGCATCCTTCTGGTCTATGTTGCGGGTCACAACTTCCTTACTCTTATAGAGCGTAATCTTTCCTGCACCGCTACCCACATAACCATAATGAGCATCAGCCATCTCCCCCGGACCGTTTACAATACAGCCCATCACACCTATCTTGACACCTTTGAGATGATGCGTGCGGGCCTTAATCTGCTGCAGGGCCTCCTGAATATCATATTGGGTACGTCCGCACGATGGACAGGCAATGTATTCTGCCTGAGAGATTCTGGCACCTACGGCCTGAAGAATATCGTAGGCAACAGGTATTTCCTCCACGGGGTCCTCTGTCAGCGAGACGCGTATGGTGTCGCCTATGCCGTCTACAAGTAGCGCTCCGATGCCGGCCGCACTCTTCAGTCGCCCCTGCATCGCGTCTCCGGCTTCCGTCACGCCCAGATGAATGGGGTAATCCATCCCAAGCGCATGCATCTTTTCTACAAAGAGACGGGTGCTTTGAACCATCACCTTTACGTTGGAGGCTTTCATCGAGAACACAAGCTTGTCATAGTCCTGCTCCCTGCACACCTGAGCAAACTCTATAGCACTCTGGGCCATACCCTCAGCGGTGTTGCCGAAGCGACTCATCACGCGTTCGCTCAGACTTCCGTGATTGGTGCCTATGCGCATAGCCGTTCCATGCTTCTTGCATATCTCGATGAGTGTCGACATCTTCTCTGCAATACGTTTCAGCTCATCAGCATATTCCTGATCCGTGAAATGAATCTTGCCCGTATTGCGGTCAGTATAGTTGCCCGGATTGACCCTCACTTTCTCCACTATCGTAGCGGCAGTCTCTGCTGCCAGCGGGTTGAAATGAATATCTGCCACCAGAGGCACATTACAGCCTCTTTTGGCAAGCTCGTTCTTGATGTTATAGAGGTTCTGGGCAGCTTTGACATCAGGAGCCGTGATGCGGACCATCTCACAGCCGGCTTCTACCAGCTGGAGGGTCTGCCTAACGGTAGCCTCTGTGTCCATTGTGTCGGTATTGGTCATCGACTGCACCACAATGGGAGCTCCGCCACCCATTTTAAGATTACCTATAGTGATTTGCTTGCTCATATTTTCTGTCCTGGTTCGTGATAAAAACTTTCCTGAAGACCTTGCTCGACAGAAGCCAAGGTCACAAGTTCATTAATGCCGTTAGTGATGATATAATAAATCGAAACGGTATCTAGTTGGGAAAATAGACCTCCGTTGCTCCTACCCCATATTTACTCATGGGAGCATTGAAGAAATGGAGTTCGGGGTACTGTTTCAGTTCCTTGACTATCTCGTCCTTGAGAATGCCCTTGCCTACGCCATGGATAAAGACAACGCGTTTCATCTTATGGCGGAAAGCATGATTCATGCAGAGACGGAAGTAGCGCATCTGGACTTCAAAAACCTCATGGGCTGAAAGTTTGTCATGGTCCTCGTGGAGCATCTCAATGTGAAGATCCACCTCTGCTTCTCCCTGGGCAACCATATGCTGCAGAAGAATGTTGTCGTTGATTGTGCTGGCATTCTGCTTCTGAAGATTCTCCAGCTGTTTCTTCAGCTTGGCCACCTGGTCCTTGAGGTTAGCCACCTGGTTGCGCAGCTGCTTCACTTCCTCTTCAGGGGTAAGAGGTTTGGGAGCAGCCATCTTGTTGCCCTGAGGCTGATTGGTTGAGGGGAGCGTCTTTTCGACGGCCTCGTTAAACATCTTGCCGGCACCACTCATGTCGGCCATGCGTATCAGCTCGTTGGGGGCCATAGGCATATCAAATCCGGTGTCATCCTGTACGAAAACGAAATCGGGGGTGACCTTGGTCACTATACCGCCACCTATCTGATTGAGGAATTTAACTTTGTCTCCTACTTCAAATTTTGCCATATTATATAATTTATTTTCTATGATTAAATGTGACTCTTCATGTCCTTGTCTGTAAATCTCCTTGAGTCATATCTTGCTACATTCTTTGTTCGATAAAAAATCCTTCGAGTTCTCTTTCTATTCTTTTGCGATGACATTCTTCCCAACCTAAACAGTCATACACCAGTACCGCTTTCTTCTCATAATGTTCATAGAGTTTGCATCGGCCATGTATCTCCCATCCAAAATCGTTCAACCTATAACTCTCCTGAGTTCGGAAGTGGAATGAGCCATAAGGTATCACTGTTTCGGAATGTTGATTTCGCATGTTTGTATGCCCCACAACTACCTGATGGTTGTCATAGTCGAAGCATACCGACTCCACCATAGTTCCCTTATTGGATACGACTCCTATCAATCCCACCAACAAGCCAAGAAGAAACGAAATCGCAAAAACCTCCACCAACACCCCGACACTCAATATCCCAACAATGGAAAAGAACAATGCCACACCAGCAAACAAAATGCCGAAACGAGCCCAGATGAGTAGTCTCATCGAGTGGGCACCATCCCTGCGGATGGTCACTTTGCCGGTCTTCTGGGCGTTGGCTGGTCTTATCATGCAATTTTTATTTGGGCACCACTCATGTCGGCCATGCGTATCAGCTCGTTGGGGGCCATAGGCATATCAAATCCGGTGTCATCCTGAACAAATACGAAATCGGGGGTGACCTTGGTCACAATGCCGCCACCTATCTGATTGAGGAATTTTACTTTGTCTCCTACTTCAAATTTTGCCATATTATCAATTTTTCTGTTATTTTCTAATTTTATTGGTCCAATGGGTTCTTAGCTGATATTCTAACTTATCGTAGGCATTTTCTTCCCATCCGAACGAAAACACCAGCACGGCAGCCGATCTGTTTCCATTGTAGAAACGTGCCCTTGGCTTGAGTGAAATAGATCCCCGGTAGAAACCGACCTTCAACCCTTCGTACGGAATTTCTATCGTTTCCTTGCGATTCCGCAAATCGGTCCTTTCCAGTTTCAGCATCTGATTATCATAATCGAAACAGACTGTTTCTACCATAGAGCCTCTGTTGACCAATATATCTCCTATCCACCACAACACAGCCGCCATTATGAATGCCCCGATGGCAATACAGTAATCAGAGAAGCTTGTGAATCTAGGGTTAAAAACAGAAAACAATACACCTAAAGGAAGACCAAACTTCAGATATTTCAACAAATCAAACCCCATATCCTTTTGCATAGAGTTGTTGCTCCGGCGACGGATTGTAATCGTTCTGTTTATGTTCCTCTGGTGGTTCATCGGTTTCTACTTGATCAGTTCGTCTGCGAGCCGGGCAAAGTCGATGCCGTCGAAGTTGCCGCTGCTCATCATCAGCAGGTTGGCATCCTCCCAACGCATCTTGCGCAACTCCTCCACAAGGAGAGCAGAGTTGTTGAACACCCTCACCTTGGGATTGGCGAAGGCCTGCTGAACCTCCTCGGGATTGAGGTCGGGCAATTTCTTCAGTTGCAAAGCATGCTGGCTGTAATAGACATAAGCCACATCGGCAGTATCCATAGTACCTGCATACTGCTTCAGGAACTCGGCAGTAAGACTGCTGAAAGTGTGCAGTTCCATGCAGGCCACCAGCTTGCGGCTGGGATACTGCTCCTTCATGGCTGATACAGTAGCCCTAAGCTTGGATGGAGCATGGGCGAAATCCTTATAAACGGCGCACTTGTCGCTCTTCTTCACCAGTTCAAGCCGCTTGCTTGCTCCTCCAAAGGTCCGTATAGCCTCATAAAACTGTGCATCAGTAATTCCCAGACGATTGCAGGCATAGCGTGCAGCAGTCATATTGAGAAGATTATGTCGGCCAAAGACACGCAGAGGAACCGTTGTCTCTGCATCGAGATAAGTCACCCCCTCTGCCACATGGTGTGCAGGCACATCGTAGGGCATCTTAGTAATATCTTTACGCTGATTCTCTTCGGCAACGGAACGGACCTCCCTGTCGTCGGCGCAATAGATGAGCGAGCCCTCGGGTTCAATAAGATCTATGAACTTACGGAACTGGTCCTTGTAGATCTCAAAGGTAGGGAACACGTTGATATGATCCCACTCTATGCCGGTCATGATAGCCACATCAGGCTTATAGAGATGGAACTTGGGACGGCGGTCGATGGGCGAGGTCAGATACTCGTCGCCCTCTATGACCATCACCCTGGCCGTCTCGCTGAGGCGTACCATCACCTCGAAGCCTTCGAGCTGGGCGCCCACCATATAGTCGGCCTCGATGCCGCAATGGTTCAGCACATGGAGTATCATGGCTGTGGTAGTCGTCTTGCCGTGACTGCCGCCAATCACGATACGGGTCTTGTCTTTCGACTGCTCGTAGAGATATTCGGGATAGCTGTAAATCTTCAGTCCCAGCTCCTGAGCCTTGAGCAGTTCGGGGTTATCGATGCGGGCATGCATTCCCAGCACCACCTCGTCGATATCGGGGGTGATACGCTCGGGGTGCCAGCCTATCGAGTCGGGCAGCAGGCCGTATTTCTGCAGACGGCTCCTGGCGGGGTCGAAGATTTCGTCGTCCGAACCCGTCACCTCATATCCTTTCAGATGCAGGGCAATGGCCAGATTGTGCATGGCGCTGCCGCCTATAGCTATAAAGTGTGCTCTCATGGTGGTGTGTGTGTATTTATTAGAACGATTTCAACTCCTTGGGGAGGAAAATATAGTATTTCTTGACCGTCTTGGAGAGGAAATGACGATCCAGCTGGTCGCTGGCTTCGCTGATGTCCAGACAGCGGCCGTCCTTCATCCTCACGCGGATTTCCTGGTCGTTGAAGTCATAGGCATGATTCTTCAGGAGTCCTGTCCCCACAAAATAGTGGCATTCTTCGACAGGTATATTCAGCAGGAGCGAAGCCTGGGTGCGGATGGTCTGCACGGCAGTCTCGTCATAGGGCTGGTCGGCAATCTTCATCGAAGGCAGCTTGCGGTAGATGAGCTGCTGCGAGAGGTGCGACAGAATCTCGTCGCTGCTCTTCATCCAGGCCTTTACAGCCATCCAGATGTCGCTGTCGTCCATCTCGGCAAAGATGTCCAGCAGCGCCTCGTCGTGCTCAAAGTCCGCCTCCACATGGCGATGGGTAAGGAAGTAGGTCAGCGCATCCCCTACCCTGATGGCCTGGCCTTTAGAGTCTGCGATACCACCCTTTCTCAACAGTTCTCCTGCACGCTTCAGAATGCCGTGCAGCAGTTCGTCGGCAGCGACCACCGTCTTGTGCAGATACACCTGCCAGTACATCAGACGGCGCGATATGAGGTATTTCTCTATGCTGTACACTCCCTTTTCGTCGACCACCAGTTCGTCGCCGTGCACGTTGAGCATATTGATGATGCGCTCCGTGCCCACGATGCCCTCGCTCACGCCCGAGAAGAAGCTGTCCCTGCCCAGATAGTCGAGCCGGTCCATATCGAGCTGCGAAGAGACCAGCTGATGGAGAAAATGCTTGGGATAAGAATCTTCGAAGATGCGGATGGCCAGATCGAGCTGACCGCCCAGTTCGCGGTTCATACGCTTCATGAAGAGACGGGTAATCACCTCGTGGTCCACATCCACCAGCGTATGCTCCAGAGTGTGCGAGAAGGGGCCGTGGCCGATATCGTGCAGCAGTATGGCCAGCTTGGCGCCCAGAGCCTCCTCGTCGGTAATGGCGACACCCTTGGTTCTCAGCACCTCGAGGGCGCGGCCCATCAGATTGAGGGCTCCCAGCATGTGCGAGAAACGGCTGTGCACTGTGCCGGGGTAGACCAGATAGGAGAACGCCAGCTGCTTGATGTTGCGTTCGCGCTGGAAGTAGGGATGAGAAATAACATCAAAGATTACGTCATCTTCGATGGTAAGAAACCCATAGACGGGGTCGTTGATAATCTTGCGCTTGTTAGTCATTCATTCCGGATGTATTAATTACTTAACGCGCGTTTATAAATATTATTGCATGAATATGAAGAAAAGTACAATGTACTTTTCGATAGTGAAACGGAGAAGCCGAAGGCGCACGCCCAGAGGGCGGCTATGGGATAGCAAATAAGCCGACCCGAAGGCCGACTTTGGAACAAATCGATAGCGCATCGAAGAACAAATCGATAGCGAAAAACGAGATGCATTTGAAAATGACAAATGACAAATGACAAATGTCGCTTATTCATACTTGCTGAACCAACCGCCATCCTTCTTCTTGCCCTCCTGGTAGCTCACAGGGAATACAATAACGAAAATCAAGATATTTATTTTATTGTCAATAAGTTAATTTTTTAGAGATTACCTATTGTTTTTTAACTTCAAATTCTATCTTTTCTACTGCTCCATATATACAATCTTACCCGTCTTGTCGATATAGCCCTCTTTGCCGTCAATACTAACGCACGCCAATCCTCCTGAAAATGTATTGTAACTGTACCAATCAGAAGCGTCAAACTGAGGGTCTATCACAATCTTTCCCGTCTTATCAATGAAGCCGCATTTGCCACCAATCGTAACAGCTGCCAAGCCTTCTGAGAAAGACCTAGCCCCGTCAAACTGAGGCTTGATCACAAAGCTGCCTGTCTTGTCGATATAGCCATATTTGCCATCAAGCACAACGATCTTGCTAATAGTGCCGTCCTCTTCCACCTTGTCTTCAATGTGCCATTTGTCGCCATTTATGACAGGTGCCAAGCCTTCGGAGAAGCCCTCAGCTCGGCCAAACTTAGGTTTTATCACAATCTTTCCCCTCTTGTCGATATAGCCCCATTCGCCGTCAATCATAACAAGCGCCAGGCCTTCTGAGAAAGACATAGCCATCTCAGACTGAGCGTATATCACAATTTTTCCCGTCTTGTCGATATAGACTTCGTCGTCAATCGTAGCCTGAGCCAAGCCTTCTGAGAAAGACTCAGCCCAATCAAACTGAGGGGTTATCACAATCCTCCCCGCCTTGTCGATATAGCCCCATTTGCCGCCAATCTTAACAGGCGCCAAGCCTTCTGAGAAAAACCAGGCCCCGCCAAACTGAGGCCTTATCACATAACTGCCCGTCGTGTCGATATAGCCCTTTTTGCCGTCAATATCAACCATCGCCAAACCTTGTGAGAAAAACGAAGCATGGTCAAACCGAGGGTCTATCACCACCTTTCCAGTCATGTCGATATAGCCCTCTTTGTCGCCAATCTTAACACGTGCCAATCCATCTGAGAAAGCATAAGCCTCATCAAACTGAGGCTTTATCACAAAAGTGCCCGTCGTGTCGATATAGCCACATTTGCCGCCAGACCTTGCTGGAAACAGACCGCAATGAGATACCTTTTGATTAATACCGCCTTCTGACGGTCTGACACTTTTGCATCCCCAGAAGGGAATCAGCAGCATACAAGCCACACAAAATAGTAAAACTTTCTTCATAATCTTATGCCCTAGCATCGTGTCGGGCGCAACTGGTTATTAGTAGGCTCTAAAAATTCAATTTTTTGTTCTTAGGCGTTCGGCGGAGAACTGTGGTCGGCGACCGAAGTGGAGCTAACCCATTAACCCGTCAGTCAGCCGTTACAGTTTCAGACTGCAAAATTACACATTT